>JBFEUX010000020.1:0-22517 GCA_041547255.1 Bacteriovoracaceae bacterium
CCAGCTCTTAGAACAAGAGATAAATCTCTCGCCTCTTTTAAAAGAGTATTATAATCACCAGCGCCTAAAGTAATTTGAGCATTCCCTCCGCCAATTCTTTGTTGAATATTAGGTGCTGAGTAAACGTTTCCATCCAGGATAATGGCCATACGACGATTGACATTGTCACCAGTAACTTTCTCAAATTCAATGGCCCCTGCAGACTTAAAAGTAAGCCCAACATAAGGCTGGTTATCTTCTTGATTAATTCTTACAGTTGCATCTTGTAAAGACTCCCCTGTTAGATTTGTGGCAGATTCAACGACATAAGGAAGTAGTTGCTCTACTTCATTAGTAGTAGGGTTTAAGATTTTCTCGAAAACAAGTTCATGGCCCTTAGGTAACTCCTTATATAATTTATTCATTTTCGCGACATAATCAGAGAAGCGCTCTCCTCTTTTATATACAATACCAGCCGCCTTAGCATCTTCCATTAACTTTTGAAGAGGAGCAGGTATTTGTCCACTTGAAAAGCTGGCAAGCTCGTCATGTACAATTTTAAACTCCAATTTTGCCGTTTTACCAATAAGTGACTTTGCTCTATCAATATCTTTTACCCCAGGTAACTGAACAACAATTCTATCAGATCCCATGCTTACAATTTCTGGCTCGGTAACCCCAAATTCATCAATTCTGTTTCTAATAACCTCAATTGATTTTTTTACCGAATTCGTTTCTATCTCAAGTCTAAACTCGCGTCCCAGAGAATAGCTTAACTCATCTCCCTGCTCACCAGTAAGCCTTAATGGGTAAGCATAATACTTCTTAATTACTTCCTTCGCACTTTCAAGCTGCCCCATATTAGTAATCTTGATTGAATGAGCTGGATCCAAAGGATCAATAACCTTAAGCTCTCCAATAGTACTTACTATTCCTTCATCCTTTAGAGTACTTTGAATTTTACTCATATAGTTCTTAACTTCATCAGCGTAAACTTTCTTAAAATCAATCCCCAGTACCATGTACAAGCCACCTTGCAGGTCTAGTCCCAAATTGATCTTAGACTTAACCGGAAAAGAGCTTTTTTCAGGATCAAAATTAAAAACGGTAGGAATTATTGCGGCAATAGAAATTAAAGCAATAAAAAGAAAAAAACTAAAGCGATACCACCAACTGCGATTCATTTATTTAACCTTTGCTTAGAATTGGAATATTAAAATATCCGTAAAAGTCTAAACAATTTTAAACATTTGAGCAATCGGCTTTAATAATTAATTTTTTGATTTATCTTCGCTCTGCGCTATTTGTTCAGCAACATCAGACTCAGAAGACTCATTTTCATCTGCTAAATCGTGATCGTGAAAGTGATCATGGTCATGATAATGTTCGTGATCGTGGTCGTATTCGTGTTCGTGGCCATCTTCAGCATAAAATTCCTGCTGAGGTGGGCCCTGAACATGCGAATTTTGATGGTGATCTTGAGTAGGGTTTTGGATGGAGTGATTTATACCTCGCATAGCATTTTGAAACTCACCTAGACCTTTTCCAATAGTTCTGGCTATTTCTGGCAGCTTTTTGGGGCCTATAAAAATTAACGCTATTACCAAAATAACAATAATTTCACCAACACCCAATCCAAACATACCCTATATCCTCAAGTTAGATTTTTTAAGCTTTAGCAGTAGTTGTTTTTGGTTCAAAAATATCCTTAGTTGAACCACCAACATGGGACTTTAAAATTTTTAACTTAGCTCCACCTTCAGTTTCTAAGGTAATCACTTTGTCTGTTATCCCATATACAGTTCCAATTATACCAGACTTTGTATAAACCTCTTCCCCTTTTTGTAGAGATGTGATGTATTTTTTCTCATCTTCCAATCTCTTTTTCTGAGGTCGAATCATTAAAAAATAAAACACCATAAACACTAAAACGAGTGGAATCATACTCATCATCGGGTTTTGTTGGGCCTGGGCCGGTGCTGAAGCTTCTTGAGCTTGGGCACTTGCTATTAATAATGCAATTAACATAGTATTCTCCTTTTTTTATGCCGGCGAGTGTATCCCATCAGCTCCTTATCCGTCTATTCAAATAATTTATATTTAGCAAAACCTTATAACTGACTAGCCAAATCAACTTATTCAACAATTAAGAGCTATTAAGTAGGAAAAAATTTTTAAAATTAACAACTTAGAGGTTTTAGGTGATAATTATAATGGAATTTACTAAACAAAGATGAGTTACCAGTATGATCTTTAGACTTATATTAGTCTTAACACTTTTTCTTGCAAATTACTCTAGTAGTTTTTCGCAGGCCAATAAGTCTACTGTGACTAAAACTAAGTCCACAAAAACTAGTAGTAAATCTAAAAAGAAGAAAAGCAAGTCAACAAAGAAGAAAAGCAAGTCAACAAAGAAGAAAAGCAAGTCAGTAAAAAAGAAAAGAAGATCTGCAAAAACGAAAAGCAAATCTAATAAAATTAAAAACAAGCCTATTGATATTGTAGCGAAAAAGACTCCACCAAAAATAGAACATAAGATTGTTAAAATACCAATTTACACCAATCAGAAGACCAATCTTTATGCACTCTCCGACTTTTTCAAAAAAGCCGAAATCAATATCGCAAAAAATCATAAGATGTATGAAGTCACCAAAGACAGAAACGGTGATATCAAAGACTGGAATAATATCCCAGCGGGAACTAAGATAAAATTTTATATGTTTTCAGAGTATATCGACCCCGAAAAGTTCTTACGCTACAACCAAATGCTCGCAGCCTTAATGGCGCAAAAGGCCAGGGAACTAAACAGGAGAAACTCCATAATGGTGCGCCTAAGACTAGGAATGTTGCGTACAGAATCCTTAGACAAGCTCATCAACCATATCAAAGTCGACTATGCCAGAATCCCCAAAAATGACAAAACCTATATATACACCAAAGGTAAGAAACAGAATAAACATATCAAAGACTGGAATGAAATTCCTGAAGATGAAGAAGTTAATTTATATATCTACAAAAAATATGTGGATTATAAAAGATTACGGGAGTACAAAAGACGATATGCCAACAAAGGTAATCGTTACAAGAACTCAGTCTTTTTCGTAACATCTTCTGGTACCTTAAATGAATCATATACTGCACACGATATCTACTTAGACCAATCTCAAGACTCGCCACTAACCTTGGGAGTCAGTACTTTTAGACGATTTGATCCGGAATTAAAACATTTAATGTATTCCGGTAGTTTTTATTTTTCGCTAATTGATAGGGCCAGTTATGAAAATATTGACACTGATATCCCCCCTGAAATTGGAATTACCTCTTACGCAGAATATATAAATAAAGGTTGGCCAGCAAGTCTTTATACAGGATTTGATTATGAGAAATTAAGCTCATACGATATTTCAAAAGTTCCTACTGAAGGAAAGTTAGGGATTGTTAGCAACCAGCTCTTATATGTTACACTTGGTGTATCCAAGCTTTTTGCCATTAAAAACAAAAGGGTTTTAACAAAATTCTCTGTCAGTAAATCTGTATGGAGTGCTACTTCTGGGACCATTCCTTTTAAGGGTATGAAATTTATTCTGTTTGCTGCCCTACCTATAACTCAAAGACTTTCTGCCAGTATCTTTCTCAAGCGACATTCATTCTCAGGTGAGTCAGAACTTTTAATTCAAAGAGTTGGTATTGGTGGTGCTTTCTCTTTCTAGTAGAAAACGAACTACTTCCATTTATTGGATGTATAGTCTTTTACAAACTGCTGATAAAAATCTTCAAAACGATCTTCAAAAATGGCCTGTCTTGCATCCCTAACCATTTTTAAATAAAAATGAATATTATGAAAGGTTGCTAACTGACCAGCTAAATACTCACCTACCATAGTTAAATGGCGAATGTAAGAACGGGAATAACGCGAACACACCTTACACTCACAGTCTGGGTCTGCTGGCAATTCATCTTCTGTGAATCTTTGGTTTTTAATATTTAAGGGGCCATGTTTGGTTAGAAACTGGCCATTACGAGCATTACGGGTAGGCAGTACACAATCAAACATATCAATCCCAGCGCGAATCCCGTTAAGGATATCAATTGGCTTACCCACCCCCATCAAATAGCGAGGTTTATGCTTAGGCATTTTGGGAGCAAACGAATTTAAAAAGGAAACCATCTCTTCGTTTTTCTCTCCTACACTAAGACCTCCAAGGGCGTAACCAGGAAAGTCCATTTCCATTAATCTTTCCATGCATTCTTCACGCAGGTCTTCATATAGACCACCTTGAATAATAGAAAATAGGTTTTGATGTTCTTGCAATTCATATTCCTTGCAGCGTTTTGCCCAGCGAAGAGTTAATTCCATAGACTCGCGTAAAGTTTCCTTGGTCGCAGGAAGCTTAGGGCATTCATCAAATATCATCACAATATCAGATCCAAGGGCCTTTTGAATTTCCATTGATTTTTCCGGTGATAGCATATGATAGCTGCCATCGATATGAGATTGAAACTTCACACCTTCTTCCGTTACTTTATTTAAATCACTTAAAGAGAAAACTTGAAAACCACCTGAGTCAGTAAGGATAGGACGATCCCAACTCATAAATTTATGTAAGCCTCCCATTTTTGCAATTAACTCATGTCCGGGACGTAAATAAAGATGATAGGTATTACCTAGAATAATTTGGGCCTCTAGTTCCTCTAAGTCTTCTTGCCACATCCCTTTCACAGAGGCCCTGGTTCCCACCGGCATAAAAATAGGTGTCTGGATAACTCCATGAGCTGTTACAATTTCACCTGCTCTGGCCTGTCCTGACTGTGCTTCTAATGTAAATATCTCTTGCATATCTTACCTTAATATTAACATCGCATCTCCATAGGAGAAAAAGCGATAATCATTGTGTTTTGCAATCTCATATAACTCTAGTGTTTTTTCCCTTCCTACAATTGCACTAACTAACATAAGTAAAGTTGACTTAGGCAAATGAAAGTTTGTCAAAAGACCTTTTATCGAATGTACTGGTTTTCCCGGATAGAGAAAAATATCAGTACTATAAGGTTTGTCTTTTTTTGGTAATTCTATTTTGCCCTCATGCCAACAACTCTCAAGAACTCTTAGGCTGGTAGTCCCCACAGCAATAATTTCTTTACCTGAATTAATTTTAGCGAGATCTTGCTGATCAATATCAAAATACTCGCTATGCATTTTATGTTCTAAAATGTTTTCAGCTGTCACTGGTTTAAAAGTACCCGCTCCTACATGTAGGGTAACAAAGGCTTTATTAATCCCTTTAAGCTCTAAATCCCTAAAGACTTCATTTGTGAAATGCAGTCCCGCAGTAGGAGCAGCAACAGAACCAGTTTCCTTAGCATAAAGAGTTTGATAATCCTCAAGATCCTGGGCATCAGCAATACCATCTCGGATATAGGGTGGGATCGGTATATGTGCTGTCTGCTCTAACATAGATAGTAGCTCTGATTCATTTTTATTAAAACTAATATAGAAATCACCCTCAGCGGATCGATCTTCAATCTTTGCGCTGAGTTCACCAAATTTATATTCATCACCAATACGCTTTTTTCCATTAGAGCGAATCATCGCCGGATACTTTCCATCTTTATGGATAAGTGAAAGCAAAAAGACTTCTACCTTTCCCCCACTAGTTTTTTCACCTAATAATCTACAAGGAAATACCTTGGACTGATTTAGCACTAGCATTTGTTTTTGATTTAAAAATTCAGCAAGGTGCTTAAAATAGGTATGTGTGATCTCGCCTGTCTGGGCATTATAAATCATTAATTTAGAGTGATGCCTACCAGCAACAGGACGATCGGCAATCAGTTTTGGATCTAAATCATAAAAATATGACTCAGTGAGTTGATCAATATTTGTTTCTAAGTTATTTTTCATTTGCTGCTGTTTAGCATAGAATTTAAGCTATGAGAATTATAATGAAAATATTGTTCTTTTTTATCGTTACTAATATGGCCATGGCCTATGACTCTTCCCGGATACAAGCCGATTTAAAACTTATAAAAAAACAGCTACTGCCTCAAAAACAAGTACAAAAAACTCAAGCAAATACAGCTAAACCCATTCGCCAGCGAGAAATCACTAAGCAGGAAGAAATCAAGGATCTGGAAACACTGTACTTTGACGAAATTAAGACTAAAGCGGCTGCTCCTAGACGTAGGCGACAACGATAAGTACTTAAAATAAGCTTTCTTTACAAAATTTAAGTTTATAAGCTATTTCATATGAATTATTTTCTGTTCTTTTTTTTAATTACACGGTATTATTCTATACAGAATACACATAGGACATACAATGCACGATATGCTTATACTGAGTGTTTATAAATACTCTCTAATTGGCGCTGTGGTTATTTATCTGCAGCAGGCCGTGTGTAATATCGCTTTTAACAAGGCTGGAAAACTAAGCTATTCAACCAAGCCTTACACCTTATTAGCGCTAAGTTCAGCCGCTTATGCCCTAATAATATTCATACAATATACAGGACCTACCCTTAAATTTAATATTATGCTAGGGCACTTTGGCTGGAGCTTAGGAATGCTAAGTGTGGCGTTTTATATCAACGCTGTAAAAAACTATCTGCAAGATGAGTCTAAACGCTTTAAATACATGCTCTATTTTATCTATTCAAGTGTCGCTCTAGCCGTTATAAACTTTTTTAACTTTATCTTATTTAACAAAAGCTTTCTCATCGCAGAAGGACAAGTCATAACAAAAAATATCTTTGTATTGGCTTCAATAAAAGATCTGGTTATCACTCCTCTGGGACTGATCCTGACTCTGACTTGTTTAGTGATTCAGCTTTATGCAATCGTTTATTTTTTTAATTTTGTAAAGAAGCAAAAACGTCGCGAACTAATGCTCAAGGCAGGGATGACAATAAGTCTTATTGCGGTAAGCGCTGATGTATTGATCGTCACTTTACCCGAATTTAAATACACCATTCCCATATTTTTCCTTTCTAACCTTTTAGAGGTAATCCGCATGACCTTTAAAGCGCAGATGGACCTAAGTAAGACCCATCATGATTTAAAATTAGATCTGCTAAACATGTCCAAATATTCTAATATTGGTCTTAATACAGCTCAACTCACTCACGACTTAATTAACCCTTCCCATAATGTGAGTAATGCTTTGGAACTCATGGACATAGAGTTAAATAAAGAAAAACCAAACCCTACAGTGCTTAAGGAAATGCTGAATATTTCTAAAAGACAGCTGGGTTTCTTAAACCGATTACTCTCCAATTTCAAACGCTTTATCGCAAATGATACTCAAATAATAAATACGAGATTTAAATTAAAAGATGCCATTCATTTTTCACTTACTCTTATGGAAGCCAGAATCAGACAGATCGGTTTACAAGACCATATATATATTGAAGTAAGTGACACATATGAACTTTATGGAAAAGAAATTCAGTTTGCCCAAGTGTTTATGAACCTAATCAATAATTCGATTGATGCTATTAAAGATTTAGCTGATCAGTGGATAAAAATAAAAGCTTATGAAGAGAATAATATCATTTATATCTCTTTTACTGATTCCGGTTCAGGTGTGGCCTTGGAGGTTGCTGAGAGGATGTTTGATAGACAATACACAACTAAAAAAGAAGGTGAAGGTTCTGGCCTGGGGATGAGTATTATTAAACAAATTATAGAAAACCATGCCGGAAAAATTCATTTGTGCCCCGAATCCCCCAACACTTGTTTTTTAATGCAATTTCCTGATTTAAAATCTAAGCTGACTAGATAGAGAACTTTCGAAAAAGTTCAATACGATTAAAAATATCTTCCACTGTATCCGAGATGGCCTCAAAGGCTGCATAAGATTTTACGTTCTCCAATAACATTTTTATAAGGGCCATCAGGAACTCAATAATAGGCGTGAGATTTAATTTTTTAATAATAAGATCCAACACTCCCTGAGCCTCCTCAACATAATCTTTTTTTACTACATACAAAGGATTTTTATTTTTCATGTTTAATTTCCTAATTGCTGCTCTACCGATGCCACTACATCTAAAAACTGCCCTTGTAGATCTTTGTAATCGCTGGCCTCATAATCAAACACAGATTTCTTACTGGCCATAGACCTCGCAAAATGAGCTCGATTTAGAAATGGGCTAAAGATTTCACCATCTGTAAACTCATCACGGATATGTTCAAAATCTTCTCGGCTTTTTTTACGTCTACCTTCAAATAAATTTGGAATATAACCTAAAATTTTAGGGGGTTCAACGATTCCCATGTCTTCTATATCCAATAAAACTTCTCGAATATTTTTAAGTCCCTGCTCACTAAAAGCATCAGGGATAAACGGAAAGAGCACACCGTTACTGGCACATAAAATATTTACCACTAAAAGTCCCAAAGTCGGTGGCCCATCAATCACGATATAATCGTAATAATCTAAAAGATTATTTTTCTCAATAAACTTTCTTAAAATTAATTGTCTGGGGGCATTAATTCCGGCCACAGTTAATTCAAAGCCTGAAAGCTCTTGGCCAGAAGGAATCATATCGATGCCTTTTTCTGTTTTAATTATCACATCAGATATAAGAGTGGGCGTGTGCAGTGATTTTAACTCCCTTACCGAATTCACTAATAAATGATAGATATTCGCTTTGTTTCGCTGTGGGGTATCTCCAAACAAAAGGGAAAAATTAAACTGAGGATCCATGTCTATACAGAGAACCCGCTTTCCCTTGGCATTTAAAGCATGGGCCACATTATAGGCCATAGTAGTCTTTCCAACTCCACCTTTTTGGTTCATTAAGGCAATAATTTTTCCTGAGTTGTAGTTTTGTGTCGATAATTTTTGGGAGAAAAGTTTAAGCATTAAGCCTCCAAATATTCAGCTACTTAAAGTGTATAAATGCCTAAAATAACCGTCAAATAAATATGGCACTCTTTTGCAAAAGCCTGAACGAAGCCAAGCTAAGATACTGAAAATACTTATACTTGATCTTAAAACTTATTTAGAGCTTAAAATAGTTAATTGTTAGGCAGAAATTGCCGAAATGAGATTAAGATGAAGTTTTTAGGTTTGGTATTTACATTTTTTTCTTTACTCGTCATGAGTTCCTGTAATGTACAGGAGAAAACAGCTATCGATGGTGAGCTAGATGCTAACTCTGCCAGCTCGCAAACTTTTGAGTACAATTTCGAAAGCATTGAGCTTATTGAAAATACCACTGCGGCAAGTCTTATCCCCAGTGAAGATTTTAGTCATTATCAAATAACTCCAAGCCTACCTGCAGGACTTTCCTTTAACAGCATTTCTGGAGAAATATCTGGAACGCCAACAGAGGTCTATCCAGCAACCCCATTTTTAGTTGAGGGCACGGCCAGTGATGGAAGCACCAAGTTTGCAAATGTCACAATAAGCGTTCTTGCTGAACCACCTAAAAAAATTCATTATCAATACACCATTTTAAACTACAGCTTGGGAGTTGCCCATACTGAAGCAGCCACCATAACTGGAGGGACTCCTACTAGCATCACAGCAGATCCAAGCCTGCCTAGTGGATTCAATATTGATCCTCTCACCGGTGATATCTCAGGAACAGCAACTGCAGTAGGTTCTGCGGAATATACTATTACGGCCAGTAGCTCGACGGGCTCGGCCAGCACCACAGTTGTCATTCAAATAAACGATGTAGCGCCAGCTCTCCTGTCTTATTCGAACGATGCTCAGACAGTTAATATACCAAACGCCATGACTAGCATGTCACCTACACTTAGTAATACTCCTGACCAGGTTAATTATTCTATTTTTCCCAACCTACCAGCGGGGATCACCCTGGATACAAGTACTGGGGTCATTAGTGGTACACCTACTGCAGATAATGGATTAACTAGTTATACCGTAACTGCATACAACACTGCAGGTTCGAGCTCACTTGCCATCACTCTAGATGTGCAACACCCGGCGATCAGTTTGACATATCCTACCTCAGTAATTCAAGCACAGCAGGGACAGGCCATTACTCCCCTGGCCATAGACAGCTACTCTGGTGGTTACCCTATTACCTATGCCTGTACTGGCTGCCCCACAGGCATTACTGTAAATACAACGACTGGAACAATTTATGGCACAACATCTGACCCAATTGGCTCTTACCCTATAACGATAGATACAACTTTAGGTGTGGCCCCAAACAATACCATTAGCACACCTCTTACCATCAATGTCGTGGGAGACTATCCTGAAGGTAATACCTTAGGCTACCCAGCTCTTACAACAGTTTATGCTGATATACCTGTATCTAATTTTTGTCGAGTCGATGCGACAGGGCTACCTACCTTTCAAGTGGGTGCTGCAACAGATGAAGCTTATTGTACAGGTTTAGGGGCCGGTTATACTTGGATCGATGTAAATAAACCACAAGGAATTATACCTAATATGATTGGAGGCGCTGGAAACCCTGATCAATACACACTCGCAGGAGGCTTAACTTTACTGGCCTCGCTTCCAGGGCTTGCCGTCAACCCATACAATGGAGAGATTACCGGGATGGTGAGTTCGACAACTCCCATAAGCGCGCAAAGTTTTACCGTGCAGGCCAAAAACGATAGTGAACTAGGTGCTAACTTAATTATCACAGAACAAACTTTTCAAATTGCTTTAGATATATTAACCCCTACCATGTTAGGTTATCATATCCCTACTCCGGATCCTCTGTATGATGCAGATACAAATCAATATAATTTTCAAAGTGGCTATCCGGTAAGTATCTTACCTTGCCATGAAAGTACCACCCCCAGAGATACTGCTTGTGTCGGTGGTGTGCCTACGAGCTATAATGTATTCCCACCACTACCTGATGGCCTTAGTCTAAATGGTAGTACGGGTGAGATCTCAGGAACTCCTACAGTTGAAACCTCTATTAAGTATTATACCATCACTGCGACTAATTATGCGGGAACTTATAGCGAGTCGATTGCCATTAGTACGAATACTTTGATTGCTCCTTTATATCTAACTTATAATGATGATGATACCAACTGTGGTACCGTACCCGCTCTAGGTGGTAATGGGGTCAGCGCTGGAAATAACTTAGTGTTTGATTTATTTACTTCTCGCAGTGAAGCTCCTTGTTATACCGGATCTGCCGGAACCTTTACCATCACTCCTGATCTTCCTACCGGCTTAACCATTAACTCCAATACCGGTATTATTTCGGGAACTCCTATCTACACTGACGATCAAAACAATGCCTATACCGTTACAGTGAAAAATCCGCTAGGAACTCTTTCAATGAACATTAATATACTTGTTAATAATATCGCGCCATTAAATTTAGTTTACACAGATGCTAGTGCCAGTACCAATATTACTCTAACCGCTGGGGACAATATTGATAATACAGTTATTCTTCACTCTAGTGATTATGACTTACTCAATGGATCAGCAGGTTATATTGTAGACTACCTAGAAAACCCAGCAACTGAATTGGCCCGTTTTAATCTTGAATTAGATGCTGGCGGGGCCGGCTCGACCACAGGTGGTGATATTACAGATACAGCTGGTACCGGTGTCACAATGGATAGTAGCAATCCACGAGAGTATGCACCACAGCCCGTTGCCATTCAAATTCAGGGTTCAAATGCAGCTGGTGGACCAATTTCAGCGAATTTTAATCTTACAGTAAATGATAAAGCTCTTAATTTTAGTTACGGTACTTCAGGAAACAACGCCTTTATTATTAAAGGAGCTCAAACAGATCAAACCGGAACTGCCAATCATGTAGGTGGAGAAGTCGCAAACACTGATGCAACAGGAGCTCTTGCCATCTTGCAAGGCGGAGGTCCAACCTACTGTGCTGCAAACTATGTTACTGATAGTGCCGGGTTAGGTTCAGTTGCTACAAACGTCAATGGTGCAGGTGTTGCAGGTATTACTTTTTTACAAGATGACTGCAGCTTTAGTTATGATAATGCAACTTGTGCACTTAATACATCCGTCACTTATGATGTTATTGGGTATAATTCAGGAAGTCCTAATGGGCATACGGTAAGAGCGATCATGCATAACTATGATGGCCCCAATTTTTATATTGACCCCTATCCTGCCCCTTACCTTCCCACAGTGAATACACTCTTCGATGGTTCAAATCATATAACACTTAATAGTTCTTCTGCGACGGGAGATAGCAGTACCCCTGCGTTAAATGCTTGTCACACAGGAAATTTTTCTCTTTCAAACCTTATTGATTTACCAACGCCTTTTACTTTTAATACAAGTGATGGAACGATTGATACTGCAGGTACAAATATGTTAGGCCGTAGAAGTTTTACCCTCACGGCCACAGAAAGTGCATCGGGTCTAGGTATTAGTCAATCAGAAGATATTACACTGCAGGCAAACCATATAGAAGCAAACGGGGCCAGTGCGGCCACTTTCAAATTTGCAATTTCACATTTCGATTTTAATATTGATGGATATGAAGATCTGATTATCAGAAATCTAGATTGCGATGACTTTGATGGTAATGGAGCTAGTGATGGAGCATGCACCTCAGCCTCAACTAATATCTACATTCAAAGTAGTTCTACCACTGGTTTATTCCAAGGTACTGTAACAGCTCTGCCTGTTCTAACCAATCTCAATGCTACAGCAATTGCACCTATTAATTATGATGTCACTAAAACAGGACTTATCTATACAAGTAATAATTCTCCTACAAATATTAGAGTGCAAAATACTTTTACAGATAGTCCACCTTCTACCACTTCACCTGCTGTCGCAGCTTCTACAGCAGGTATGGCCAGAGGGATTGTCCCCATGACTACTGATTCAGGAACAGATTTTGGTGTTTTTATAGATAGTGGTACTGCCGTTGTCATTAACCAATTTAGCATTACAGCGACTCCGTTAAGTGTAGCAGCTGCAGCAACGCCCGTAGTTAATGTGGCCAATCATGCTAGTGGAGGTATCGATCTAGGTACTGGTGGTATTCATCTGATTACTTACGCTGATGTAGATGCCAGTGGTAGTAATGATGCTGTTATTGCCTATTATGATCAAGCCAATGGGAAACATAGAATTTGTATTATCGCTAGTGATGGTACAAATTTTAATAATACCTGCCAAACCAGACTAGACCTACCAAATGAACCAACGCTTCTTACTGATGATAAAGTTACCAAAATTCAGTTTGAAGATATAACAGGTGATGATTTACCTGATATGGTTGTCTTATCAAATGATGGTGTTAATAACACTATTCATGTTTACGAAAATCGAAATAATACTTTTCCTGGTTTATTTACAAATGTAGATCAGTTAACTCTTCAAAACACTACAAAAAATGTTAGTTTTGATATCGCTGATGTAAATGCTGATGGCAGAGTCGATCTCATCACTAATGATATTTCCGGTGATCTGGATGGAGATAGTATAAATGATACGAATATCCTCAGCGGATTAACAGTGTACTATAACACTAATACCACTGATCTATTTACCATAGATATTAGTATAGGATTCGAAAGTATTTTGCATTACCCACACTCTGCAGGTAATACTAATGATGTAGAGATTATAGATTTTAATGGTCAAAAATTAATTGTCCATTGCCAACAAGATCTTGACAATAATGTCATCACACTAAGTGCTGGGGGAACTGTCACCACTGATGTGGAATCAAGTTGTGGAATTGTTGGTTCCTTTAATAATTAATCTCACTACTTAACTGGCCCTTTTTGCCAACAATTATGGCCAGCATTCTGCTAAATATCGCTGTAACCCCTTGAATCCCCTCGTTTTTTTCAATTTATGAGATAATAAGAACACTGCTCAAGAAATCTTTAAGATTCTGTCAGGAAGTCCCGATAAGAGACCTAGGGAATTAGGAATTTAATGTGAAAAACTTGAATGTCATTTATCTTATTATAACTGCGCTACTCGCCTCTTGTCTGCCACAGGAGAAAACAACTCAATGTGCTCAAAACGAGGCATTTGATGCGACTCAAAGAAAATGTGTGGCCACTTTAGGTGCTAATAGCACCACAGTCACAATTGCTAATATTACTCCGGCCAGCTCTTATAGTATTTCCACTTCTGATCCATCCAAAACCCATACGGTTACTGTGTCTGATCCTTTTAACAATGGCTATCAGATACGCTGGAATTTAACCCTGCCTAATGGAAGTACAACTCTGCTAGGAACAGGTCTTTCCATGACTTTTAATCACACTAGCTTTGCAGCTGGTACTTATATTATGGAAGTGTTGTTATTAAGCTCAGACGGCTCAACCGTTTTTAACTCGAGAAGCTGGAGTATAAATGTCATCACGGATATAACTCCATCAATTACCCAAGTTACAGCATCTCCTTTTTCAACCACGACTACCAGTACACCAACGACCATCAATGCGACGGCATCAAATCCAGATTTGATCGCGAATGTTCAGTATCAATGGTATGTAAATGGGTCAGCAATTGCGGGGCAAAGTGGTAGTTTTTCTGGATCAGTGCAAGCACTTGCTTTCAGCTTTGATCCGACAAGTTCTTCAAGTTATTACACAGGGGCCAATGTTTATACGGTACAGTTAATTCTATCCGAAAATGTTTCAGGTTCTAATTATTCAACTGCGACCTGGATAATAAATAATGCTATTCCGGGCACTGCCAATGTTACTTTGGGAAGCTCGACGACATTAAGTACGGCGACACCTAACTCTGGACAGGCCATCACTGTTATTGATGAACTGAATATTAGTTCCGGTGGATTTAAATACGATGTGGATGGAGACCTCGTCTTAGACAATGTGGACTTATGTGTACAAGCTGATGATATTAATGGAGTCAGTGGTGATGGTGTCTTTGTTGACTTTCTTATCGATGGGGTCAATGTTCCAGGAGCTACCAATTACCAACTCACGGCCGCTGCTACTTCTTACTGTATGAATGATATTATTCTTGCAGGTGGTGGTTCATCCTACTTCTATAATTTACCAGAATCGGTTGTGAGTGAGTCTCACACCATGACTGCGGTAGTATATGATAAGTATGCAGGTACTACAGGCATGCCCATCTATAATGGTTATACCCAATTACAAACTTTTAACTGGATACTAAGAGTTAGACAAGAAAATACGCCACCGGTGATTACCATTGTCGATACGGATGCAATTAATGGTACTAAGTTTAGCTGTACAACTGAAACGACAACCAGTAATTCTGGATGTCAGTTGACTCAATCTGCATCTGCCGCTCTTCACCAATTTGATCTTACCATAGACGTTAGTGATGATGATTACGATCCAGCCGTTAATTTTGATAAGTTTAAAGTAGAATTTTTTATTAATGGAGAATTACTGGATGGTGCAACAAGTACTGTTTCTGACTCGGATTGTTTTGAAAATTACAATGAAACAACCAACACTACCCGTTACACCTGTTCTTTACTGGTAAATCCATATGACACCAATGGGGAAATTGATCCGAGTGGGCTTAGCTATACAATCACGGCCAAAGTTACTGATGCTGATAGCCCTTATGCTGCCGCCTCACCGAAAGAGTCAAACACCGTAACATGGTTAGTTTCAACAGTTAATGATTATAATACAGGTACCGCCGTTAACCAATTTGCCGCCAATGCAGCTGATTTAGTGGCCAATCCAACTTACTCATATCTTTCTACTGTTGCAACGCCAGCGGTAGCGATAGATCTCGCAGGAGGAGCAGTAAGTGAAGGAGATATCATTCAATTTCACGTAAGTGTTGATGATGCAGAAAGAGACAGTCATACCATCACTATTAATGTGTGTGATGATATTGTTTGTACTAATACACTCATTCCAAATATTGTAACCAGAACAGTTACTAGTACAAACGATAGCAACCCTAGAGTTAGTGCTGTTAATTATCAAATAAGTGAAGATGAAGTTACCACTACCAATCAAGGCTTGGTATATTATCAAGTAAAGGTAACTGACGCTGACGGAGCGACAGATAACACCGTCTTTTCTTTATTAGTAAATAATAATAACCCAGATCCTGCGTTTAATACTGCTAATTTTGATCCGGCCGTACCTTCTAGCTTAATTGCTTTTACTGGCCTTCCTCTTACTATCGATCCGGGTACCATCACAGATGCATCAACAGCAGATGGCAATACAGTTCTCTATCAGTGGCTTATTTCAAGTGATGGAGGAACCACTTGGTCTATGCTTAATGGTGCGACTGAGAGAGTTTTGGTTTGGTCACCAGGCCAAGAAATAGATTTTGCCAATCAAACCGGTACTGCCGTAAAACTCAAGCTCTGCCTTGGAGATGATGGTGTAGATGCAGCTGGTGCAAATAAGCTTGCTCTTAATGGGACAAATGATGATTGTAAAACGGCTGGTCTAGATACTTCCGGAGGGGTTGCTGCTGCTGCCTGGGATGTGACTGTCTTCTCTAATATGACCCTTGGACGAAGTTATGGTGATAACACTGTTGCTAATCAATCCGACGGTGAAATTGCGGTTTGGATAGACCCTTCAAGTACTGATCCAGTAGTTAAATATATGGCCTATGTAAACAATGGCCATCAAATAGTGATTGAAAAGATTGTAACTTCAGCTGATGGAACAAAAGGTGGATCCACAGAACAAGGTACTGAGGAAATGGAGGCCATCGTAATTGATGCATCTACTGATATCAATTTTGCCAGTAATGCGGTCACCAACCTGAGTATGGACGGAGATGAAGTTAATGGTGCGCTCTATATCGCTTATATGGCGCCTATTAGTGGCGTAGACATGGTTCATATCAGAAGAATTGATATCTCAGGAGGGAAAACCGGTTTCATTCATGATGGAAAATTTGGCTTTGATACTGGATATGATGATTTAACAAATAATATTATACTGGCCAGTCCTGGAATTGATCCACCTAGCGTAAATGCTAGTGGTCTGACAGAACTTACTTTTACTGATACGACTGCTAATATTACTAATATGGCAGTAACCTTCACTGGCCTACAAGGCAGCAGCTATACCTTACAAGCGGGTGTAGATTTCTGTATCCCAGCTGCTTCTTGTACAACGATAGCTGAAACGGCAACTGCTTTTGCGACGGCCATTAATGCATCAACAGAATATGCCCTTCAAGGATTAACGGCCAGTGCCTCTAGTACTGTCGTCACTCTTAGTGGCTCCCCTGCTAGTGATTACTTACAGCAGGACGTGGGAGCATCCACTATCGGTCAAATTGTGGTCAATAATACGGCCGGACGTTTTCAACTACCTATTGCTGATGTTGATCTTTCTGGAGCAGATAAAAATAAAGTATCTATAGTACGAGGACTTTTGGGTCGAAGAATTGCTGATGCCAGCATAACAAAAACTTCTTTGGCCGCCAGCACAGTACAATCCCAAGAGCTCGCCAATGATCTCGATGCCAATGATGTAATGATCTTGGCCACTAAAGAAGCAAATACCGGCGAAATTGCCCTTTATGAAATTGATACGACTTTAACTGTCATTGAATCAAATACTGATCTTTTTAGCGGCGAAACTGGAAATCAAAATGTTTCTGGATTAAAAGTCGCTGTTAGTAAAGAAGATACTGAGTTTGACGCCTCTGCCTTTATCGTTGGAGTTAATATTAATGGAAACCTTGCCTATGCACGAGTTGATGAAACTGCAGGAGATTTTGATTTAGCAGGAGCTGTCAAAAATATTGACCTGGATGAAGGTTTCGATCTTACTTCTAGTCTGGATAATTTTGATATTACTGCAGGGGTAGAACAATATCAATTAATGATCGCCACAGTGCTACCTAGTACCCATGCAACCCACCCTAACACACTTTTTATGGGGCAAATCACTGGTGATCTAAACCCAACAGCAGAATGTGCTTACGATTCGGCGGCCAAGCAAGACTTGGATAAATGTATGAAGATACTTACTACCGATACAACAGCGACCATCCAGGACTTACCTGTGGCGCTGGGCGATGTCCTAGAAGACGTAACTATTGGGACCATTGGGGCATCATCTGCCACTGATGAAAATATTGGAGACTTTGTACCACTGGCCTATCAATATCAAAATGCCAGTACGCACACAGTTCCAGTGCTAGGTCTTATAAATATTCGTGGCATAACACTAACATCCGACGAAACTAGTCCAGGAAGTACTTACCTCATTCCTTACGTGTCTCCGTAAACTATGCTAAAATATTAGCATGGCAAAAGTATTGTTGAGCATACTTCTTTTTTTAAGTAGTCACGTTTTTGCGTACGAACTAACTATCGTCCAAGGTCTTTCCAAAGAAAACCATACCTTTGTTACAAGAAATACTAGTGGCAAAGATCACAAACTATTTGAGGGAAAACGTGTAACTTTCACTAGCAATAATGTTTCTGTCATTGCAAAAGCACTTACAGTGACTAAGGAGTTCGTACAATGGGAATTGTTGAACGATTATACAGATGTCCCTTTTAAACGCGGTGAAATTTTAACTATGTATGACTCTCGCCCATTTCTTTGGGCCCTTAACCCAGAGAAAGTTAAACGCAGATTACTTAGACATGCATATTTGGATATCAGACGCTCACTGGAAGCGCAATTTGCTTTCAGTAGAGGGCTTTCCGAGTCCACCTCCCTCGCAAGCACTGTTAATACGCAACGAGGCGGTTTTATGTTTGAAGGTAGTTTTCGCCATGAACTTAACGCTACTTGGTCAATGGCCTACGGAATTCGTTATGATCGCGATGTACTTAATTTACCTCAGGCCAGCTATATTAATCAGCGCTTTATGGGAACAATAGAATTACGCTATTATTTTGATCCCATGGATGATTTTTATAATGGTCAAGTAGGACTGGGACTTGGAATGGGTTTTGGCCAATCCCGTAGTGAAACAGCAGGACAAGCAACCTTTGGAACCGCAATGCTTATGCCCTCAACCAAGCTTTCGATTTCTTTTCCCATAGACCGATTTTATGAGCTCGAATTTGTTAGTGCTTTTGATTCAATAAGATTAGAAGAACAAAATGCCAACCAAGTTGATCAAACCACAAACATGGTGACCGGACGGGCCGGTGTTATTATTAGAAAACATTTTAAATAGATAGCAACGCTCTAACGATTACATTAATCCTATTTCTTGTAACCGCTCCATCAAGCAATCATGCGCTGAAATCGGTGGATACTTTGCCCCGTCCCCTACACAACTTGGGATACACTCAAGCATTGCTTCAGGATGGGGGTGCACGAAAAATGGCATGGAATACCTTTCAGCAGTAGAGGAATCTGGATTAATAACTCTATGAATGGTTGCAGGAATCACTTCGTTAGTAATTCGACTCATCATGTCCCCAGCATCGACCACTAATTGGCCTGGCTTAGTTTCCACATCTAACCAGGTTCCATCTCGATCTAATAATTGTAGACCGGAAGCTGTCGCCCCCATCAAAATGGTAATCAGATTGATGTCTCCATGAGCTGCCGCTCTCACTGAGCCAACAGGAGGAGCTTCCCCAATAGCAGGATAATGTATGGGGCGAAGAATTGAATTACCAATTTCAATCATCTTGGCAAAATAATCATTAGAAACACCTAGGGCCTTGCCTAAGGCTTCTAAAAGATAAGCAGATGTCCTATCCAATTCATCGTATAAATGCTGTAGATCTGTTTGAAAGTTCGCCACCTCAGTTGGCCAAACATTTTTAGGATAATATTTAAAGTAGGGATGATCTTCAGAAACTTCCCTTCCCACATGCCAAAATTCTTTTAGGTCCATATGAGGATTATCTTTGGC
Source organism: Bacteriovoracaceae bacterium (assembly GCA_041547255.1). Lineage (GTDB taxonomy): Bacteria > Bdellovibrionota > Bacteriovoracia > Bacteriovoracales > Bacteriovoracaceae. The sequence goes on from JBFEUX010000020.1 coordinate 19,766, forward strand.
GTGTTCCGTTCCAAATGGGGTGTATCCTCTTTGCCCACCACCCTCTTTACATATATATTTTTTCTTCGTTTCTTCTGGCAAAGTAAAAAATTCTTTAACTGCCTTATAACCTTTTTCACTGACCTCCGGTGAAATAGTGTGATCAGTTAAGATAATAAAACCATAGTCCTTAATTCCAGAGAAAAGCTTGTTCACGAATTCTTCCTGCTGTTCAGCGTTTCCGTGCACATAACTCAATAAACTTAATTCTGGTACTTTTCTTAAGGTATCGCTCATAATTATTCCTCTAATATCATTGAAAAAATTAATCCTTATAAGGATTTAGATAGTTATATAGTTAAAAAATGACAAAATAAACTTGAAAACTTGTAAATTTTTCACTCGCGTTGGCCAAAGATATCCGTACCAATTCTAACCCAAGTCGTCCCATATTCTTGTGCAATTTCATAATCTTGGCTCATCCCCATGCTAAGTTCCAACTTAAGAGAGTGAGATTTATCAAGTTTTTGCTTTAACTCGCGTAATGCGCTAAATGAGCTTCTGGCGTCCTTTTCAAAGTCTTGGGTTCTAATTTTTCCGATAGTCATTAAACCTTGCAGATAAAAGGAACTCGCTGACTGCAGTAAATTAATGGCCTCATTTAATTCAGCTAAGTCACTCGTTAGTGCAAAACCTGACTTTTGCTCCTCTCCCGAAGTATTTATCTGTAGAAATACCCCTATCTTTTGAGTCGCCTCTTTTTTTATTAGTTTATTTAGTAACTCGACACTATCGACAGAATGAATAGCTGCCAGGTGGGGAACTTTTAACAGTTGATTAATTTTATTAGATTGTAGATGCCCTATAAAATGCCATCTTATATCATGTAAGTTAACAAGTGCTTGGGATTTTTCTAAAAGATCCTGGACTTTATTTTCTCCAAAATCTCTTTGTCCCCATTCATAGGCTTGCAGAACTTTGTCTGCAGGGTGAGTTTTAGAAACTGCAAGAAGTTTCGTTCCATCCTGTAGAGAACTGGAAATACGTGCTAGATTGTCAGCAATAAGGCCCATTACTTTTTCGTTTTAGTCGCTGTCTTTTTAGTCTTTTGCTCTTTAGGTTTAAAGCTAAACTTAGCGTTTACCTCTATATCATAGTTTTTAAGAATGCGGTCAATCTCTTGGGAGACATCAATTTGTCCAAGATAATGCTTCAATTCACTTTTTACAGAAGCAATGAACTCTTCTTTGGAGTTTTTAGCATTTTGCAAAAGGCCATTCACGACTTCTTTGGGAATCGGAAGTTCCTGAATGATTCCCTTAACTGCATCTTCTGTCATAAATGCGGCACTAATTCCGGTATTCACGACTTTCTTAAAAATATCAGATAAGCGTTTATCATCTTTTTGCTCATCACTCATAAGAACTCCTAAGCTTTTTTTGCTCTCTCTTCTACTTGCTTTAACATTGATGGCAATGAGGTATTTACCAGTGTTTTAGTAATCATACCCGTTCCCAGCATTTTAATCTTTATATCGACTTCTATTTTATAGGTTACTTCAGTGGTGCCATCCCCATTGTCCTTAAGCTCCCAGGCTCCATTATTCATACTGAAAATATCACCGCTATCAAAAGTCCAAGTGATACCATCCTCAGCTTCTTTTAAATCTAAAACATAAGAAAAAGTTTTAATCACATTAAGATCGTATTTGGCCTTAACATGATCACCCTCTCTACTAATCACTTCAACATGGGAAACCCCATCCATAAATTCAGGATAAGATTCATAATCTTTTAATACACTAAGTACTTGTTCTTTAGTTGCTTGCATGGTTACTGTTTTTTCAGCGCTTGCTGCCATCTATACTTCCTTTTATCTATTTTAATATACGGGTTTTTTATCAAAGTGGTGTTCTGCACTAATCTGTCTAATCGTTCCGGATGAACTTCGCATAACAAGAGAATGCGTTGTTGCTCCCCAAGATTTAAACTTTGCCCCTTCGAGTAATGGGCCATCTGTAACACCTGTTGCAACAAACATCACATTACCGCTGGCAAGTTCTTCCATTTGCCAAACTTTATCAGTATCAGTAATTCCCATCTTACGAGCACGCTCTTTTTCTTCCTCATTTCTAAATTTTAACACACCTTGAAAATCACCACCTAAACAACGTAAAGCTGCTGCAGAGATAACACCTTCAGGAGCGGCCCCAATTCCGAATAGTACATCTATACCTGAATTAGGAAGAGCTGTTGCGATCGCAGCAGAAACATCACCATCTCCAATAAGATTAATACGGCAACCAGTCTGTCTAAGTTCGGCAATCAAATCGTGATGACGAGGTCTATCCAAAACGATTGCTGTTAGATCCTCAATTTCACACTTCTTAGCTTGGGCAATTCTTTTCAAATTTTCCGTCGCCGATTGTGTGATATCTATAAGTCCCTTTGCTTCAGGGCCTACCGCAATTTTATCCATATAAGTGTCAGGGGCATGCATTAGATTTCCTTTTTCCCCTATGGCCATAACTGATATCGAATTATGTCCTCCCCGAGCACAGATTGTAGTTCCTTCAAGAGGGTCAACTGCAATCTCCAACTCAGGCCCATTACCACTTCCTACTTTCTCACCAATATAAAGCATCGGGGCTTCATCTCTTTCCCCTTCACCAATAACAACTGTAGCGTCACAGTCAACCGAATCTAACATAGCACGCATAGCGTCTACTGCAGCTTTATCAGCAGCCTTCTCATCACCTCTTCCCATCAAACGG
>JBFEUX010000354.1:0-1984 GCA_041547255.1 Bacteriovoracaceae bacterium
ACCAGGCCATCGATAGAGCTTACCGTATTGGGCAAGAAAATAAGCTTACTGTCTATAGACCTATCATCAAAGACTCCGTGGAAGAAAAAGTATTGGTACTACAAAAAACCAAGCAAGAGCTATTCCGCGATCTGATGTCTAATGACGATGATAAATACTACTCAGGAAAACTATCGCTAGACGACTTTCAACAGCTTATTGGTTACTAACCGCCCCAAATTACTGTGTAAAATATTCAATTTCCCAGCAATTTTTCTCATTTTCTCTATAATATAAGTGGATTATTTTTAGGAGGACCTGTGGTCAGAGCTTATACTTTTTTTCTTTTATGCTGCTACGTCTTCGCCAAAACGGCCTTAGTACTGTTCTATAATTTAATTTTATCTTTATAAGAAAACTCAAAATCCGGATTCGTTTTTATAAATTCACGTAAGCCTGCATTGCGAAGTTTACAAGCAGGACATTTACCACAACCCTGTTTGGGAATTCCTTCATAACAAGAAATGGTGTTTTCCACTAGATAATGTAAAATTCCCATTTGATAAGCTAGATCCATGGTCTGTTTTTTAGTCATAAATACCAGTGGGGTTTTAATTTCAAAAAGCGGATTATTAACATCAATGCGCATGGCCGCTTGCACGATATCCATATACTTGCGAGAGCAATCGCGATAGCCAGAATTGGCCTCTTCCACTTCAATAACTCCCATAAAAATACATTCGGCACCCAGATGTTCGGCGTGAATGGAGGCTACCCGTGCCATTAGGCCATTTCTTCCCACCACCAAAGTGTTGGGGGCTTTACCTTTTTTATGTTCAATTTCAGTATTTTTATTAGTTAAGGCATTGTCGGTGATTTCATTAATACAATTTAAATCGATAACCACCCGGACAACTTCCCAGTCTTCACAAATCTTGGCAGCATAATCCAATTCAATGGCATGCCGTTGGCCATAGGTAAAGGACATGGCCAGTACATTCTCTTTTCCGTATTGTTCAATCGCCAGCGCTAAACAAATACTGGAATCCATTCCCCCTGAATGTACAACGACTGCCTTTTTTTTCATGCTTTGGCCTTAACCCATTTAGATAGAGTATCACTTTGCTCCCACTCATAAGCAGACTTAATAATGACATTCAAATCATCATATTTTGGATGCCAAGCCAGTACCGATTTTATTTTATCTACTTTTGAAATTAAGGCAGCCGGGTCACCAGCTCTACGGCCAGCTTCTTCAACAGGATAGTCTACACCCGTTATCTCTTTTACTGCATTGACCACTTCTCTAACTGAAAAACCATGGCCATAGCCACAATTAAAAATATCAGATTTACCACCGGCAAGTAGATATTCTAAAGCTTTTAAATGAGCATTTGCCAGATCTACCACGTGAATATAATCTCTCACGCCAGTTCCATCGGCCGTATCAAAGTCAGTTCCAAAAATATATGTCTTATCCCGCTTACCAGCCGCAGCTTCACAGTTAACCTTAATTAAGTGGGTCGCTCCAGGGAATGCCTGTCCAATCTTTCCATCTAAATCGGCACCTGAAACATTAAAGTACCTAAGGGCCACATAGTTAAATTCACTATGAGCATTTGCTATATCCCTTAGCATTTTTTCTGTCATAAGCTTTGACTCACCATAAGGATTTATCGGATTAGTTGGCGTTGACTCTGTCGCAAATTCATCATCCAAAATACCGTAAACAGCAGCAGTAGAAGAAAAAATAAAATTTTTAACATTATAGCGAAGACAAAGATTAATCAGTTTTAAAGAGTTTACAGTATTGTTTTGATAATATAGTTCAGGCTTTTCCACACTTTCCGGAACTACAATTGATCCTGCAAAATGCATAACTCCATGAAATTTATGTTCAGTAAAAACTTTTTCCAAGAGTTTGTCATTGGATAAATCGCCTTCAATTAACTCTGCATCAAGGACTGCTTGGGAATGGCCGGTACTTAGATTATCAAAAACAACT
>JBFEUX010000417.1:0-1081 GCA_041547255.1 Bacteriovoracaceae bacterium
CAATACATGCTAATATTTTAAATAAAAACCCTGCTTTTGTGAATATTTTTAAAAGAAAAGGTTATTAAATGATAAGTGAAGTCAAAAAAATTAATTTAAGAGACGGAGAAGTACTGCATTTAGATATAGTTGAGAACGGTAGTCCTGTTTGGCTAATCGTAACCCATGGATTAGGTGAGCATGGTGAACGGCATCAATATATGCATCATCTTTTCTCTCAGTATTTTAATATCTGTATTTACGATTTGAGAGGACATGGTAAATCTACTGGTAAAAGAGCTTATGTGGACTCTTTTAGTGAATATAATGCAGATTTGGGCGAGTTGATTGAATATTTGAAAGAAGACTATGGCCTTAAACGTTATGTTCTTTTTGGCCATTCCATGGGAGGGCTAATCGTATCTTCTTTTATGCAAAACAATGTGACGCAAGATTGTTATCCTGAAAAAGTATTTTTAAGTAATCCCGCAGGTGCAGGGGCAGGGCTTGCTGGAGAGTTTTTCAAACTAGTACCAACGGGAATGATGGAATATCTGAGGGCCATGCCTGTTTCAGTACCCTTAGAAGGGCTGATCGATATTAAAAAACTATCTCATGACCCGCGAGTTTATGAGAATTATATAAATGATCCTCTCAATATTTTAAAGGTTCACACAAAACTTTTTATGGAAATTTTAACAGAAGGAAAGAAAGTTTTTTCAAGGCCGTTGCGGGTATCCTGTGATCTCTTTTGTTCTGTGGCCATGGCAGACGCAATCGTTGATTATGAGACTACAGTTAAGTATTTTATGACTCTGGAGAAAAACTGTAAGTTATTTAAAGTTGAAGGAGGTTATCACGAGCTGCATAATGAAATAGAAAAGTATCGTGAACCGCACTTTGAGTTTCTCAAGCAATCCATCATGGATTCTATTATTAGCTAAGCTTCTTAAGTACTAAATTGTTTAAGAAACTCAATTCGCTCTTTTGCTGGGGGATGAGAGTAATAAAACTTGGAGTACACTGGATGTGGTGTCAAACTAGATGAATTATCCTTATACATTTTGAGTAACGCGGTAATTAATTCTGACGCCTTAGCGTA
>JBFEUX010000078.1:0-11771 GCA_041547255.1 Bacteriovoracaceae bacterium
CCTTCATAATAATGAAAGCGCCCTTGAAAAACTGCAACTTCAACTCCTGCAATTTTTCCTACTGCCAGGCGTCCTGCGTGACCTACAACTGTAGTTTGGTGAAAATTAGGAATTTCTGAATATGGAATTTCAATTTTGTCTTCAACTAAGTCAGCAATATGGCCAAGACCAGAGCCTAACACAATTCCTACTTGTGGGGAGCGTCCCTCTGTTTTACTTTTTATAAAATCAGTTGTTTCACTTATTTTTTGAAACATGAATATCCTTTTTTAATTTGAAAGGACCTCGTAAACTAATTGAGGTTTTTGTCCTTTTTGTTTTGTTATTTTTATTACGTCATTTAAAAATACATTGATAATATTTTTTACTTTTTCCTGTTGAGTTGCTCGGTGGTAGATGGTCAGGATGGCCTCTCCCTTCTTAACTTTATCTCCCAGGTTTTTATGAAACTCAAATCCGACTCCAAAATCAATAATATCGGTTTTAACTTTTCTTCCACCACCTAGTTCAGTACACAGAAAGCCTATTTGATCGTTCTGATAGGACTTTATATAGCCATCTGTGGGTGCTAGCACTTGAGTTCTTTCAGGTGCAATATCTAATAGGCTTGAGTCGTTTAAGACTTTACTATCGCCACCTTGGTTTTCAATTAATTCTTTAAATTTTGCCAGAGCAGTGCCATCTTTAACTGAAGCTTTGGCCATCTTTAAGGCCTTGTTAAAAGTCTTGGCCTGACCTGCTAGATGAATCATATGTGCGGCAAGGATTAAAGAAAGTTCAGTGACATCCTTAGGCCCTTTGCCTTTGAGGACATCAATACATTCCAGAATTTCCAGCGAATGCCCGACCATATTTCCTAGAGGTTGGTTCATATTGGTGAGTACTGTCACGCATTTTTTATCAAAACGAGAGGCGGTATTAATAATAGAGCGGGCAAGTTTTTTACCCTCAGTTTTAGTACGCATAAATGCACCTGAACCTATTTTAAGGTCAAGTACCAGGCCATTGGCCCCTTCTGCTAGTTTTTTACACATAATGCTGGCAGTGATTAAAGGGACATCATCGATAGTCGCTGTGACATCTCTAAGGGCATATATTTTTTTATCAGCGGGAGCAATTTCGTCCGTCTGACCAATTAGCACCATTCCTTTTTCCATGACTAGCTTTTCAAAGCCATCTAGCCCTAAGTCCGTTTTAAAACCTGAGATGGCTTCTGCTTTATCTACAGTTCCACCGGTGTATCCTAAACCCCGTCCTGCAATCATAGGAACTTTTACTCCGCAAGCCGCTGCAATAGGAGCAAGAATAAAGGAAGTCTTATCTCCAATACCACCTGTGCTATGCTTGTCTATAACAGTAGGATCATCAAATTTAATGGTTCGTCCTGAATAAAGCATGGCATCGGTTAAGTTGGCCGTTTCTTCTTTTGTCATTCCCTTAAGAACGATGGCCATTAATAGAGCAGTAACCTGATAGTCTTTAATAGAGTTATTCATTAAACTATTAATGACCCAATCTATTTCCTCTTTACTAAGGACTTTGCCTTTTTTCTTGCGGTCAATGATATTGTACATGCTTAGCTGCGTCATAATTACCTTAACTTATTGCCTATTTTAAAACTAAAATTTATCATAAAAAGTAGAAACTTGATAATTATCTCTAGGAATTAAATATGATCTTTAAAAATAAAATTTGTTTACTGTTGACCATACTTGTTTTGAGTATAAATAACTCTGTCTTGGCACAAAGTGGTGGTGCCGATGAAAATCTGGATATGCTGGTTGATAGTACTAAGAACGACTTATTAATTGTCGTCGGTGGTGGTTTGGCCGGAGCGGTACTTGGTTTATCCACCCTTTCTTTTGTTGAAGAACCCAAAGAACACACTCGAAATATCATTGTAGGAGCTTCTATTGGTATTATTGCCGGAGTTGGTTATGTTGCTTTTAGTCAGGCGACTAAAACCCAGGATATGATCTATGCGATGCCGCCAGAGGGAGAAGGCGCCAAGGCAAATCGTAAAAACTTTGAGACATATGCTAGGGCCAGTTGGCATGGAGAGCATGTAAATGCTTTAAGTTCGGCCATTTTATCTCCTTATCAGTTGGGCTATTCGCTTAAATTCTAGTCTTTTTTATACAGGCCATTGTAATCCCGTAACTTTATCGTTAAAACCCTTGCTGGAATAAAACACAAAAAATATTTGCTTAGGGGAAAATAATGGAAAGGTTTATGTCGTTAGTTGGTCTTATTTCCATGATAGCGATTGCTTATGCTTTAAGTACATCTCGTAAAAATATCCGATGGCGTACAGTTCTTATTGGTATCAGTTTACAGATTGTTTTTGGTCTTTTGATTTTAAAAACTCCTTTTGGACGTGCCGTTTTTGATGGGGCAAAAGACGCATTTAATGCCATTTTAAGTTATACCAATCAAGGCTCTGAGTTTGTGTTTGGTGGTTTAACGAATGTTTCAAAATCAGGATTTATTTTTGCCTTTCTGGTTTTACCTACCATTATTTTTATGAGTTCTTTGATGAGTGTTATGTACCATTTGGGAGTTATGCAAAAAGTGGTTGAGGTTACGGCCAAGCTTATGGTGAAAACGATGGGAACTAGTGGTGCGGAATCTCTTTCTGCCGCTGCTAATATTTTTGTGGGACAAACAGAAGCCCCACTTGTGGTAAAGCCTTTTGTCGAAACCATGACGAAGTCAGAGCTTATGGCGCTTATGTCTGGTGGGATGGCCACCGTCGCGGGTGGTGTATTGGCCGCTTTTGTAGGAATGGGAATTGATGCTGGCCACTTATTGGCAGCATCTGTAATGTCGGCCCCTGCAGCCTTGGTTTGTGCCAAGCTCATGGTTCCTGAGACAGAAGAATCTCAAACTGAAGGTGTTTTGAAAATAGATCTTCCTAAAACTAACGCCAATGTCATCGATGCTGCCGCCAATGGAGCTTCAGAAGGGCTTTCCCTGGCGTTAAATGTAGGAGCGATGCTACTGGCGTTTATTGCCTTAATAGCCATGCTTAATGGACTTTTAGCCTGGGTTGGGGAAATGGTAGGGCAGCCACAGTTTAGTTTTGAATATTTTATCAGCTATGCTTTTGCCCCTTTTGCTTTTTTAATGGGAGTTCCATGGGATGATTGTTTGCAAGTAGGAGCGATGCTTGGAAAGAAAACAGTTGTGAATGAATTTGTTGCTTATCTCGATTTACAGGCAGCGATCAAAGAGGGAAATATCAGTGGGCGGGCCATCACAATAGCTACTTATGCGCTTTGTGGTTTTGCCAACTTCTCTTCTATTGCCATTCAGTTGGGGGGAATTGGAGGTCTTGCTCCAACCCGCAGACATGATTTGGCCCAATTGGGAGTTAAGGCACTTATTGGCGGAACCCTTGCTTGTTTTATGACTGCGTCTATTGCAGGCTTAATGATTTAACTTCATCAGGTACGCGTAAGCACATTAAATTTTCTTTCATGATCATTTGAATCTTGATCTATAGTAAAATTAATTCGGCCAATCTCCAGACCGGATTCGGTTTCCACCCGTACTTGCCACTCGCCTGGGGTATAGTTTTGCTTATAGGCATAACCACGAAAACCTTCAGCTCGTCCGCCTGTGATGCTTAGAGGGATGCGATCAGATGTCATATAACCATCGGGTGTGTCTTTGAGAAAGCGAATAAAAACTTTTCCTTCAAAGCCGCCGGGGGCAAAAATTTTGGTAAAAATATAAACTTTATCACCCGTGCGTGCCTGAAAGTCTTCATCACTTGCATTCCAAAAACGCCACCAGGGATTAAGATCTTTTGTAATATAATTACCATTAGTCTTTCTGACTTCATGGAAGATTCCAATATATTTAATACTAAGTGGGATGGGTGGCAAAACTTTAAATCCATATAAGCTCATATAAACAGCAAGAACTGCTAACTGAGGGATAAGTAAGTTTTTGGTACTTTGTTTTTTATCCATCCCTAATTTATTTAAGATGAAAAAGGCCGTAAGCGTGATAAAAATAGCGATACTGGTACAACCATAAAAGATGAGGGCACTCGTTTGTCCCAGAGCAATGGGAATGACGTAGACTAAATAACTAACCAGGCAAAGCATTGCTAGTGAAGAACGTATAATGATTCCCTTTTTTTGAAATACTTCTAGCTCATTTAAAAGCAGCAAGCTTACCATGATAATAAGAAACACAAAGGAGTTGGCAAAGGAGCTACTTTTAAAATAGAAAAGAGTAAAGGCACTCAGTAGTGCCCCAAGCAGGAAATGAAAAATATCATTCTTGTATTCGAAAAAGTAGTGCACCACTTTATGTTTTGCTTCCTTCACTTCATAACCAAGATATTCCATACTGAGAATGGCAAGAGCAGCGAGTAGGTACAAGCCGAGGACTACAATATTGCTGGCATCATCAACTTCACCTAAGGTAATTAAATCGAGAAAAAAACCAAATGCAAAAAATACTGCAGGAAAATAATCTTCATATTTTTGATGAAAGGCCATGGCCTTTTCGTAATAGTCACCGTAGTTTTTTTTGATGTAATCCATAGCAGAGAACTCCGATAAAACAGTGTTTAATCAGTTACTATTCTAAACAAAGCTGAAATTTTTTGGACAAACTGGCAGATTCCTCCTGCGTCTTTCTATTTACCTTTAAAAAGAGTATTCTATAAAGGTATTAATTTTAAGTTTAAGGTAGACATTCATGGCCAAAGAATTAGTGATTAATCAGACTCACAATGAGAGTCGTGTCGCATTAATTGAAAATGGTGATATTCTCGACTTTCTTATAGATAGAGATTCATCCACAAAAAACAAACCCAGCGTAGGAAATATTTATTTAGGGAGAGTGCTAAGAGTACTTCCTGGAATGCAGTCTGCATTTGTGGACATTGGTTGGGAGCGAGCGGCTTTTTTATACGTCGATGATGCGTATATTCCCACATTGGAAGAGCAGCGTGAAATGACGAGAAGGTTAGAAGACCGGGAAAGGGAAGAAAAACATAATAAGCAAATAGGTCAGACCATTCCGGATGAGTTTAGTACTTATTCTGATTCGGTCGATTTGAGGTATCGTTCTGATATAAAAATTCAAGACTTTCTAAATGAGGGTGATGAAATTTTAGTTCAGGTGGCCAAAGAACCCATTTCTACGAAAGGGCCTAGAGTCACTCGTCATATAACTTTGGCCGGTAGGCATATTGTCTACATGCCTTTGATTGAACATGTAGGGGTTTCTCGTCGAATCGAAAGTGATGAGGAAAGAGATAGACTTAAAAGTGTTTTAGAGTCTATTCGTCCAGAGGGTAAAGGTTTAATCGCAAGAACTGTGGCAGAAGGGCAGTCACATAAGGTTTTAAAAAGTGATTATACTTTATTAGTTAAGATCTGGAAGGATGCTCAAAAATCAGTTGAAGGATGTAAAGCACCAGCTTGTGTTTATAATGATTTAACTTTTATCGAGCGTTCATTGAGAGATATAACTGATGAAGATGTTAACCGCATTATCGTAGATTCAAAACCTAATCTGCGACAAGTCGAAAAATTTGTGAATCGCTATCTGCCTTCGATGAAGGGCAAGGTAAAGCTCTACGATAAAGAACAACCTATTTTTGAATATTATAATATCGATGTCGAAATTGAACGGGCCCTAAGTAATAAAGTTTATTTGCGTTCAGGCGGTTCTTTGAATATTGATCAAACAGAAGCGTTAGTTTCGATTGATATTAATACCGGAAAGTTCGTAGGTAAACGTACGTTAGAAGAAACAATTTTAAAAACCAACTTAGAAGCGGTGAAGGAAATAACTTATCAGTTACGGGTAAGAAATTGCGGCGGTATTATTATTATCGATTTTATTGATATGGAAAAAGAAGAGCATCGGGAGCAAGTTTATTCGACCCTATTAGAAGCGCTTAAAAAAGACCGTGCAAAAACTAATGTACTTCCTATTTCTGGCTTGGGTTTGGTGGAAATGACTCGAAAAAGAACTCGGGATACTTTGACACGAGTCATGTGCGAGCCTTGTCCTTATTGTGAGGGAACGGGCATGGTAAAATCAGTTAATACAGTTTGTTATGAAATATTACGAGAAATCACTAAGGCCATGAAAAAAACCACTGGCCCATCGGTTTCAGTATTTGCTCACCCGGAAGTGAGTGCGCGTTTAACAGGTGAGGATTTCGAAGTCGTTGAGTCTTTGGAAGAAAACTTTAGTAAGCACTTAGTCATTAGGGCCGATAACTCATATCATATCGAGCAGTACGAAATATTTTTAAACGATTAGACTAGATTTTTCAAAATTGCTGATTTATATCGCTTACAATATGATTTTACATTCGTAAAATGACGAAATGGATGATTTGTTTGCAGCCAGATCGCAAATGGCAATTTCTTTAATTTTTCATATTGTTTTTGCCTGTATTGGAATGGTGATGCCATGGTTTATGGCCTCCAGTTATTATCAGTACCTGAAAAAGCAAGATCAGCAATACTTAGATTTGACTAAGATGTGGATGAAAGGCGTTGCCATCTTTTTTGCAGTAGGCGCTGTTTCTGGAACATTGATCAGTTTCGAGCTTGGTCTGCTGTGGCCTGAATTTATGGAAAAAGCAGGGCCTATTTTTGGGATGCCTTTTTCCTATGAAGGAGCAGCTTTCTTTTTAGAGGCAATTGCGTTAGGAATTTTTCTTTATGGCTTTGGGCGAGTTTCCCCCAAAATTCATTTATTTTCTGCAGTGATGGTAGGAGTGTCAGGGGTTATTTCAGGTATTTTTGTAGTGAGTGCTAATGCCTGGATGAATGCACCTGCAGGTTTTGATTATAATCCATTGACTAATGAGTATACAAATATTGATCCCATCGCGGCAATGTTTAATAGCGCCTGGTTTACCCAATCACTGCATATGACTCTGGCCGCTTTTAGTGCAACTTCGGTGGCAGTATTAGGTGTGCATGCACTACTTATTTTGAGAAATATAAGAGTCGATTTCAATCAGAAAGCTTTTAAGATTGTCTTACCCTTTTTTATCGTATCGGCCTTATTGCAACCTCTGAGTGGGGACCTTAGCGCAAAAGATATTGCAAAAAGACAACCTGAAAAGTTAGCGGCGATGGAAGCACATTTTCATACTGAAAAAGCAGCACCTCTGATTATCGGCGGGATCCCTAATGAGAAAGAAGAGCGAGTGGATTTTGCAATTAAACTTCCTGGTCTTTTAAGTTTTTTGGCCTTTGGAGATTTTAATGCCGAAGTTAAAGGACTTTCAGATTTTCCCAAAGATGAGCGCCCTCCAGTTTTGATCACACATATTGCATTTCAAATCATGGTTGGGGTGGGGACATTTTTGGCCTTACTGGCCATGGCCTCTTTATTTTATCTTGTAAGGAAAAAGAGCTTATTTACCAGTAAACTTTTGAAGGTTTTTGTTTGGGCCACCCCATTAGGCTTTATTGCTGTAGAGGCTGGATGGATAGTGACCGAGGTTGGAAGGCAGCCATGGATTATATATAAAGTAATGAAAACGGCCGATGCAGTGACGCCTATGCCTGGAATTGTTTATAGCTTATGGTTTTTTTCTTTAATGTATATATTGCTGGCCGTGGTTGTGGCATGGTTATTCTATCGGCAAGTAAAAGTCTATCAGAGGTCATAGATGGATATATTTATTGCAATTATCTTAGTTGTTTCAGCTTGGCTCTATATTTTGTTAGCAGGAGCTGACTTGGGGGCAGGCATACTTGAGCGTTTTAAAGGCAAAACTTTAAAACGTGAACAAGAAGCACTTATTACTGATGCCATGGGCCCGGTGTGGGAGGCAAATCATATCTGGATTATTTTGGGAGTCGTTATTATGTTTGTGGGCTTTCCCAAAGCCTTTCGAGATTTGGTTGTTTTTTACCATATCCCCTTAACTGCAATGCTTATTGGTATTGTGGGGAGAGGTACCGCGTTCACTTTTCGTCATTACGATGCTGTAAAAGGAAAGAGTCAACGTTGGTATTCAGTACTGTTTAGCTTATCCAGCATTTGGACCACTTTGTGGCTAGGTATTCTGGCAGGTTCTATTACCATGGGTAATATCCCTCGCCATGGAAATCATTTTGTAGAAGTATATATTGATCCTTGGTTTAACCCTTTTAGCTTTTTAATTGGTATTTTTCTTTGTTCATTACTAGCTTATATTTCTGCGACTTATTTGGTGGCAGAAGCGACAACTAGTGAGGGAAAAGAACTGTTTAAAAAGAGGGCGGTGATTGCCAATATTGTTTCTATACTACTGGGAATACTTGTCTTTGTTTATGGTTATTTTAGCGATATACAATTAATTAGAGAATTTCTCTTACACCCTTATAGTATGTTAGCTTTTGCTTTTTCATCCTCGCTTTTAATTTTTCAATGGTATGCAATTAAGAAAAAGCAGTACCAGTATCTCAAATATTTGGGAGGTGGACAGATCACGCTTATTCTATTGGGCTGGTTGATCGTGCAATACCCCTATGTCTTTCGTTGGAAAGGGGGGGGCGGTCTGATGTTACTAGATACTATTGCGCCTGAAGCAGTACAGTTACAACTAACCATTGCCTTGGTGGTGGGTCTTATCGTAATTCTTCCACCTTATCTTTATCTTATGCACATTTTTAAAATTAGAAAATGAAGCTAGTAAATTACTTTGAAGCTGGTTTAGGCCCTAAGGCTGTCTCGAGTGATTCTCTTCCACACTCAATGAATTTAGTAACTTTTTGAGTTCCAAGTTTTAACCCCATAAATTCAATAAGTGGTTCTGTGGTTTCCTGGAAAAAGCGAGCCTCTAGAATATTTCCATATTCATCTTGTAGCAAGGTGAAGCGCTGACTGACATCAGTTTCGTAATCACTGTGTTGAAATTGTGTAATAATATTATGTACTGGGTTAAAGCGATTATGATTTTCTAGTTTGGAGCTTAGTTGGCCACTAGTGATATCTTGCTGGGAAAGATTAAAGCTTGAGCTTGTCCAGCTACCATAATTATTTTTTTGTTTTATTTCGAAACTCAATTGTTGTCCTGATTCATTGTATTGCAGGTTTTCTATAGAGCAGTTAGGTACGCGCATATGAGCAAGGTTTTTGTGCACATCCTTTAGTTCTGGACTGTGATCTAGTGAACTCATAAATTCGCTATACATTTCAGCAATTTCTGCTCTTCTAGTTTTTAAGATTATTCTATTGGCGTATTCAATGCTGTTTTTCAACTTCTCTGCTTCAGCTGCAGTCAGTTCGCCTTGCTTTACTTGTTTGGGTAGTGATTTATCTATATTAAACAATTCACTTTCTAATTTATTAAACAAGGCTTGTTGCAAGTTATACTTGATTTCTACCTGGCCTGCCAATTTAGCATAACTACTTGGGGCCAAGTTTTGTCTATTTTTGGGATAGTCGATACTAAATTCCTGAATGATGGAATTTTCCAACCTGTTAATTTTATCTTTCAATGTTTTATAGGTATCAGGAGACGACCAAGCATGGCCTATTGAAAGAGTTAAAAATGTACTAAATAGAATAAAATGTTTCATAATAAGCGTATCGAGAATCTTATCATAAACTTGAGCTTAATTGTCCTGTATTGCTAAAAATCAATTACTTAGGGCACTTCTCGGCCAGGCGCTGGTTCATATCTGCCACAATTTCTCGCTTGAGGGCTATGCCATCTGTCTTAAATTGCGATTTGTAGCTTTCAATATCAACCAGCTCTAGATTTAATTTTATGGTTTTAAATAGCCTAGGAAAGAATTCTCCAGGATGTTGGATATGATGTAGCCCTCCAGAATAGGCAAATAGGATATTCCCTTCTTGTAATTTCGGAATGATATCGGTAATTCCCGCCTTTACATCCATTGGTCTTCCATAGGCATCTAGGCCGTTGTGGCGCTTCATTCTACCTTCTGGCAGGATGATGATAACACTTCTGTTTTCGATGGCCTTAAGAAAATGTCTCCATGACTGATCTCTTTTGCGAGTGATAGAAATTATGCCTGGGATAAGAAAGCGAAAAAAACGTCCCACGATAGGGCGTTTCATGGTTTTATCAGCGACAGGAAGGGCCATCTTACGGGCTATTTTCCATAGGAACCAATTGGGAGCAGTAGCAAACATGAGTGGTTCGTAGAGACTGGTGTGGTTAAGAATAGCCACGAGTCTTACCTTCTCGAAATCACGTTGATCTGAAAGCCAGTTAATCTCAAATTTATAAAAAATCTTTGCAAAAACCTTTATGGCGCAAAGCATTGTAAAGCTAATTAAAGTGTGCATGGACGCTATTATGGCCGAAAGAATAGAATTTGTGAAAAGAATAATAGGGGTTTGCAAATATATCTTGAAGTGTTAGAGTGCCGGCACATTTATTTTGAATCTACAATTTACTCGCTCCGTCCTAGAGATCGGGGCTTAATATACAACCCAGGAGAAAATGTATGATTTACGAATCTGCGTATGTTCTTCGCACAGAAACTAGCGAAGATGCCGCTAAAAAATTAGCGGAAACTGTTGCAAAAACAATTACTGACTTTGATGGTGAAGTTCTTATCCAAGACAATTGGGGAGTGAAAACTTTTGCTCAACCAACAACTCATGGTGTGACTAAAGGTACTTATGTTTACATTATGTATCGTGCCAATGGTGATGCGAACAAAGAATTAGAAAGACGTTTTAGAATCTCTGAAGATGTTCTTAAATTTGTTTTCATCAACTTAGGAAAAGATGAAGATCAAGAAGAAATTGTTAAAGCTTACAAAAACCCTAGCCACAATGCTAGTGAAGCAACTTTTGATGCTGAAAAAGAAAAGAAAATGTTCTCTAAGAGAAAGTCTTGTTATTTCTCAGCTAAGAAAACTCAACCAGACTGGAAAGATCCATCTACTTATTCATGGCTTGTAAATGAGTTTGGAAAAATTTCTCCAGCTCGTGTTACTGGACTAAGACCTAAGTTTCAAAGAATGGCCACTGCTGCGATTAAGCGTGGACGTTGTATGGGACTTATCAGCTATATGTCTAATAGAGTTGCTAAGTAAAAAAGATTATGGATCAGGCTGACTATAGCAATACAAATGAGCAAGGTACTGGCAAGTTGTTCTTTATGGGATTACTGCCTGTCATTTTGGTACACATCCATGTAGTGATGTCCATGTTTGCTCCTTTTCCTTTTGCTCTTTCAGGAATTACCTATGGAAGATTAAAAGGAGCTATCACTGCGACTATCGGAGTGTTAGCTTCAATTGTGTTAGTTCAGTTTATCGCAAAAGATGCATCTTTATTGTACATCATCTTGTTATCAGTATTTATAGCGGCTGGATTAACGGAAGTTGTATTGAGGCAAATCAATCCAGTCATGGCCATTCTTACCATGGGTGCCATGTTAGCGGGGTTTTTTACCTTCGGGATTTATACTTATTCATCTCAAATGAAGAAGTCCCCTAAGGAACTGCTGATGATCGAGTTTCAAAAAATTCAACCTCTATTGGAAGAACAGAAAAAGCGTATTAAAGAATCTGGAACACAGGATACCTTTGAGTTAGATGCGCTATTCTCTAATCCAGAAATACTGGCGGATGAAGTTTTAAAAGAAGGACCTGGTTATCTTTTATCCAGTATACTTTTTACTCTTTGGATAAATCTATTTTTACTTCTAAAGAGTAATCGTCTTGTCCATAAATTTAAAAACTTGAAATACAGTGAAATGTATCTTCTTAATTTTAAAGTTCCAGATCAAATGATTTGGATTGTTA
>JBFEUX010000379.1:0-1686 GCA_041547255.1 Bacteriovoracaceae bacterium
GCAAATCTACTTTGAGTGGAATTCTAACCATAAAGTTTCTAAAATGTGGTCAGCTAAAGATAAAGTAGCAGTATTTAAGTATAAGGGAAAAAATCTGATTTATTCTAAGGATATTGGTGGCCATGAGTATGGTTATGAGTATGATAACAACCATAATTTAACTAAAGTCATTTATAATCCTAAAAGAAAGAAGAGTGAAAAAGAAGACTCCATGAAAATGGATTATGAAAGCAAAACCTTCTTTATTTCCAAAATTACGGATAGAAACGGCGATGTAACTAAATACAAATATGGATCTAATCCTAAGAATCCAAAAGATCATTACTGGACAGATGTGACTAAAAAAGGATTCAACAACAAAAATGTAACAAATAGATATGAGTATGAAATTAGAACAAAACCAGATGGTTCTCGTTATACATACAGAATTATGACGAAAATTAACGGTATTAAAACGGACACGATTTATTCTGAATGTTGTGGATTGCCAATAAAAATTGCCAGAGGAAAAGTGGTTACAAACTTCGAATATAATGGCAAAGGCTTACTGACTAAAAAGAAGTCAACTCGTGGCGATTTTGTCCAAATTGAATACAATAAAAAGCACAATAAAATTGCTAAGGTAGTGAATAATAGTGGAACTACTAAATTTGAGTATGATAAGAAAGGAAACCTAACTTTAGCTAAAAATAACCAGGGAAAAGCAGTTAAACTAATATATAATAGTAGAACAGGTAAGATTACTACTATGGTAGATCGTCAGAAAGTAGGTAAGAAGACGACTAAGAGAACTTTAAAGTTTAAATATAATTCTCTTGGGAAGCCTGTGGAAATTGAAATGCTTGGTGTTGGAAAAATTAATGTCTCCTATGATAACTATGGAGAAATTAAGCGAGTTGAGTCTAAGAAAGGTCACAAAATGGCCCTTCAGGTCACACAAGCATTCCAGAATTTACTAGCAATTGTAAAACCAGCAGGGGTTAATTTAAATTTATAAGATTTAAAAGGGAGAACATAGACATGAAAAAACTATTATTTTTTAGTATGCTAATAAGTTTATTCTCATTGAGCTTTGCTAGTATGGCCGCAGAAACTGGAGAAAAAGGTGATGCTCCTAAAGCAGCTGATCATTGTGCAGATGATAAAAATAACAACGATAAGCTTGATCAAACTACAACTACTGAGGAAGCAACAAAACCAAGTTCAGCCGTTACACAGTAAATAAAGAAACTAATTTTTGATATCTTTGGCCACTCAATCGAGTGGCCTTTTTTTGTCTACAAGACTGTAAAAAATTTATCCCTTGTCTAAAATTTAGGCAATTAATGATGAATTAGCATCACTTTTTCACTACTTAGGATAACTTGTTTTTGGCACGTAAGTTGCTTATAAGTTAGTACTTAATGTTTAAAAGGAGAGAATTATGAAAACATTATTTGCTATTTTATTCCTGGTGGGATCTATAAATGTATTTGCTAATGATCAAGATTTAGGAGAGAAACGCTACGATTTGAATGGTGGTGAAATTTGCGCTTCTGATCTAGATCATGTCAACCTAAAGGTTGATGAAGATAAGGTGGAAAATACAGATAAGTCTGACGAAACTTCAGTAATAAATGAAGGGTAATTTAAATATACCAAATACTTCCATTCTAAATTAAGTCATAATATGCAAAGGTTTGAGAC
>JBFEUX010000318.1:0-2786 GCA_041547255.1 Bacteriovoracaceae bacterium
AAATAGCCAGGGATTTGTATGATTTATTTGTCTAGATTTTGTGTCTTTTTCGCTTTTTTCTTACAAAGTTTGGCATTGGGTTTTAGTTCGCAGAGGATTTCTTTCATTTGTTGGTTTTGTTCTTGTAAATTGGCGATTTGGCGGCTTTGTTCTTTTGATACTGTGATTAAGAAGGCCGATAGTTTGGAGTAATCTACTGATAAAATCCCGTCTGCATTTTCTTCTACGATTTCAGGTAAAACTTTTTGTACTTCTTGAGCGATAACACCTAATTGCCGCGAGTCATCTTTTCCATCTTTCCAGTAATAAAAGTAGCCATTTAGCTGGTCTAAGATTTCGAGTGGTTTATCAATGCTAACAAAATCTCTTTTTAGTCGTTCATCAGAAAATGTATTCCATGCATTTGCAAGTGCAACTGAGCCGTCACCGCTGACACCTACTTGTAGCTTCTGAGTTGGTGCAGCACCATTTGTTCCAATCCCAATCATGACTGATCCTGATGCTTTATTCCCTATGATGGCATCTCCGATGTTTAGTTGATGAGAAGCTCCGTCAGTGATGTGGGTTAAAGAGTTCCCGATAAAAATGTTGTTGTCGGTCCCGGGTAACCCGAGCAGATATCCAGTATTATAGCCTATCGCAATATTGCCAATACCTGTCTGAAGTACACCTAATGCATTGCCTCCGATTGCAATATTCTGAGAACCAGTTGAATTAACTCCTAATGCAGTTTTTCCGATTGCAATATTGTATGAACCTGTTGAAACCCCTCCTAATGCACCATTGCCGATTCCTGTATTTGCAGTTCCATTTTTTTGACCAACACTTTTCCATACAAGGGTAGGGGTACCATCAAGTTTCGTTAATACTTCACCTTGTTGCCCTTGAGTGTTTGGAAGCTCGAATATTATATTACCTGTTAAGGATGCGGACGCTCTCATTCTTGTATAAAATGAATTACCACTATCATATAACCTAATTGCATTTCCATTATCTAGTGCAATATCTCCATTAACAGTTAACGCGCTTGTAGGGGTACTTGTTCCTATTCCAACGCTACGACTATTAAAAATTACTTTTCTTTCAAATGTAAAACTAGTACCTGTTGGGTCAGTAGAAAATGGTGCTGTTATGGTTAAGTTTGTATCGCTTGTAATACTTGCAATTTGTCTTGCCTCGCTTCCAACAACAATCGCATCGCCAACTGTAAGTTCGCTGGTGAATATTGTACCGGATCCAGTAATATTTGTTACTGTGCCTGAAATAATCCCTGTACCAGGACGGTCGCCTTTAATCTCAAATAATCCTGTAGGGGTTGTGGTTCCAATACCAACACTTCCACTTGCAAGCGCTGTTAAAGCATTTACTGTACCATTTTTAATATTCAAATTATTATTAACATCTTCAGCGAGTGACCATGTCTTAGTATCTCCTCCAGTGTCAGATAAAACATAAGTAGGAGACTCTAGGTTTCCTGTCATAGTTCCACCAGCAAGTGGCACATAATTAGTTAATAAAGTTGAATCTGCTTTCAAAGCTAAGGCATTAAATACGGCGTTTTGTGAAGGCGCTATATCTACGACTCCATTAGTAATAGCATCTACAACTACTGCTGCTTTGGCATCAATATCAGTATAAGCTGTTACACAGCTCCATACACCTGCAACTTTTTGGGCAACTTCTCCATCAGCACAAGCAAGTGCTGCAATGGCATCTAAGTCCGCATCGTAAGCTTGAATATTTGTACCGATAGCTAATCCTAAATTAGTTCTGGCCGTGGCAGCATCTGCAGCTCCAGTTCCACCATTTGCAACGGGAAGAGTGCCCGAGACAATATTTATATTATCTGATAAATTAATTTGTCCATAAACAGGATCAGCTGCAATACCTTGCGAGATTAAAGCTTGTCCCGCTGTAAGTCCTCTGGCAAGATTAGACAACGGAAGTGATCCGGTAACCATTGTGGAAAGATCTAGTTGAGCGTAGCTCGGATCTCCACCCGCACCTCCAGAGATAAGTACATAGTTTGCGTTCACATCATCATCAGTTAATTTAGCTAGTGGCAATACTCCACCAATATTTGCATGATTTAATGAAATTTCATTTACTGCTAGAGTTATATCGTTTGTATTTTGAGTTGTAGTGATTCCAGTACCACCAACAATTGATCTAAAAGGTAAGTCAAGACCTGACTTAGCACTAAAAATTTGTGCCCCTGCTCCTAGATTAGAAGCTGTATTGGCCTCGCCACTGGCAGCACCAACCGAATTTAAACAATAAGTCCCGTTATTAGAACAAATGTCACCTGTTGCATTAATATTACCTGCAACGTCTAGTTTCTGTGCCGGGGTAATTGTTCCAACACCTAGGTTTCCATTCGCAAGTGCTGTTAATACATCTGTTGCACCATTTCTTATATTTAGGTTATTGGTAGCATCTTCAGCTAGAGACCATTTATTAGTGTCAGCTCCTGTATCGGCCAAAACATAGCTAGGAGACTCAAGGTTTCCTGTCATGGTTCCACCCGCAAGCGCAACGTAATTAGCTAGTGCTGTCGCATCGGCTTTTAAAGCTAAAGCATCAAACACCGCATTCTGAGATGGTGCAACATCTACGACTGCATCAGTTATACTATCTGTTACTGTTGCAAGTTTAGCATCTACATCCGTATAAGCTGCTACACAGCTCCATACACCAGCTACTTTTTGAGCTACCTCTCCATCAAGACAAGTAAGAGTGGCGATAGCATCAAGGTCAGCATCGTAAGCTTGTACATCTGTTCCAAT
>JBFEUX010000101.1:0-9987 GCA_041547255.1 Bacteriovoracaceae bacterium
CAAGATCCAATGGGACGAGTAGGCACTCCTGAGGAAATTGCAGAGGCCGTTGTTTGGCTTTGCTCACCCAAGGCTTCTTATATTACAGGTCAGGCCCTGGCCATTGACGGGGGCTGGGTAAGCCGGTGATATAGCTTGTTGGCCCTTAGCTTTTGGTAACTATTCTCGAACAGACTTATAAAAATTTAATGAGTAGCTGCCAGCTGAGATCACACTAAGAGTAGCAGTCAACCAAATGAGTACTTGATGTGGGGGAGAAAAGAGTAATATGTCATAGAAAACCAGATACTGTAGAAAGGTCGTCACTTTTCCCCATCTATTTGGCCTAAAAATTTGTATGATATCAGTTTGCTTAAAAAATAGTAGCGTCGTCACAAAGCCAAGTGTAACTACAAAGTCCCTGGTTAGCACCAGTAGTAATGATGTTACTAAAATGCGATCAGCGAACATCAAAGTTAAACCCACAGAGAGCGCAAGTAGACGATCGGCCACAGGATCCATAATTTGACCACTTGCTGTTACCCAGTTGAACTTGCGGGCCAAGGCCCCATCTAAAAATTCAGTTATGAGTGCCATGCTTAAGATGATCAACCAAAAATCAGAAGTAATAAAAGGGAAGAGTATGGCAAGTAGCACTCTAAATCCAGTTAAAATATTAGGTATCCACATTGCTTTCAAACTGACCTCAACGATGGGGAGATTTTACTGTTTAGGTGCAAGCTTTATTCTTTTAAGCCTGCCATCTCCAAGGGATATGGTCTTAACCTCATTATCATCTTGAAAGAATTGGTGGATGATTCTTCTTTCTCTGGCGTTTAATGGTTTTAAGGTCACAGGTTTTTGGTTTTTGATGACCAGTTTTCTCTTGGATCTTGCTAGTTGCTCTAATTTTCTTTCGAAATCTTTGTCTTCTTTGGAGTCACTGTCTTGTCTTTCTACTTTGGTTTGGCGACATTTAAGAACAATTTTGAGATTGCGCTTTAAATATAAGCGGGATTGAAGAAAAGTTGTGATCAGGTGCTCAAAGGATTTTAGTAATTCATTATGGTTTTCGGTGAGTAGATTTTCATCATCACCTTTAAAATTTATAAATAAAGTCGGCTCTTGATAGCTAATACTGACAAAGAGATTCAAATTAGACTTTTTTATAATCGAAATAAGAAAGGGTAGCAGTAATTTTTTGTATAAAGGCTTTAGATAAAATTTATATGTTGTTTCCTTAGGCCCAAAAAGAATAAACTTCTTTTTTCCTTCAGCTAGGATTTCATGGCCAATCAGGGATTCGTCGCTAACTCTAAAGTGCTTTAATACTTGGGCCGTAAACTGTTTAGGATTATGGCCAGTTAGTTCTAAAGATCTTCTGTCGACTCGCTCTCTGTGGGGCGTTTCTTTTTTTACAGTAGGTTTTGTTTGAGTAGATGTTTTTTCAGTTCTTGTCGTCTTCATTTCTGTTTGATGCTTGTTATGTCTATTGTTGTTAGTATTTCTTTGCTTGGTATTGTGCGGGCGTTTTTGATTGGAGTTATCAATAACTCTTAGGGTTTTGCGATCAATTCTTGGCTTGGCACATATATCATTGGCAAAGTCTTCATCTTCTAAGTGTAATTGTTCAATCTCTTCTTCAATATATTCTTTAATTCCTTCCAGGGATTCACAGTCTTCATAAGCACAAAAACTAATGGCCTCACCTGCAGCTCCGGCCCGGCCAGTTCGACCGATTCGGTGCACATAGTTGGCTCCCTCTTGAGGTAGATCGTAATTGATGACTAAGTTTACATCTTTTATGTCAAGACCTCTGGCCGCAACATCAGTGCAAACTAAAACGGTGACCTTTTTAGAGCGAAAATCTTCTAGCAGTCTGGTGCGTCTGTTTTGACTGAGTCGTCCCGAAATGGGCTGGGCTTTTAGTCCCATTTTAATCAGCCACTCGGCCACAAAGTGCGTTTGATTTTGGGTATTACAAAAAACAATCGCGTATGCATCTTCTTTATTTCTGAGGATATTGACTAGTAAGGGAAATTTCTCTTCACTACTAACCATGGCCATCTTATGTTGAAGATGGTCTACCACTAAGCTGTCTGCATTCAGTGTTATCTCTTCCGGATGTGAACGAAATTTATAAGCAGTTCGCAAGACTTCCTGGTTACTGGTGGCCGACACCATAATAAGTTGTCTATCCATGGGGGCCTTACTCAAGATAAATTCAATATCTTTTTGAAATCCCATATCAAAGAGTCTATCCGCTTCGTCAAAAACCATCGCCTTGCAATTTGAAAGGTTGACTACTTTTTGTTTGATGAGGTCACACAGGCGACCGGGAGTTGCAACTAGCACAGTGGTCCCTAAGCTGATTAGCTTTTTTTGTTTCTCAATATTTTCGCCGCCGATAATACAAGCAGATTTCATACCGGTTTGCTTTTCAAGTCGAGCAAAAGCCTTGTGAGTTTGTTGCGCTAATTCCCGGGTAGGGCTTAACACAATATAGTTCATTTCTGTTTGTGTAGTATTGCCTTCTTTTATTGATCTTAGAAAGACTTCGGTAAGAGGAATAACAAATGCCCCTGTTTTCCCACTACCTGTTTCGGCCTGAGCAAATACATCTTTACCCGCCAGAATGGGATCTAGCGTTAGCTCTTGGATGGGGGATGCCTTTATAAAACCTGTGTCATTTAGTGATTCAATAAGTATGGGGGATAAGTTAAGTGTCTTAAATTCTTTTGTAGTTTCGATAATTATGTCCTTTTAGAGCCCCTAGTTTACAATGTATGGCGCAATATAACCAATACTAATGCGGTAATTCTTAAGAAAAATTGTGAATAAAGCCGTACTCAGACGGTCGTGAGCGAAACAGTGCGTCTTTTGTAGCAGTCATTTCGTGATTTTTTTTATTGGTAGGTACGTTCACACCTTTGGGACTTGGTTCTAAGTTTGAATAAATTTTAGTTATAAACCGATTCCAAATCCGAGCATGCTAAATGCCCCTTTCATATCTCCTACACTTTTGGAGCCCGCTTCGTCTAAGTTAAAGAAACGATATCCAAGCTTAGCGAAAATGTTTATATCGGTGGCAGGTATAAAGTTTACTCCGGCAAGGGCCTCCACCAAAGGGGCGTTCTCATCGCGTTTTGCATTCATCCAGCCATAACCAACACCAGCTTGAACAAAAGGCTTTAATAACTTATTATTTCCAACCTCGTAGGTTTTACCAATACCATGATTCCATTTCAGAAAAATTAATTCTTCTACATTATCTTGGTACACATCACCGATATAAGAAATATTTGGCCCCATAATCATATACACTTCGGGATTCTCTAGCCTTTGATTGTTTTGCAATCCGATGTTTATCCCTTCATAACGATAATTATCATAATCTGCAGGAGTAAAAAATTCATAATTAAAATGTACGGTGTACTTTGTAATTTCTGTGGGGAATTTTTTAGTATCAAAATCAGAAGCTGATCTGCCCATTTTCATTTGATCATCCATCAATTTGCTATCCATATCATCTTCATCCATAGGTTGAGCCTGGCCCAAATTTATAACTAGAAAATACAATCCTAAGCAAAGCAAACAAGATTTCATTAAAGCTCTCCCTCTTTTGTGTTTTTAGGTAATTTGGATTCTAGTTTGATGATGTGCTTGCCGTCGACGACATGTGACAATGAAAGAGATGATATTGAATAAGTTCTTAAAGACTAGCTGCTGATAGTAAAAAATTTCGCTTTTTTCTGTTTAGCTTATGTTGCATGATGTTGTTCGTGCCAGTGACCTTTTTTATACATTGAATTTATCCGTAATTATTGGTTCATCGCTATGAATAGCGAAAACTACTGCATCAACTTTTTCCAATTTCTGATCCGCTCATCATTTAGGGTCATATCGAGATATTCGCCATTTAGTTCTTCTAGGGCAGACTTATCTTTTGGCATGGATTTAATGCTTTTAATGGTGCTTTTATAACGCATAACCTCTGTTGTTGTTAATAGATGATCGTAGTCCTTGCTTCTTTTATGTTGCTTTGACAGCAGATAGGAGATCTTTTTATTTATGGACTTAATAATCAGTTCTTTAGCCTTTTTAGGATTACACTCATGCATAATCATGGTGAGCATATTTTTAAGCTCATCCTCATTTTGGGTGTAGGGAAAGTCTCCCCAACCACTTAGACTCTTTTGTCCAAACCTATAATTGCGAGTAAGAAGGGCTTGAGGAGAGTTACTATCCAGGTATCTTTGAGTGTAGCCAATATGCTTGCCGTTACGGTCTAGTAATTTATCCATACCAACAACGATTCGAGCATGGTTTGATAATATACTCGGATGTTGCAGCAACTGATAGGTAATTAACTTTTTATTATGAACATCATCATAGAGCTTATGCATACCATCTTCTAAAACCTTCGCCTTCTGTTCTTCCGGTGTTGACTCTAGCGCTTTCAGCCAGCCAAAGCTTGGCACTTCACTCATTTGTTGCATTTGCAGCTTTTCGACAATTTCATCTCTATGTTTTGTGGTAAACTCTTTAAGACTTTTATAGCCTTTAAGTTTTACAATCTTTTTTCGATCGGCAATATCATTGATGGCCTGGGTGACTTCCTCTTTACTCATCTGACCAACGGGAGTGGCATAGCTAAGATAGGTCGCCGATCTTTGAAAGTCAGAGTGCCACCAACATAGGCCCGTTCCAGGAATAAAGTTTGCCAATGGGCCAGCGGTATTTCCAAAGGCCAGCTGGCCAGGAAATTTTCTACGCTTCTCTCTATGTCCACAAAGAAGATTTAGATTGTGGTTAAAATGAAGAGTCTCTTTTTCTTCAAGGATACAGTCTTGAAACTTAAGCCATTTGAAAATCTCATCTAATTTATTAGCTGATAAATTGTGATAATTTTTAATGATAAAATCTTTTTCTTTTTGACGCTCTTTACTTGGTTTGTGAAAACGGTAGTTATGTTTAAAGTATTGATCAAGCACACTCTTGGGATTTAAAATCTTATAAAGCTGGCCATTGCTGTAGTTTTTTATATCTCTAGCATATCCCGTTTCACCGAGGAGCGATCCGTTATAAGAAAGTCCTGAAGCATACTGGGAGAGTAGTTGAAAATTCTCCAGGTCCTTGGCATTTTGACAATACTGCTCTTTACTTCTAGGAGAGACGATAAATTTCACGGGCTCCATATTCTGTAGCACTGCCTTTAATGGATCAGCATCTAAAAGAGGAGTGTTATTCACTCGACATTCTCGTACACCATCATTGGAGAAAGCAGCGGAGCTCATAAAAGTAAACATCACAACAAAGTAGCTAAAAGTCCTGGAAAACATATCCACTCCTAATGGCAAGTTAACTAAAAATTCACTAAATTTATCGGCAAGCTTCAGTATTTTCTTGAATATGTTTCATATTTTCAGCTAGTTATAGCTTGCGGTATTGGTAGATGCTAAATGGAATTTTAATTGTGCAATGTCTTGGTGGGCCCAGTTTATTCATGATAAGGTTATGCTTATTGTACTCAAGTAGGGCGATCAATATTCGAAAATCAGATATGAGGCGAGAGATGAAGCAATTACCAGAAAATGTAAATGTATATAAACGCACCCCTGACTTTAATGCCGAGACTGTTCCTGCCGGTTTGTTGAAGACACACACTACTAAAGAGGGGACTTGGGGGAAAATTTGTGTCTCCAAGGGTAAACTTTTATATACTATTGAGACCGAATCGCGGGAAACAATTGAATTAACCCCTGAAAAATATGGAGTTATTGAACCTCAAGTTCCTCACTATGTAGAAGCTGTTGGCGAAGTTGAGTTTCATGTAGAGTTCTTAAAATAAGGCCCTGAATACTATGACAATCTCAGGTGGTCTTACATGACTTTGAGTAATCTCCTGCTATAATAAGCTCATGAGTGATTGCTGTTCAAAAGATAATGACAAGAAAATTCAAGCTGTGGATTTAGAAAATCTTGATGGGTTGATTTGTTATTGCTTTAAAAAATCTAAAAAACAATTATTCGATGCCGTAAAAAATGGCGAGGAAGATTTAATTGTTGCTGACATAAAATCCAAAATGAAAAATCCAGGTTGTTTTTGTGAAACCGCAAATCCATCGGGAAGATGCTGTCTCGCTGATGTTCAAGCATTCATAAAAGCAGTAAAAAATTCTTGAATTGTAGTAAAGTGAATAATCAGCTCCATTAGCAGCTTGATTCTATTCGAATATTACCATTGTTGCCCGAAAAAAATCTTACATCCCAGATGAGCTGGCAGCATTTTAAAATGTACGATTAGTTCTTTTGAAAAAATTAAAAATAGATATAAATGATCCAAAAATGAAGGGTCCATCACATCAATAGCAAGCAGTTTTAACGTTTGAAAATATGAGTAAATCAGGTCATACTTTTTGTTATACATACAAAAAGGATGAAATGATGATTGATGAGAGGCTTTATACTCCCGCGCCTGATGAGGCTCAGTTTACTTTACGCGCCGTTTTGGCAGGCTGCCTGATTGGGGGCGTTGTGTCGGCCATGAATATTTACTTCGGTCTGCGAACTGGCTGGGGCTTTGGGGGATCAATTATTGCGGCGATTTTATCTTACTCGCTTTTTCAGGTGTTAAAGCCCAAAACTGCTTTTAGTGTACTTGAAACAAATATTGCACAAACTTCGGGCTCAGCTGCAGGAAGCATGAGTTCTGCTGCTGGTTTAGTTTCAGCGATTCCTGCCATGGGAATGCTTGGTTATGAGCTTTCCATGATGGAGCTTTTGTGCTGGGCGTTGTCTATTGCCTACCTTGGGGTTTTCTTTGCGATTCCACTACGAAAGCAAATGGTGGTGGTTGAAAAGCTTAGGTTTCCTACGGGAACTGCCACTGCAGAAACGATTGTGGCCATCTTTGCTAAAGGTGAGGAGGCGATGAGAAAATCAAAAATGCTACTGCTGATGGCGGGCATCGCAGGCGTTCATACACTTATTGCCTACTTTTGGGCAGCGGCATCTATGCCTGGTCTGATGAAGGTCATTGGCCTTGCAGGCATAGCTGCATGGGGATTTAAAATCTTAATCAGTCCTATGATGTTTGGAGCTGGGATTTTGATCGGGCCTAGAGTCGGGATCTCTTTATTACTAGGGGCCATTTTATCATGGGGAATTTTAGGGCCATGGGCGATGGATATGGGCTGGGTATCAGAAAATATCATGGATTATAAGACAGGTGCTCGTGGTTGGATTTTATGGCCAGGAGTCGCGCTGATGGTAACCGATGCATTGATGTCTTTACTGTTATCTTATAAATCGATCATTAATACTTTTAAAAAAGTTGAAACGAGCTCGGTGAGTGAGGATGAGTCGCAAAAGATTCCGACCAAGTGGATTTTTATTGGACTGGGAGCTGCTTCGATTTTAACTATCGTCTTTGCCAAGGTGTTGTTTGATATTCATCCACTACTTACAATTGTGGCCATTGCTCTTTCGGCCGTCCTTTCACTTATTGCTACCCGTTCAACAGGTGAAACTGATATTAACCCGATTGGTGGTATGGGAAAGGTCACTCAAATGGTTTATGGTGTGCTTTCTCCTGGTAGTATGTCTACCAATCTAATGGCCGCAGCGGTTACAGGTGCTGGTGCATCTCAAGCTGCAGATATGATGCAAGACTTAAAGACGGGCCATATGTTAGGGGCAAATCCTTTTAAACAATTTAAGGCGCAATTAATTGGAATCACGGCAGGGATCTTTTTTGCCATACCAATTTATAAACTTTTTGATTCAGCCTATACCATAGGTGAGGGAGAAATTCCGGCCCCTGCTGCTCATGCGTGGAAGGCCATGGCCGAAGTTTTAAGTAAAGGTATTGAGACTATGCCACAAAATGCTTTGCAAGCAGTCATTGGCGCTATCATTTTTGGCGTGATTCTTTCTCTGCTAAAGAAAGTCGATGGTATGACAAAATATTTACCTAGCGGACTTGCTATGGGAATTGCTTTTATCGTACCGGCTTACTATTCAGTCGCTATGTTTATTGGAGCTATGTTCTTAGTGCTGTGGAAAAAGAAAAATCTTCCTAACTGTGAGGCCCTTGGGTTTGCCGTGGCCTCTGGCCTAGTTGCTGGTGAAGGTCTTATGGGTATTGTCACCGCTGTTTTAACTTTGTTAGGAATTGGTGCTTAAAACCATTCCCGTGCTAATACAGTAAAAAACTCGAAGAGAGAGAAGGGCCCGCTGTAATCTCGATAAAGTACAGTAATACCGAAGTCAGCTTTGTAATTGATAAATATATTGATCTATTCATGTAATTTCATAGTTTTAAGAACGATTAATGTCATTTCTTCATAAATATTAATTTTATGCCATCCGGTATGTTGCCGATGAGAAGGATAATCATATCCAGGATAAGGGAAGAATATGGCAAAAAAATTAATTCAATTTTTAGTAATGAGCTTCTTGCTTACTTCGGTGTCATTTGCAGAAACCAATAAAAAATTCGAATTAAAGTATTCTAATATTGAGGTTACTGTTCCTAATAAGTGGCAAAGTGTGCAAAAGCTATTTGGGATGCCTTTAATGATTCTTGGCCCTGAAGTGCAAGGTAAAAAACCGGTCATAAGTATTACCTCTACAAACATCAAAAATATCTCTTCTGACAGTAAGAAGATTGAAAAGAATAAGGAAGGTTATATTACTGGCCGCAAGAAGTGGATTAGTAAAAGAAATGGCAAAATTATAGATTTCTTGCCCTATGAAAAAGAAAACTGGCCAAATATTAAAGAGGCGCATGTTATTGGTTACTCGTATGATCTTGGTGAGAATAGATTCATTGAAAAGACGTATTATGTAAACTGCAATGATAAGCTATTTAATATAAAAACACTGATTACAAATAAGCATTCTATATTCAATAAAAAAATTGAGACGATTCTAAGGAGTTTTAAATGTTCATAGCTAAATCGTCTATTGTTGTCGTATTACTATATTCCATGCTGGGTAATGTATTTGCTTCAGCTAAATCTGAAACTGAGAAACTAAAGTCTTACTGTCAAAACAGTGAGCATTTGAATATCTCTGAGAAAATTACAGATAAGGACTCAGGTAAGGAGTACTATTACTTCTATATAAAGATTAAGTCTTCGGTGAATAATAAAGAAAAAGTAGTAGATTGTTCATATTTTGGAGTCGGTCCTGTTTTGGCAGAAAAATTAGTAGGAATTGAAAACTATTCCGGAAAAAGGCTTTGTGCTATTACAGAAGATCATTCAAATTTAAAGGAAATCTTAAAGCTAGAATTGAATATTAGGGATGTGGTTTCTAAAGTTTCTTGTTCAGAAAAAGAAAAGACTCCGATATTGTCAGGCAAGTGTGGCAAACAGTTGGGGTGTAATTTACTTCGTTCAGCATTCCAGGTTGCAAGTCTAGGTTCCTATCATTATTTATCTGATCTTCTGACTAAGGGGATGTCTAAAGAAAAAAAGTTGTGTTTGAATTCGAAAACAAGTGATTGTATGACGGAAGCGGTGACTGGGATCGTAAAAAATATCTGGTTTAATATTGAAGGGATCGGATATTTACTTAAATCAGCAGGTACTGCCACTTGGAATGGTCTAAAGAGTTTTGGAAACTCCCTCTTTGGAAGTAAGGAGGCACAGGCCGTGGAAGATAAAAGCTCCGAGGCCATGCATATGGCAGGTTCTGAATCGGAATCATCGCTTAAGCTCTTTGCCAGAAATCCTCAAAAGTTTATGGTTGCGTTTGGGAAAAAAATCTATAATTTTTTAATGAAAGCTGCCGGGGATAGCTTTGGTTGTGCTAAATGGGAAGGTGTCCCTCATCTGTCAAAATGTTTGAAAGTTTTAGATAGTTGGCAATGCTCTACTTGTGATCAAAGAATTAATGCTTTGTGTGGAGTCGCTGGATTTGTTGGTGGAGAAATAGTCACGTCATTTCTTACCGGCAGTACTATTAATCTCGTTGGAAAGGCTGGCAAAGCAGCGGGAC
>JBFEUX010000288.1:0-3206 GCA_041547255.1 Bacteriovoracaceae bacterium
GCTTTATCTTGCTCATCATTGGAAAATCTTGAAACTAATTTTTGTGCATCACTAAATATTTCATAATTCACCAATAACTTGATCATAGCGATAAGAAATTTGGCAGTTCCCGAGCAAGACACTCCAACTTTATCAAAAATTTCTCTACCCTTCTCTGTCCCCCCTTGCAGGAATTGATTTTTGCCAGCAACGTATAAACCGGAACAAACATAGTTCATCACATCATCAGTTCTCTCATCCAACTGGGTGAAAATTTCATAATACAATTCCATATCATCATAATTTTTGGTCATGACGGCCAAGCGAACAACTTCTTTTAAACGCTGTGGATTTGCGGGAAAGTATTTAGCAATATTTTTTACAACGGAATAAGCTTCTACATACTTTTTATCTTTCATAAAGAGTTCATAAAGCCCTACCTGACACTTAAAGTGAATACTGTTAATCTCCAGACCTTTCTTATAATCACCTTCCGCTTCATTCACTTCTTTTAACATATACTTGGTTTGCCCATGATAAAACATGGCAAGTGAAGGTTGCTTACTTAGAGGAATTGCCTGTGCAAATATTTCCAGCGCCAATTCATATTTACTAGCGAACAGTGCCTCTTTACCCTTTTCGATGGTTTGCATATACTCACTGGGGTGAAGTTTAGTGATCACTGCGTTGGTTAAACTTTTTTCCAAGCTTTGAACGGTGTATGGCTTAATAATAAATGAATCAACATCCTCTTCTGCAGCTTTTGCCACAGCAGATTGAGAGATATTTGATGTCACCAGAATTAATACGGCTTTTTTCTCTTCTGGATATTTGTCCCGGTATTCTTTAAATAAATCAAATCCCGAGCCACCATTAAGTTCATAATCAGATAAAATTAGCTTGGGCTTTTTATCATTTATCACATCCAAGGCTTCACTATAATGAGCAATACTATGGATACGGTTTCGACTTCCCCCCATATCCACCAGAGTTTTAACCAGCCTTCTTCTGGACGCAGAACTTTTGTCAACGACCATGATTTCATCGCTGCTTAAAAAATCTTTGAATAGTTCTTCCATCTTTTCTTGCTTCATCTAAACCTTAATAGCCTTTCGCTAATTTCATAAACTCTGCAATACTTATTTGTCGTTCCTGATACAACTCCAGAAACTCAGCATACTTTTCATTATTAATTTTATCTATTGCTATCACTAATGTGTCGAGGCTTTCATTCAAGCTTTCGGTTTCTTCAACCTTTCCAACACAGCTAACTTTTACTTCTTTTCCATGATAATTTAACTTAACACTCGCCTTTACTTCTGAGTCAACAGGCAGCGAGTTCTTTGGTGCCTTTACAACTAACTCATCTTCGTAGAAATCCTCGAAGTCACAAATAAAACTAATATCATTACCAGCTTTGGTTTTTTGCTTCAATACAACTTTTAACTCTCCAGACTCTAAGCTCACATCTGGAGCACCACCAATAATCGCCGTTAAATCCGGCTTATCGTCCTCAGTGACCTCATGCTCCTGCACCTCTCCAATAATTGTACTTAAATCTGGTTTACCATCATTATTATCTTCATCATATTTAGCATCACTAAAAGCTCCATCAGTTAAGCCACCATCTAGCGCCTTTTCCATCTCATTTGTTTGCTGAGAAGTTGTTTGTACCGGCTTTTTGGCCAGCCTCTCTTTTTTCGCGTTATCATCATCATCATCTAGCTTGGCACTTTGGGCCGCTTTTTTCGCAGCTAACTTACGTTTTGAATCTTGTATATAATCACCAAAGTCAGTTCCTTCTTCTTCCGCTTTGCGCTTTGCTGCTAATTGTTTTTCAACCTTTTCTTTGTAATAAGGAACTTCCGCACCATCTTTATCCAATACAGCATCTGCCTTACCAGGGGCACCATCTTTTTTGCTTTGCTGATCCAGTTTTTGCGCAAGTTCAGCGGGACTTTTTCTGGCCTTTAAAGCATCTTGCTGGCGAGCTAATAAGTCAGGCTGCACTTCTTCAAAAGCACTTGCATCATCACTAAACTGTTCTGACGTATCGCCTGCTGCTTTTGATTTTTTCTTTTGTTCTTCTGTGGTACCGGCGGCATCCTCTGAATTTTCCTGATTGTCTTTTCCTTTTTTGCCAAAGCCATTCAGCATACCATATTTGGAAAGATCATCGTGCCCTTCTTCTTCAGGCCCCTTTTTATCATACTTACTAGGCCCATCGGCTGCTTGTTGATTTTTCTTGGCCAGGGGATCATCCAAATTACTGGCATTATTTTTCTTACCCGGATGATCGGCATTATCAAATGCGTCTACGGTAAAAGCATCGCCCGCTTCATTTGCAACTGCTTTTTTCTCTTTAGCATTTGCAGCAGCTTTACCATCAGCTTTACTACTAGCTTTGGATTGATCCGCTTGCGCCTTGGCAACACTTGGATCAACAGCTTTTTTGTTATTTGCATCAACAGTGGCCTTGGCCTGACCTGCTGGCGCCTTAGTCTGATCTGCCTGTGCCTTGGCGACACTTGGATCATCAACCGCGACCTTAGCATTTGGCCCAGCATGAGCATCAGCAACGTCACCAAAAGGATCTGCAGCCTCAGCAAATGGATCATTCACTGCTTTATCTGCAAAGGGATCATTAGTTTCCGGAGAGCCTAGCTGCTCTAGTAAATTTTCCCCTGCAAAGGCCCCATCTTCTGCTGCCTTTTCTTTTTGTCCAGGTAATTGATTTGCGCCAATTTTTCCTGTTAATGGTTTTTTTCCATATTCATCAGTAGATGTTTTTCCTGAATAAGGGCCATCTGTAGCTGGTTTATCTTTTTTACCCCGATTATTTTTATTTCCAAAATTATCAAAATGATCTGTATCCGCTTGACCTGCTAAAGGATCTTTTCCTAAAGCATCTGTAGAGGTTTTCCCACTTAATGGATCTTTACCATATTGATCAGTTGAAGATTTGCCACCCAATGGATCTTTGCCGTATTCGTCGGTGGAAGATTTGCCAGCTAACGGGTCTTTACCGTATTCATCAGTAGAAGATTTGCCACCCAATGGATCTTTGCCATATTCATCAGTAGAACTTTTTCCTGAGTAAGGGCCGTCTGCCGCTGGTTTATCTTTTTTACCGCGATTATTTTTATTTCCAAAATTATCAAAATGGTCTGTATCCGCTTTGCCAGAGAAAGGATCTTCTCCAAAAGCATCGGTGGAGGATTTTCCAC
>JBFEUX010000041.1:0-16245 GCA_041547255.1 Bacteriovoracaceae bacterium
ATTGAATTTAGCATTGACCCGCCACTTTTATAAAGCAGAAAAAGAGCTAGGTGAGTTATGTGATAAAGGGGTAGGTCCAGGTTATTATGTCTATGAAAATCTAGTCACTTATTTTAAGGATAATAGTGAATATTTCCAAAGTGAGCAAGGGCTTAAGGCCCTACTAAAAGTACCCGTATTTGCCAATATGCTCATACTTGATAATTTGAAGCTGGAGAATGTCCAGGCCAATGGACAAAATCCTTACGATGCATGGTTGTTAAATAGAACGAACGCAATGTGGTTTAATAACTATATGGTTTATTTAAAAGAAAACCGCACAACATCTATTTCAAAAAATGATGTGGTAGAGCTTAAGGACAAGTAAACGTATACTGAATCATTTTTAGTTTATTGCTTTCTAAATCTAAAACTTTTTGACAGTAAGTGGTGCTGAAATAGCGCTCGTCATAATCAATTTTATCCGGGCATTTAATTTCTTTGACCTTTTTTTCCAGGGCCTGAGTAATTAGGGAGTGGGGGAAGTTTTTAAAATAAAAATTTCCATCAGTGGCAACTCCGATTTGATAAAAGGTATCGTCATAATCTTTTAGTATAATTAATTGCTCATTTTGAATAAAAAGAACTTGGTCTTGGTAGGGAATTTTATAGTGGGTTTTCTTTTTTCCATCATAAACGACGACAGTAGGAAAATGCATATGTTCAGACTTAACTATTTTTTTTAGAAACTTAATTCCCTTATAGATATTATTGTGTGGATTTTTAGGATTATGTAACTTGCAACGGGAATTAAACATTATAGGGTCAATGGGGATACGAGCATCCTTAGTGGTAAGAAATTCCAATGGAATACCATGTGCTTTTTTAAAGGCTTTTAGCTGTTTGAGCTTATTTTTATCATCAATTTTGCCCAACATTTTTTCCCAATTTTGTAGTAGCTTACCGGAAGGCTTAGAGCAGATACTGTTGAAAGGACAACCTGGATTTTCATGTTCTAGCGTTTTTAGCTTGTTTAAAAAATCTTCTGCGTAAGTCAGAGTGTGGCAACAACTTAAAAGGATAATAAATAATTTCTTGTAGAGTTTCATAGAGTTAATCATAACATATTAAAGATAAGAGTGCTTTACTGGATCTACTTGGTCGGATTGCACAGCATAAGGTATATCTCCGACTAATAAACAATGCAATTATACAATATTTTGTGTCATCAAAAAAATGGGTACAGGCCAAAAAAAATTTTTATAAGATTTCGGTGTCTTAGCAGTAAATCTTGTCAAAAAACTTTGTAGCCATACATTATGTAGTGTTTGTCATCTTTTTGACGTTAAACACCTACAAGATATTGTGTTGACTTAGGTATGCTAAAGCATTCTAATACTAATAGGAAAACAAAATTATAAACTTTAAGGAGCATGTTTTGAAAATTAAACGATTGTTTACTAGGAAGGGTCAATCAGCTTACGCAGGTATGGAATTTGAAACCAGACAAAGCGAAGTGAAGAACTTGGATGGTTCTCGTAGCTCTGCCATGAATGTTACAGTTCCCAGCTCATGGTCACAAGTGGCCACAGATATTATTGCTCAGAAATATTTTAGAAAGACCGGAGTTCCGCAAACAGATTTGTCAGGAAATATAATAAAGGATGACAACGGTAATACGATTTTAGGTAGTGAGACAGACGCCAGACAGGTCTTTGATCGTCTTTCTGGTTGTTGGAGAAAATGGGGAGAGGAATATAAATATTTTGATAGCAAGGCAGATGCAGATGCTTTTCAAGCAGAGCTTGCTTATATGTTGGCCAATCAGATGGCGGCTCCCAATTCCCCGCAATGGTTTAACACTGGATTGTATAGTGCTTATGGAATCAGTGGAAGCCCCCAAGGTCATAAATATGTAGACCCTGAGTCGGGAAAAATAAAAAAATCAACTTCCGCTTATGAAAGACCTCAGCCTCATGCGTGTTTTATTCAATCTATACAAGATGATTTGGTTAAGGACGGTGGAATTATGGATCTTTGGTCCAGGGAAGCTCGTCTTTTTAAATTTGGTTCTGGTACCGGTACAAATTTTTCTAATATTAGAGGAGAAGGGGAACCGCTATCTGGTGGAGGTAGTTCATCCGGACTAATGTCATTTTTAAAAATTGGAGACCGCGCGGCAGGAGCTATCAAATCAGGTGGAACTACTCGTCGAGCCGCGAAGATGGTATGTATCGACTTGGATCACCCAGATATTGTAGATTTTATTCAGTGGAAAGTTAAAGAAGAAAGAAAAGTTGCTTCTTTAGTGACTGGTTCTAAAGTTTGTAAAGCGCACTTGGAAAATATTTTTAAGGCGATTAACGAGTCTACACTAACAGGAGAAGACAAATTCTCAGGAAAATTAAATAAGGGACTAGGTAAGGCCATAAGTCTTGCTAATAAAGATCATGTCCCAATGAATTATATTTCCCGCTGTATTGATTTGGCCAAGCAAGGTTTTACTAATATTGAGTTCGAGGTATATGATACAGATTGGAACTCAGAAGCTTACGCGACTGTGGCCGGTCAAAATTCAAATAATTCTATTCGTATCCCTAATAAATTTTTTGAAGCAGTTGAAAAGAATGAAGAATGGGAACTTATTTCCAGAACTACTGGAAAAACCATTAAGACCATTAAGGCCACGGAGTTGTGGGAGATGATTGCTGAAGCGGCTTGGCAGTGTGCTGATCCGGGCGTGCAGTTTGATGACACTATTAATGAGTGGCATACTTGTCCTGTTGATGGAAGAATCAACGCTTCTAATCCATGCTCAGAATATATGTTCCTAGATGATACTGCTTGTAATCTGGCCTCTTTAAATTTAGTAAAGTTTTTGGATCCGGTAACGGGTATGTTTGATACTGATGCCTTTATTCACGCTTGTGAAATCTGGACTGTGGTTTTAGAGATCTCTGTGCTTATGGCCCAATTTCCTTCTAAAGAAATAGCCTTGCGATCCTACCAGTACCGTACTCTTGGTTTGGGTTATGCAAATATTGGTGCCTTGTTGATGAGACTAGGACATCCTTATGACTCAGAAGACGGAAGAAATATCACGGCCGCGATTACGGCCATCATGGGAGGTACGGCCTATAAGGTTTCTGCTCTTATGGCGAAAGAACATGGAACTTTTGAGCGCTATGAGGCCAACAAAGAAGATATGTTAAGAGTTATTCGTAATCACCGTCGTGCGGTTTTTGCTCAGGATGATTATGAAGGACTTACTGTACATCCTCAACCTTTAACAGCTAAACTTGTAGATAAGCATTTAGTACAAGCGGCGCAAAAGGCTTGGGACGAAGCTTTAAGCTTAGGTGAAAAATATGGTTATCGTAATGCTCAAACGACAGTAATTGCACCTACCGGAACCATTGGTCTGGTAATGGACTGTGATACAACTGGTATTGAACCAGATTTTGCCTTGGTTAAATTTAAAAAATTGGCCGGTGGTGGTTATTTCAAAATCATTAATCAATCAGTGCCTGCAGCATTAAAGAACTTAGGTTATAAACCAGCTCAAATTAAAGAGATTGAAAAATATGCCGTGGGACATGGAACTCTGGCAGGTTGTGAGGCTATTAATCATGAGAAACTAAGAAAGCTCGGTTTTACAGATGAAAAGATCACTGCGGTGGAAGCGACTCTGGAATCAGCCTTTGATATCAGTTTTGCATTTAATATCTATACGCTAGGTGAAGAGTTCTTACATAAAGAATTAAAGATTACTGAGGATAAGCTTAACGATCCTAATTTAAATGTCTTAGCAGAAATTGGTTTTAGTGCTAAAGAAATACAAAAGACTAATGATTATGTCTGTGGAACCATGACGATTGAAGGAGCCCCTCATATTAAAGATGAGCATCTGGCCGTCTTTGATTGTGCTAATAAATGTGGCCGTTATGGAAAGCGTCTAATCTCTTGGGAAGGGCATATCAGAATGATGGCCGCAGCTCAGCCATATCTTTCAGGTGCTATTTCTAAAACTATTAATATGGCCAACTCTGCCACGATTGATGATATTGCCAGCGCTTACCGCTTATCCTGGAGTCTGATGACTAAGGCCAATGCCATTTACCGGGATGGATCAAAACTTTCACAGCCACTTAACGCGCAAGCTTTTGAAGATCTTGGTATACTGGAAGACTATGATGACGTTTCTACTACAGACAAAGTCACACAAGTGGCAGAAAAAATTGTAGAAAAAGTAATCTATAAAGAAATATCCAAAAGAAAGATACTCCCTAATAGAAGACAAGGTTATACACAAAAAGCGACAGTCGGAGGACATAAAGTTTATCTTAGAACTGGAGAGTACAATGATGGAGCTCTAGGTGAGATATTTATTGATATGCATAAAGAAGGTGCCGCTTATCGTTCTCTTATGAACTGCTTTTCTATTGCAGTATCTCTAGGGATGCAATATGGGGTACCACTGGAAGAATACGTCGATGCCTTTACCTTCACCAAGTTTGAGCCAAATGGAATTGTTATGGGTCATGATAATTTAAAAATGGCGACATCTGTGATTGATTACGTGTTTAGAGATTTGGCCTGTAAGTATCTAGGTCGTCACGATTTAGTTCACGTGAAACCAACTGATTTAGATAGTGATAAGATCAGCGGTGAAACAGGTAATGAAGAACCTTTATTGGATATGATTGAAGGAGAGGAAACAGTCACCCATGCTGATGGAACTGTCTCCACTCAAAAAGTTTACTCTAAGCAGGCCAATAGTGAGATGATAACTCAGGCAAAAAAAATGTCTGAAGCCCGCATGAAAGGATACGAGGGCGAACCTTGTCCGGAATGTCAGTCATTTACTCTACTCAGAAATGGTTCCTGTTTAAAATGTGATACATGTGGTGCTACCACTGGTTGTAGCTAAACATAACTCTTCTTTTCGGCCCGAGATGAGCTTGCCCAACACGCACACTGTGAACGGTAAATTAATCAAAGGCAGAACAATCCTGCATAATAATAAACGCCCCTAAACGGGGCGTTTAGTTTTTCTAATTTTGCAATAAGTATATTAAACCACTCGGGTATCTATGCAACCTTCTTACTTATTTTTTACTATACTTTCACCTTTGTAAGAAAATGTTAATAGTCATTTACTCTACAATGTCGCTATTATTGTTCTATTAAAATGCTTGCTTAATATGGAGGTTGAGAAATGGCGTTAGTTGATCAGTTCCACGCTGGTGGATTCTTTATGTATTTTATACTGCTTTTTGGGTTGTTAACCATCGGTTTTATCGTAGAAAGATCTATTGTTCTTTATTTTAAATATCGTGATATTCCTGCGGAGTTTAGGAGAAATATCCTTGCCTTTGTGGCCGCCGGTGATTTTCATGGGGCCAAAGAATATATTGAAATGACGGCCGCAAACACTTCAGTCGGTAAAGTGGTTGTTGCAGGATTGCAACAGCGTATGAATGGTTCAGGTGATGAAGCACTTCAAGCTAGAATGGATGAGCAATTAAGTAGAGAAATTTCATTTTATGATAAAAGAACAGGTTTCTTATCCATGTTTGGGAATGTGGCCACTCTTTTCGGATTACTAGGAACAGTTACTGGTCTTATTAGTTCTTTTGCTGGTGTTGCTTCAGCTTCTCCAGTTGAGCGGGCCAATCTTTTATCTCAAGGTATTTCAGAAGCACTTAACTCTACTGCTTTTGGGCTAATTGCAGCGATTCCTGCATTGGTTGCCTTTGCTGTATTCACTAATAGAACAGAGCATATCGTGGCCAAGATTACAGAAGCCACTTCTGAGCTATACCACGATATTCTTTTTTATACGGAAAATAGAGAAAATATCACTGAAACAGAAGTTCTAGCTAATGCCGCTGAGGTAAGCGAAGTGAGCACTAGTAGAAATTAATTACACTTTATTTCAGGGATGAAATATGAAGAAAAAAATAGGGCTGGGGTCCAAAAAAGATTTAAATGCAGATTTAAATCTTACTCCGTTTATTGATTTATTATCCACCTGTGTTTGCTTTTTGCTTATTACTGCAGTGTGGATAGAAATTGGATCAGTAGAGATTAAGCAATCTCATGGTACAGAAGCGCCTTCCTCCAAAAAAATTACTTATGATCTGGATCTGGTCTACCAAACACCTACTAAGCTAAATTTAAATTTAAAACGTAACGGCAAGAGAGTGAAAGCATTTGCGGTTGAGGCTGCAGATGAAGTGAGTTTTCAAGCAAGCTTAAGTGAAACTATCCAAAATAAGGTTTTAAATTTTAAGAATAAGGTGGTTGAAATTGCGACAGCGACAGTTACTCCGAGAACAAGTGTAAACTATGGAAGCTTAGTACAAACCTTAGATACTCTTAGTAAAAATGAAATAATTAACATAGGCGTGTTATCCGCCAAAGGGCAATAAAATGAGATTGAATCAAAGTATAGTTGCAGCTGATGCCTTTGAAAAACATCTTATAAATAGAAAACGTAAAAAGAGCTGGGGAAAAAAGGCTGCTGTTTATGCTTTGATGCTGACCTCTATGGTAGATATGTTTAGCATGCTAGTGGTTTTTCTTTTACAAACCTTTTCCAGTTCACCTGAGATCCTTATTAATAAAGGGGTCTCTCTACCTGATTCAATTACTGCGGCTCAAGTTAAGGAAGCACCGGTTTTGGCCTTGGCCAAAGATGGTAATCTCTATCTAGATCAAAAATTGGTGGGCGAGACTAAGAAGGTATTAAAAAAACCGAATGCATTAGTTAAGCAATTAAATGATATCAAGAATAATTGGGGAAAAAGTCATGCAGGAACTACTTTTCCCGGTGAAATCAACCTACAAGCAGATAAAGATATTCCTAGTACAGTTGTTTCTCAGGTCATGGGGATATTGACGACAGGAGATTTTAGCGCCATTCAGTTGGCAGTCATAGGATTGCGATGATAAAGAAGCCTTTACTTACAACTCTTCTGACAGTACTTGCCACATCACCGGTAATGGCAGATCAATACCTTATTGATGAGATGGAGTCATTAAAGGCGACATTAAATAAAACAGATCCTGACCGGGCAGAGTTAAGTTTGCGGCTAGCGGATTTATATTTTGATATATCCATTCAAGAAGGTGAGTCAAAAGACTTAATCCCAAAGCGGGAAAAAGCGTTAAAACTATATAAGGATGTACTGGAAGGAAGAGATGGAATTCCTAAGGCTTCAGCGGCCAAGGCCGTAGTTATCCGTTTTCAAATGGCCAGAGTTCTAAATAAGCTGGGACGTATTGACGAGGCCAAAGATTTTTATGTTTCTGTCTATAACGATAACCTTGTCTCAAAAAAAATTAAACGAGAATCAGCTTTCTCCTTGGCCGAATACTACGAAGAAAAAGTTGTGTTCTTAAAAGCGGACGATTTTTATGTTAAGGCCTTAGCACTATGTGAGACTAAAGAGTCTAAGAATTATGGACATTATAAGAGGGCCTGGCTGCACTATAAGGAAGTAAAGCTGGATTCTGCCATTTCAGAATTAAAATTATCACTTTTTGAAAAAGATGGAAGTGTTCGTGAAAAAGTGATCAATGATCTTTTACTGTTTTTCTCTGCTCGCACTACGAATGGAGAGCCTGAACTCGCCTACATTAAGCAATTGGCAAAAAAAACAGGTAAGAAAGATCTCGTACGAAGATTAGTAGAAGCTTTTTATGCCGCAGGTAATAGAATTGCCGGAAGTACAGTTCTGGTACACCTTAATAATGAAAAACCTGATCCATTCTATGAGATGCGCTTACTGGAAGAGTTTTATGGTTTCCGCGATATTGATTTAGTAAAAGAGTACCTTGCTCGCTTAGAAAAACGCAATCTTTTCGATACACCTCAGGATAAAGAAGAGGCCAAAGAATTTAAGGCCATGCTAAGAAGAGTTATAGTGCAGTTTGATTCTGAAGTGCAGACCAATAAAAGCTACGAAAGTATTTTAAAAAGGGCCATTGATCAGTATTTGGTTTTCTTTCCGCAAGATGAATTAAAAAAGAAAATGCAGCAGGGATGGCTAAAAGTAGTTAGTGATCCAAAAGAAAAAATCGCTAAACTACATTTGTGGATTAATGAGGATATAAGCTTTAACGTGGATGCAGAAC
The DNA here is from genome assembly GCA_041547255.1 of Bacteriovoracaceae bacterium. Classification (GTDB taxonomy): domain Bacteria; phylum Bdellovibrionota; class Bacteriovoracia; order Bacteriovoracales; family Bacteriovoracaceae. The sequence goes on from JBFEUX010000041.1 coordinate 8,122, forward strand.
ATATTCGAAAAATGCGACAAACGAGACTTGCTTTAGCACAAAAGGCGAAAATGAGTGATGTCGTTCTTTCAGAGTCTCAATCCATTGCTAAAATGCTAGCTAATAGTGATGAAGCAAGAGAATTTCAATATATAACAGCTCATGAGTATTACCAGAGAAAAAGATATACCCAAGCCAAATCTATCTTTGTCGGTTTAGCTTCCTTGCAAGATAAGACAGAGATTGATAAGTGGGCGATACTTTCCCAGAACTTATTGCTGGATATTTATAATATTGAAAAAAAATATGATGATATTGTGGCCCAGGCCAATGGTTGGTTAAATAATCCTCTGTTTATCACAAATAAAAAATTATCAAAAGAAGTGGCCGAAATGCAAAAGGTTCGCAAACAGGCATCTTTTGAGGCAGTAACCTTATTAGGTGAAACAAAAATTGCATTAAATAAGTTTTATGCCTTCTGCTTTGAAAAAGTCTTTGAGCAGAAATCATGTGATAACGCCAAAGTTTTGGCCATTAAACTCAAAGATCAAGAGAAGTTAATTGCGTTATTAGAAAAATCTAAGGATGAGCAATCTCTTATGGTTGAGTATGAACTTATGGGACGCTTTACTGACGCCGCCAAGCTGCAAGAAAAGTACCTATTGAATCGAAATGCAGAAATAACAACTTACTTAAAAATTGCCATGTTGTATGAAATAGATGAAGAATTTGCACAAAGAGATCGCATCCTTGGTAAATTGATATCCAAATTACGTAAGCAAAAAAATATTAATGCCCAATATGAAACTGCCATCTACAAAACCTTTGAACAAGCAAATCTATTAAATAACCGAGTGCTTCTACTTCCTTGGTCAACGGGCAATAAGATAAAAATTGCCCAGTATTTAAGTGTCATTCAGCCCACTAAATTGAGTAAAAAAATTATTAACTCTCAAAAAGAGTATGCCGGAAGTGCTTGGGCCAAGAGCGTACTTAATAAAGTTCAAAAACTCTATGCTAAGCAGGCCAAACTGGGATTTTATGGCCGTTATAGTCAGTCTAAATTTAAACGTAAGGTTAAGGCGATTGAAAAAATGGCCAAGCTTGGGAAAACATATCTAGAAGGAGCTAATACTGAGACACGAGTATATATCCTGGATATGTTGGCAAAGGCTTATCAGAAATTTGGCCAGGATATTTTAAATACTCCCATGCCTGAAGGTCTGACAGAGGATATTAGCTTACAAGTTCAAGCAAAGTTAACTCAGATGGCCAGTCCGTATTTAACCGTTGCAGATGACTATCTAAGGTTACAACATAGTGAGGTCTCAAAATTAGAGGTATTAGAAAAAACTCAGATTGAAAATAAATTGGCCACTAATTTTAATCATTATGCTGATTTAATTGAGGAAGATACCTTCAGTATTCAGCTTAGCCAGCAAATAGATTATGCTCCGGTGAGAAAACAAAAAGAAATTCTTTTGAAAGACCCCATGAATTTAACCGCATTGAATACTCTTGAGCAGTATTTTAAAGAACAGAAAAATTCAAGATTAGCTGCATATTTTACAGGACGTATAAATAGTTTAAAGGAAAAGAACTTATGAGAATAGTCGCAATTTTTTTTCTATTTTTATTCAGCATTTCTAGTTATAGCGCAGATCAGAAGACAAAAAATGTACGTTATAAATCAGGAAAACATATCGACTTTCAATCTTTGTTGATTGAAGGGGAAAAGAAAAAGGCAGATTACTCTGTTGTTACGGGTAATCTAGGTGAAACTGATTTTGGCCTTTTAAAGTTGCGAGAAAACTTCCATGACTTTATGGCCCTAGATCATAAAGAAGCTATTAAGGAGAATATGCAATGATTTCTATTCAAACCCTTGATGGGGATCTGATCAGAGTGATTAATAGCAAAGAAAATCTAAAAATGGGTTTTCATAAATTGTTTGGTCTAATTAGTGAAGACAGCGCTGAAAAGAGAATTGCGGCCAGAAAAAGAACGGGTTTTGAGTTTAATAATAACCAGTGGTTTTTCAATTTTTCTTTGGATATTAAAGATAATCAATTCTCATTAAAAGATTTGCAAGGCTGCGAGGCCAAGAAAATTAAAGATAACCTTTGGCAGTTATGTACTCCAAAGGGAAACTATCAATTAACCAGTGATGGTACTGCCAGTATTCACGATGGGTTAATTTGTGAGGAAGACACCCATTCCTGGATCAACCGTTGGACTGAATTGATCCTACTGGCAATCTTTATCCTTATTCCTATTATTTATTTCTTAACACCCTCCGAGGTAGAAGAAGCTCCTGAAAAGAAAAAGGTCATTGAAGCAGTCACAGTTAAAGTTATCAAACCTGTAAACGCCGTCAATATTTCTCAGAAGAGTAAATCAATTAAGGTAAAACCGCTTACCAAAACCCAAAAGGCCAATAGAGCAGTTAAAAGAAATTTAGGATTTCTAGGCTTGGTAGGCAGTAAAGAATTAACCAAGGCCGTAGGAGGAGTTCCTCAAAAATTAAAACAGGCCACTGCTGGTGCCGGTAAAGGTGGAGATGCAGGATCGGGCGGAGAAGTTTTAACTGGACTCGGTAAGGGACTTAAGAAAACAACTGTTGGGAATACAGGAGTTGCTGGCCTAGGTGGTATTGGAACTAAAGGCGCTGGTGGTGGAGCTGGCGGATATGGGAATACCATGGTGGCATCTGGTGAAGGGAAAGGAATTTCGGCCATCGCGGTTGCCAGTAATGATATGGTGTTAGAAGGCGGTTTGAGCCGTTATGCTATTAACGCGACCATTGCTAAGTATCTAAGTCAGGTAAGACGTTGCTATGAAAATCAATTAAACAAGCAACCAGGTTTAGAAGGTTTGGTTACGGTAAGCTTTCAAATTAATGGCACCGGGAAATTAAATTTTTCTCGCGTAAAAAACTCAACTCTTAAAAGTCCTGTGGTGGAAAAGTGCATAACTACTAAAATGATGAGTTGGCAATTTCCAAAGCCTAAGGGTGGTGTGAATGTAAATATTAATTATCCTTTTATGTTAAGACCGGTAGGGACATAACAGGATAAGTGGAGAAGATAATGAAGATATTGTTTGTACTTACGCTAGGAATAATTGTATGGGGATGTAAAAATAACAATCCTTATCCAGATAGCGGAAATTTAGATTTAAAACCAAGGGCGCCACGAGAGGTAGTTCCACCAGCTATCGGCATGGTTGTTGAGTCAAAGTTTGAATATAATGAAGGCATTCGTCGTGACTTTAGAATAAAAGCGACTGTCCCCGCCCCAGGCACACCTGATGTGCAAATAGATAATTTACCGGCAGGTGCTAAATTTGATCCCAAGACACTTGTGGTAAGTTGGAAGCCAGGAATGTTTGATGGTAATGACCCGAAAGATCCTACCGTCAAAAAGCGAATTTATCCTATTACTATATTTTTGAGAAGCTCTGAAGATCATACAGAAGCGATTGAGAAAATGGTTAATTTAATCGTTTTTGATACTCCCCAGAAATTTCAGGTAGACTCTGACGACAAAGATAGTGTTACTGAAGGTGAGACCCTAGTTTACTCATTTAGCATTGATAGCAAGGACTACCCAAATGGTCCATTTACTGTTTCGACTCTAGGGATGCCGGCCAATACTGAGCTGAGAAAGGTCAAGGGAAGTGAAAAGAAATTTCAACTAATCTTTAAGCCCGATCATCATCATGTACTCATTAATGAAACTGACGAATGTTATGCCAGTTGGGAAAATTGTGTTAAGTATAAAGGAAAAATTGTGGCCCATAATCCGGCCAATCATAAAACAGAAAAAGATGTCGTAATTAAGGTTTTAGACTCACGTCTTCCAACTAAGATTGTCGTTCCTGAAGACTTGGAGCAGGGTCTAGACATCAGTTTTCAAGTTTCTGCCTATGATCTTAATGCAGAAGTGGCCCCTAGAATTGAAATGCTTTCTAAGAGACCTGCTTACGGCAATTTTAAGACCCAACTTATTAAAGATGAGAAAAATAACTCGTCAGTTTTAAATGTGGCGTGGAGTGATATCCCTCCTAGCTATAATGGGGAAGAATTTTTCTTTAGTTTTAAAGCCTGTTCCTTAGATAAAAAGAAGAACTATGATAATTGTGAAATGGATAGTTTTTCTGTGAAAATTGTGGTCAAAGATAGAAAACCTCCTGTTATTGAACGTAATTCATGGCCTGCGGGTGAAATCAAGTATTTTAAATTCAGTGAGAGTCAAGAGTTTAACATTGATATTATAGATGGTGATAGTCGTTTTAATGAAGTGACCAATGTAAAAATCATGCCTGAAGAAATGCAAAGTTTTGTTAGTTGGGATGATGGAAAATTAAAACTCCGTTTTACTAAACCTGGGATTCAGCAGTTTAGTATTGTGGCAAAATCTGCATATAATATGGCCTCTGCTGAAAGTTTTGTCGTAGAAGTATTTAGTAAAGATCGTAGTCCAATTTTATATTTTACTGATTCAACTCGGGACAAGGAAGTTAAGTTCTTTAGAGATACTATGAAAAAAGTAGAACTCATGAACCCTGTTATTCAGGCGCTTAATGAGAGAAATCTCTCGGGTAGGGATACCCTGGTTCTAGGAACGAGTATTTTACAAGATGCAGACCTAAAAGAGATATTAGATCAGGCCATGCAAAAAATTAAAAATGTAGTTGTGGCCAGCGCTCTTATTGAAAATATGCCTCAAAAATTCATAGATGAATTGCAAGGCGAACATCATATTTCTATTATGGGCCGCTACAAAGAGATTGCTAATCTACCTGCACTTTCAACTATGCATTTTATTGCGCGAGATGATTTTGAAAGGGCAAAGCAACCGGTTATGCTAAGAGAAAATGCTAGTATTGAATCAACAAATCCTCTTATCTTCTCTGTTGGTGTTGACCGGGTTGGGTGTGAAGATGTATTAGATTTAACTGATAAGCAAGAAGAGTCTCGCTTAAAGGTTGGTATTATATGCGATCGTAAAACTGGTGGGCGTTATGCCATTTTAGGAACGGAATTTGCAGATCTAAAAGTTTCGAAGCAAGATAAGGACCTTCCAGCACAATGGTTGCTTCGCATGTTAAATTCAAACTTAGATGCAAAGGGGACTAAATAATGAAAAAGCTATTTATTGGATTATCCTTATCTTTCGTTAGCTTGTTGTCTTATGCTGAAAGTGATTTAAGCAAAAAATTGGATAGTGTGAATATCCCATCTGACAAAGTTACACCACTTCTTTCTACCACGGATCTATATGCTGTTAATGCTCGTTATTCTAGCTTGTACCGCCGCCATGAAATTACTGTTCTAGGTGGTAACAACTTTACAGCTGATAGCCATATGGAAAACCGTCAAGTAGGTGGGACGTATCGTTTTCATATCAATGATGATTGGTCGATTGGTTATAAATACAGCGAGTATGAAAATAAATTAAGTGGAGCAGGTAAAAAACTTTTTAATGACCAGCAACTTTTACCTGACACCGATTACGCAACTAAGAGTACAGAAGGCTTTGTTAATTATAATACGATCTATGGTAAACTCAGGCTTACTAAAAAACAGATCGTTTATTTTGATCAGTATATTGCTTTGGGATATGGGGAAATTGCACTAGCGAATGGGGCTACGCAAATGTATACCGCTGATTTGGGATTCTCTTTTTGGCTGGGTAAAAACTTTAGTACTCGTATTGGTCTAAAAAATGAACTTTACCGACAAAGTAAGCGCAATGGACCAGAAAATGTTCACAATGCCATGGGATATCTTGAATTCGGTTATCTCTTTGGAGGTAAGACTATATGAAGTCTAGCTTACTTTCCCCATTTTTTCTGAGTGTAAGCTTTTTATTGGTGTTGGATCATGCTTACGCTGAGAATACTAAGAACAATAGTGGAGCAGATTTATTACTTAAAAATGGTGGGGGAACCCAAATTACCAGCAAAATGATTGTTCAGCAAAAAACCTTAAATTTGGACAATGCATTTTTGGTGCAAATTTATGGGAGTTTTAGGTCCCTGAATATTACTGATGCTGGTGCTAGGGATGTTTACAATCTAGTCTTCCAGCACGATTATAAGGAAGCTTTAACTGGACTTAATCGTATAAATGTTAAGAGTGAGGCTGAGGACAAGCTTAAGCGAGCAACAAAGCTTTATTTATTATATCAACTTGATTATCCTCAAGCCTTTGTTACTTCTTGGCTGGAAGAAGCTAATAGATATTCATTTCTAAATTCTGAGTTAGGAGTGGCGCTAGATCAAATTATTTCAAATAATGCCTCTCGATGGATTTTAGACAACGGAATCTATTTATCGCAAATTGATATATCTCGGCTTGAAAAGATAGCTAAACAACAATCAGTTTTCAACAATTCACTGCAGGCTTATCATAACATGCGAGCAGGTGAAAATGCCCTTGAGTGGATTGGCAAGTTAAAAGCAAATGATCCTATTCGTTACGAGTTAATTCATACCTTGGTTCTAACCTATGCCCGTCAAGGCAAACTAGCTCAAGCAGGTAAGATCGTTAAGGAAGCCTTGGAACCAATTTTACAAAATGAAACTGATATTGAAAAACTCAGCTCTTATTATATGCTGTTGGCCCGACTTTTATATCAAGCCAAAGCTTATCCTGCGGCCAAACAATACTATATGGCCATACCTGATGAGTCTAAGCAGTTCTTGCAAGCCAGAACAGAAGCATTATGGATTTCTATGCGAGGAAATGACTTTTCCACTATTTTGGGAGAATTGAAATCTCTTGAATTAGATGTTTTCGCAGATCACTTTTTACCAGAGATTTATTTGGTAAATGCAATGGCCAATCTTCAGCAATGTCAGTTTCTAGAAGTACACCACGCCTTTAATAAGTTTGTTCGACAGAATAAAAAATTTGCAGCAGAAATAGATCGCAATATTAAGGCCGAAAGACCGGCCGTCTTAGATTCAAAAAATCTCTTTGTAGATATGCTAGTGAAGGGAAATATTAAACTTGATCAGGAGATCTCGAGATTGACTGATCTGGATGCTGGCTTAACGGAGCAACTTACGGCCAAAAATCAGCAGTTAGCTTTATCTCTAAGTGAAGAGCTAAGACAAGAGTGGGTAAATCGTCAAAAAATTCTGGAGGCAACTTTACGCAGAATGCGCTTTGTAAAAGTTGAATTTCTTTCCACTATGCGCAGACTTAGAGGAAAGTTGGCACAGCTAAAGGATAGAGACGCTGTCAAAACCATAAATGCGGCCACTAGGAAAAATGATCAAGTAGAATTTAGATTTGATAACGTTTTATTTGCTGATGAACTGTTTCATCTAAGTTCAGAGGTTAAAAATTTATGTTTAGCAGGGAAAAAATGATGTTAAATAAATTTATTATATTTCTAGGATTCGTCTCTTTACTGGCATGCCAAAAAGACGATGGTGAGTACGTTTATTATGATAATCCTCCTCGCCAAGAACAGTCTGACAGTCAATATGACATCCCCAATCTTTTTAATGATACGAAAATCGATATCTTGTTTGTTGTTGATAATTCCGGGTCAATGGGCGGCATTCAGAAAAATATAGTAGTTAATTCAGAACTTTTTATGGCCAATTTCCTTAAGAACAATTTTATGAAGTGGAAAGTTGGTATTATTTCTACTGATAGAGGTGATGATCCCTATCTTGGTTTCAAAAGAAAATTTGATTATCAACTTACTCATGATCCGAACCATACAGATGCCACAATCGTGAGCATGTTTAAGACTGCGGTTAATAGCTTAGGCACTTCTGGAGATGCTAGTGAATTCGTTTTCTATAATACCTTAAGGATGATGACTGATGGTCGCTTTAATAACTTTTTTAGATCAGATGCACACTTGGCCGTTATCATGGTGACAGACGAAAAAGAACAAAGTTATAGTCGATATGGGGCCAAATACGAAGTATATAGCCTTTTAAATTCTATTAGAGCGCTAAAAGATTCTGAAAGTATAGTACGCTTCTATGGAGCTTTTGATTTTGCAGATCTACAAGATTGTAATTCATATGGGGACGTATTTGAAGGATCTCCTTTTGAGACTATCATTAACGAGACAGGCGGTCTTTATATGTCTGCCTGTTCTGATGATTTTGGTA
>JBFEUX010000371.1:0-1833 GCA_041547255.1 Bacteriovoracaceae bacterium
AATATAATGCCTCGCAGGTCATGATCGCAATCCCTACTGCCAGTAACCAACTCATTCGCCATATTTTTGATTTGTCAAAAGAAGTTGGTGCCAAAGTGAACACCCTTCCTCCAATTATCGATCTCCTCTCCGGAAAAGTTTCATTTAAACAAATGCGAGAAGTAAGAGTAGAAGATTTAATGGGAAGAAGTGTGGCGAATCTGGATTTAGATACGATTGCCCACTCTCACCAAAATAAAGCTGTGCTTATCACTGGAGGTGGTGGTTCCATTGGCTCAGAGCTATGCCGCCAAGTTCTAAGATACAAACCAAGTAAACTTATTATTGTTGATAATAGCGAATACAATACTTACAAGTTAGGTGAAGAACTAATCAAACTAGAACTGGATTCTGAGATTCTTTTTTACACCACTAGTGTTTTCAATCGCGAACATATGGAAAGTATTTTCAAAAAACACACACCAGATATTGTTTACCATGCTGCTGCTTATAAACATGTGCCGATTATGGAAGTAAATCCAGTGGCCGCCATTGATACCAATATCAGAGGAACCTTTACCGTCGCTGAGCTAGCAGTTAAATATCATGCGAAACAATTTATTCTTATTTCAACGGATAAAGCAGTTAATCCAACCAATGTCATGGGAACCACCAAAAGAATTGCAGAAATGATTTGCGAATACCACAACAAACAAGGTTCAACTAAATTCTCCATGGTAAGATTTGGAAATGTGCTAGGTAGTTCAGGAAGTGTTATCCCTAAATTTAAGCAACAAATTTTACAAGGTGGCCCGGTCACCGTCACCCACCCGGAAATTACTCGTTATTTTATGTCCATTCCAGAAGCTGCCCAATTGGTTATCCAGGCTGGATGTTTAGGTAACGGTGGCGAAATCTTTGTTCTAGATATGGGAAATCCAGTGAAGATTGTCGATCTCGCCAAGGAACTGATTGAACTCTCTGGCTTTGAGGTGGACGTCGAAATTAAAATTCAATTCACAGGACTACGCCCTGGTGAAAAATTATATGAAGAACTTTTAGCTGATAATGAATCAACATTACCAACGGCACATCCTTTGGTTAGAGTGGCCAAAACCAGGGAAATTCCCGGAAACTTTATGGATTACTATCAAGAGTTAGTTAATATTTCCCTGTCCACACCGAAGGATGATGTTAAAAAAGTATTAAATAAAGTTGTTGCTGAATACACTCCCGAATTGGAGCAGGCAGCTACAGTAGAAAGAGAGTTACAATAATGAGTAGAATACCCTTCGCTTTACCCGATTTAGGGGATGAAGAAATTAATGAAGTAGTAAAATGTTTAAAGTCTGGCTGGGTAACTACTGGCCCACTAACCAAGCAATTTGAAGAAGACTTTGCTGAATATGTGGGCGCGAGCTATTCTTACGCCGTCAACTCTGCCACTTCCGGTTTGCACCTGGCCTTAGATGCTATTGGCATTAAGCGCGGAGATAAAGTTATCGTTCCGGTGAATACCTTTACTGCCAGTGCGGAAGTTGTAAGATATTTTGATGCGGATCCTATCTTCTGTGATATCGATGCTTCTACTTTTAATATGTCCACTGAAGCGCTAGGAGTAATTCTAAGAACACACCCTGATAGAGATCGTATTAAGGCCATCATGCCCGTTCATATTGCAGGTCAAGCCTGTGAAATGGATGAGATCTGTAGATTGGCCAAAGTTTTTGATTTAAAAGTAATTGAAGATGCCGCCCATGCCCTGCCTACCACCTATAAAGGAAAAATTATTGGTGGCTTAAGTGATATTACTGTATTTAGTTTTTATGCTACAAAAACCCTATGTACAGCAGA
>JBFEUX010000207.1:0-4994 GCA_041547255.1 Bacteriovoracaceae bacterium
ACTTGCGCTTCCGTTATTTTCTTGGCCTTTTCTAAATCTTTGTATTCATCTGGAAGTGAATAGTTCTTAGTCCCAGCTTTTACATAAAGTCCGTACTTTCCATCTACGATTTTTACACTCTTTTTCAGCTTTTCGAGTTTACCAAAATCCTTAATGACAGTACCACCACGACCAAATTTCGGCATGTTAAGTATTTCTAGAGCTCTTTCTAGACCTACTGTATACACATCATCTTCTTTTTTGAGTGATCTAAACTCTCCATCATGCATAACATAAGGGCCAAACTTTCCATTATTGGCCTGAACCATCTTTCCAGTCTCTGGGTGAGGTCCTAGTTCACGTGGCAATGACAGTAATTTCACTGCCAGATCCATATCGATGGCCTTGGTATTCACTCCCTTAGGTAAAGATGCCCGACGGGGTTTCGGATTTTCTTCCGTTACCTCGCCCTGCTGTAAATAAGGTCCGTAGCGGCCAACCAATACAAAAATAGGCTCACCATTCTCAGGGTGATGACCAATTGGCTCAGGGCCACGCTTACTCATTTCAATAAGCTCGTCAATATCCGTATCTTTTAGATCTGCAGGTGCAATATCTTCAGGGATAGAAGCGTGAATTTCATCCTTACCTTCCCCATGAGAAATAACATAAGGACCGAAACGGCCAACTTTTACATCAACAACCCCATTAACCCCTTCTAAATGAATAGTACGAGATTCTTCCGGCTTAATCGATTTTTCTTTGGCCTCGACTGTTTCTTTGAGACCTTTTTTTCCACTGTAAAAGCTCTTTAAGTATTTTAATTGGTCTACTTCACCAACGGCGATAAGATCCAGTTTTTCTTCCATCTCACTAGTAAAGCTATAGTCTACATAGTTTTCAAAGTATTTTTCCAAAAGTTGAACCACGGCCATTCCGGTAAATGATGGCACCAATGCACTACCTTCTTTTCTTACATAACCACGGTCTTGAATAGTTCCAATAATAGTTGCATAAGTAGAAGGACGTCCTACCCCTTCTTTTTCCAGTCTTTGTACTAAAGAAGCTTCCGTATAACGTGCAGGTGGTTTCGTTTCATGTGACAAGGCTTCTACCGCTTTACAGTTAACAGTTTGCCCTTCTTTTACTTCAGGTAAAATAACTTCTTTATTGTCTAGGGCCTTATCCGGATCATCACTTCCCTCTACGTATACTCGTAAAAATCCTGGGAAGACAATACGTGAACCATTAGCGTTAAATTGATGTCCATCGACTTCAATTTTCACTGCCATATTTGACTTAGTCGCCTCTTTCATTTGTGACGCCAAAGTTCTTTTCCAAATTAACTCATATAGTTCTTTTTCTTTACCGGTTAAACCGATCTCATTAGGGTGCTTAAACTCCGCTCCAGCCGGTCGAATCGCTTCGTGGGCCTCTTGGGCACCTTTGGTTTTAGCTGCAAATTGTCTTTCTTTATCGGATAAATAGTCTTTACCATAAAGATCTGAGATCGCAGAACGCGCCCCTTGAATTGCCTCTTTAGAAAGATTTGGGGAGTCAGTTCTCATATAAGTAATCAAACCTTCTTCATATAGTTTTTGAGCTGTTCGCATAGTTTGCTTCGCGCTCATTCCCAACTTTCTTACCCCTTCCATCTGTAGGGATGAAGTAATAAAAGGCTTGGTAGGATGAGTTTTACTTTCTTTTTCTTCAACAAAAATAACTTTCCATTCGCCCTTTTCAATTTTCGCTTTTAAATCGGCAGCTTGTTTTTCGTCTACCAGTTGTAAATCTTTTTTAGTTAACTTCCCGGTTTCAGGATCAAAATCTTTACCACTTGCGATACGTTTCCCGCTCACATAAGTTAGTTTTGCTTCAAACTCTTTATTATCAGCAGTTAGACTTGCTTTTAAATCCCAGTATTCAGATTTTACAAAGCGACGACGCTCACGTTCCCGATCAACGATAAATCGAAGACCAGTAGATTGAACTCTCCCTGCACTAAGGCCATAAGCGATCTTTTTCCAAATTAGTGGTGAAAGAGTATAACCATAAAGACGATCTAAAACACGTCTGGCCTCTTGTGCCTTAACTAATTTTTCATCTAACTCACGTGTATCTTCTAGTGCCTTGTTAATAGCTGTTTTGGTAATTTCGTGAAAAACCATACGTTTAACAGGAATTTTTGGTTTCAATAATTCCATTAAATGCCAAGAAATACTTTCTCCCTCACGGTCTTCATCGGTCGCGAGATAAATAACTTTGCACTCTTTCATTTGTTTTCTAAGGCCAGTTACAATTTTAGATTTTCCCTTGGGTATAACATAAAGAGGCTCAAAGCCTTTCTCAACGTTAACTCCCAGTTTGGCCCATTCTTCTTTCTTTAACTTCGCAGGAATATCCGCAGCAGATTGAGGTAAATCTCGAACATGCCCCATACTCGCCTCTACGATATAGTTTTTAGGTAAGAATTTGCGAATTGTTTTGGCCTTAGTTGGGGACTCAACTATAACTAAATATTTATCCATTTAAAATTCCAATTTAGATAAAGGTTTTTTTTAGAAGTAAAGCTATTTTCTACGTTCGTCAACTTTTGTCCAAGAAAAATATATATTAATAGACAAAGCATCTTTCAACTTGATGCATTAACAAAGCAATATTTTTTGCAGGGAACATGATCTTGATCCTTGTATGAAGTGAAATAGTTAAGTATGATCAAGCATCATGAGGATTCTGTTGCAAAAATGAAGACGCTACTAGTTAAATTTATTCGTTTATTATCTTACATACCTTTTATTAAATCCCTGTATCAGATTTTTTATCTGAGAGCGATTCAAAAAATAAAAATAAGATTTGAAGACAGTCCAGAGGTAGAGGATATCTTATTAACTTCTAATATAAAATCAAAGGATTTTATATTTGGCACCAGCGATTTAAACTTTCTCATCATTGTAGACAACGATTGCCATCCCAAGGCCATACTGAATGATTTTCGATTATTTGTACAAACAGACCTGCTGCTGAGCCTCACTGTTAATCAAGTCTATATTCCCATTCTAACTAAAGCAGAACTGCAAACTGATACCATTAAAAGTTTTCTTATACGTAGATCCGGACAAGATATTGTAAAGTGGAAGTCTGTGATCTCAGAGAAAGACTATATTTTTCATCTGCGCAAACAAGATCATTTTGCTATTGTGCATAACTCGATTCAAAACTTAGATTATTTTTTTTTAAAAGAATATCGCCAAAGTTCTGAGCGAGTAGCTCTTCGCAATACGAATCGCAGTATTTTTAATCTGCAACGTTTTTTTCCAAATGCTTTTCCTGAAGATAAAAAGTGGTCCAAGCTGGCCAAACGCATCCAGGGCTTACCTGGAATGAATACTATATTGGCAAAAAAATTCTATCAGCTCACTTGGAAAATTCTTACTGACAAAGAAATCAGCTATAAAAAAAATCAAGAATACCAGGAATTTCCAATTTCAAAAGACTTGGTTAAATACCTTCAATCATTACTTAAGGTTGAATGTATTAACGATTTTACGCTAACTCCTTCTCTTATTCAGCAAGATCCTACTCAATTAAGGGGAAAGCTTTTTATAGATATTCATGTAAACAAAAAGATTGTTGAGAATAAGTATTTTCAAAATATTGAACACCTTATTGCAAGAATAAAAGATTTTGAGACGTTCAAGCTAAAACTTCGAATACGAGTGACGACTGACTCCCTCTATCAAATGCAAAACGAATTTGCCTACTATCCATTTCCATTAGAAGCGCTTTTCCGCCAGCAAAAAAGCATTAGTCTTGCGAAGAGGGAGTATGACTTTCTTATTATTCACGACCAAATAGTTTTAAGCGCTATTCATTTTTTAACTTCTCAATTTATGCGCTTTCGCTCACTTAAGCAAAAAACGGACCTCATTGGCTCAAAGTTTATCAAGTCCTTAAACCTCATGTATAAATATCATTTATTAGTTGAATATCTAAAAGGTCGCGAGTTAAATTTTGATTTACCGGAAGAAAAAATTCGTGAACAACTTACGCCTCAATTTTCCGAACTTGAGTTAATTGATATTGTCACGGAAGAGCATTGGAAGATCATAAAAGCACAATTGCTGTATTTACTAAAAGAAATTCGAGACGAATTAATTCGCTATGATGCGAGTCTTAAAGTATTACGCTTTTAGATAGCGAAAAGTTAAATTCACTCGCGGGCCCACTACTTTTTGTGTTTTATTTAACTGATGTTTCCAGTAGTGCTGAGTTTTACCAGACATAATAAATAGACTGGCATCCTCTAACTCCAGTTCAAACTTTTCCACTGTTTTATCATAGAGATGCTTCATCACAAATTTTCGGTTGGCCCCAAAAGAGACAGATGCAATCGTTGGATTTTTACCTAAAACTTTTTCATCATCACTGTGCCAGGCTGCATAATCAGATCCATTGCGATAAAGATTACACAAAACCCCATTAAAATGTTGGCCACTTGCTTTTTCCACATCACGCTTTATCTCTAATAATAAAGCATTCCAAGGATTCAATGGAAGAGATATTCCAGAATACTGATAGTGAACTGCTGGATCTGCATACCAGGCATGCAAACGGGGAATATCATGAGTCTTGCCGTATAAACTAATTGAATCCCCACGCCAATTTATGCCATCAATAAAATCCTGAACCCCATACTTACTATCAGAAAAGTATCCAGGATGATACTCAAGATGAGCATCTTTAAGCTGATGAATTTGTGGCGTATTTACCGATTCAAAAAAATCAAGATTCACCTCTATCTCCTAACATAAAAAAGCTTTTTTTGCTTTGGCCTCATCCACCACATAAATGGCCTTAAGCTTGCGCGGCTTTTTCCCTGGCATCACTTCAATATTTACCAATGTGCCTAAGCGGGCCACGCTAAAGTTATATTTTTTATCCGCCTGACAAATTTTATGCAAATCCTTGATATCAGCTTTTAGCACTCGCATTCCATTAATGGCCAAAATCTCATC
>JBFEUX010000219.1:0-4717 GCA_041547255.1 Bacteriovoracaceae bacterium
ATTTAGCCCCACAGCATTTGCACTGGCCTCTTTAAGCTGAGTGTCCAATATAAAAAAACCAAAGGGGCCATCAGAGGATATAATATCCATGGCCTCATTAGCAGAGCTTGTCGCAACTAAGTGAATGTCAGGGAAGTAGGCGTTAAGGTACTTTGTAAAGAGTTCCTTATCCTGCTCCTCTTCCGAAATTAATAATGCTTTCATAGACTAATCTTAAACTTTTCTAACTTATCGGTTTCACATAAGATAATATAAGCTATTTATGAAAAATTCTTAAGTGGAATATCTTTGCTCAAGTATTGCGTTCATTATAGCATAAAATGGCAGGAGAGATTAGATTATGAAACTGACTTTAACATTATGTGCATTAATTCTACTGATTACAGGCGGCTATTACTACAACGAATTAACCAAGAGAACGGCCCTGGATCAGGATACGATATATGGCGAGTTTAGCTATCCTCAGGGAAGTTATTATGAGGTGGATGAAGATGGGGACATCATCATTGAGCTGGCCAAAAAACAAACTGTTGGAAAAGGCACCTGGCCTAGAAAAACCCGCTTTTACTTTGATGGGGCGAAGCTGGGAAAAATTGAAGTTCCTAAGGCGTTTACCTTTGCTGGGCTGGAATTTAAATTTAAAGCAGAGTTTTTGGTAGAGGAGTTTCCACCCAATATACTATATCGCTTAAAAGTAGGTAAGAAAATTAAGATAGATGGTTTGGATGTTCATCCTGAGTGCGAAATAGAATTTAAAAATTATGTTCTTTATTCTGCCAAATGCCCAGAGTTTGGAATTGTTTATTTTAAACGATCTCTCAAATTACCTGTTATTGAAGAGGTGGATTAGTCGAGTTGTTTAGATCCCTTTAAAAAAAGAAATATAATCCTGAATGCTTTCCGGCTTTCTTAAAAAACCATTGGCCTGCATATCCATGCACTTTTGTATGATTTCAGGTTCGTTGCTGGCCGAGTACATAATGATAACGGGATCATCTTTATCATTAGTCATTTCACGAACTGTTTTTAATATATCGCAACCTTTCTTTTCATTTAAGTGTAAGTCCATCAGAACCAGAGCAGGCATAGGCCTTTCACCTGTTAAGACTTTTTCCATATAATCAATTAACTGCTGCCCATCTTCGAATTGGATATAGGGATTAGTACGACCAGAAAGCTCATAACATTTTTTTACAATATTATGCATATCCGGGTCATCTTCGACCACTAGAATGGGGCATGTATTGAAAATGTAGTGAGGCACATGCTGGCCATCAATTACGAAATTTTCCATAACGACCTCTTTTAATTCGTTATATCCTTTGTGCTTTTTATAAGCATATGTATATGTTTAAACTGCATTTGGGTAAATCGGGTATAGCAGACTAAGTATATTTTTCAGCCTTAATTCTGTATTAAGACGCTCGTGTGTAGAAAACTACAAATTTATAACAAAATCTAATGATCCCATCCAGTAGTTGATGATGTAAAAAATATAACAGTCCAAGGTGGGCGCTAAAATAAATGGATTTTGTATGGGCAAGGGAACAATTACCAATAAATTGATTGAAGCACATCTGGTATCGGGAAGAACGCTCCCTTCCAGCGAGGTTTCTATTAAGATTGACCAAACTCTTTTACAAGACGCTACTGGAACTTTTGTCATGCTAGAGCTGGAAAAACTAGGCTTAGACTACGCTAAAACAGAGTTAAGTGTACAGTATATTGATCATAATATTTTGCAAACAGATCATAAAAACAATGAGGATCAAGTATTCTTAAGAAGTGCTTGTCGGCGCTATGGCATTCATTATAGTGGTGCCGGTAATGGGATCAGCCATGTGCTGCATGCCCATCATTTCGCTATTCCAGGTAAAAGTTTACTGGGAGCAGACTCGCATACCTGCTCTCTAGGTTCTTTAGGTATGTTAGCGATAGGCTCTGGGGGCCTGGATATAGCGGCGGCCATGATGGGGGAAGCCTATTATTTTAAGATGCCTCAAATACTGGGAATCGAATTAAAAAGTTCCTTAAAAAAAGGCGTTAACGCAAAAGATGTTATCTTAGAGTTGTTAAGACGTCATGGGGTAAAGGGTGCTCTAAACAAAGTGATCGAATATCACGGACCTGGAGTTGCCAGTCTTAATGTTATGGAAAGGTTTGTTATTGCTAGCATGGGGGCCGAATTGGGGGCGACCGCTTCGATTTTTCCTTCCGATGAACAGACAAAAAAATTTCTAAGATATAATAATAGAATTCAGGATTGGAAAGAATTGAGGCCAGATCGCTATGTTCGTTATGACGAATATGATTATGTGGACCTTGATACAATTGTACCTTTGATTGCTAAACCTTCCAGTCCTGGCAATGTAGTTCCTGTTAGCGAAGTCGTCGGAACGCCAATCTCTCAGGCTTATATTGGCTCTAGTGCTAATCCTGCTTATGAAGACTTTGCTGGAGCAGCAGAATTGTTGCTTAATAACAGGGTTGCACCAGGGGTGTCGCTGGATATAAATCCCAGCTCCAGAGAAATCTTAGAAAACCTAATGAACCACGGTTATATGTCCTTATTTATTAATCGGGGAGGACGTCTACATCAAACAGGTTGTAATGGCTGTATTGGAATGGGACAAGCGCTAGCTCCGGGGAAAAATAGTTTACGGACAACTCCCCGTAATTTTCCCGGCAGATCAGGGGTTAAAGAAGATGCTGTGTGGTTGTGCAGTCCTTTGACGGCCGTGGCCTCGGCGATTACTGGAAGGATTACTGATCCTAGAACCATGGTTTCAGATATAAGTAAGCCGGAAATACCTGTGGACTGGTTGGTTAATACAACCATGTTTGAAGAACCTCTTAGCTATCAAATGGCACAAAAAGAAATGCTACAAAAGGGTACCAATATAAAAAGCCTACCGGATTTTTCAGCGCCTGCATCCAGTATGAACTTAAAGGTTATTCTTAAGCTGAATGACGATGTCTCAACTGATGATATCTTGCCTGGGGGCAATGTGGTGCTACCCTTTAGAAGTAATATAAATAATCTGGCCAATTTTTCTTTTTATCGTCTGGATAAATACTATGTGAAACACGCAAAAGAAGAAGCTAAAAATGGCCATTGTATAATCGCTGGAGATAACTATGGGCAGGGCTCAAGTCGTGAGCATGCGGCCATGGTTTTGGCCTTCCTGGGCTTAAAAGTCGTGGTGGCCAAAAGCTATGCTCGAATACATTGGCAGAATCTAATTTCCGCCGGTGTTCTGCCGCTAGAGTTTAGAAATCCCGATGACTATGATCTGATCAAAACAAATAATGTGGTAGATATGAAGGCGGTACAATGGAAGTTACTGGGAGAGAATTTTTTCACGATCTCAGTTAATGGTGCGCAGATTCCTGTCTTCCATCGCTTGAGTCAGCGACAAAAAAACATATATCTAGCTGGTGGCCTGATTAATTATTTAAAGAAAAAAGAAAAAAATATCCGTCCTAATAAAGAGATATACAAAGCATATGTATAATCTCGTCTTCTCTTGTTCTCTCATTTCAAAAAAGTTCCCATCTTGCCCAAGCTTAAAAGCTTGGGCATGTCTTTTATTCTTTTAGAGAAAGCATTTGTCTCAATTTAAAAAGGTGCTTTTCCTGATTAGGAATACTTACTTCTTGAATATGTCTGCGCTGAATAGGGTTTAATAGCGGGCTAGTTATTTTGCTATGATAAATCCTTAACCCAAGATCTTCCCCTTGTTTAAGGACATATAATGAGCCCTTGAGACCTATTATATGTAAGGCGCTCAATAAAGACTTTGCCAGCATGCCAATATCACCTGAGTGTTCTTGTGGTAAAAGGGCATCTCTAATAAGTTCTTGTCGCCAGTACTCAACTTCCTCCACATGCTCACTGTGTATTTTTCTCAAGATATCTATTTCCTGAGTAGTTTTAACTTTATCATAAATGAACTCATAGGATTCTACCGCCGCTATTTCTCCTTTTAAGATTTCATCAATATCTTTGTTGATTAAAAGGTGTTTATGGCTTTCTAATTCAGTGTTGGTTATAAATTCTTCCATGCATCTAACCTCCTGGATAAAGCTCTATTATCCCTAGATAAGCTTATGCTGAAGCCTTTATAAAAGCATTTATGAATATTTAAGATATTGTTAAGAAATTTTCACGTTTAAGAATTTTGCTGGAAATATGTACATTTCTACATAAATTTAACACCAGCTCAACACTACAAAGGATCATGTCTCACGTAAATTTTTATCATAAGAAAATGTATTTTTTCGCAAGGAGGGAAAAATGTTAAAGGTAAAGCCACATCTACTCGATGCTTTTATTTATTCCAGTGAAGGAGAACTTAATGAACACCTTGAAAATTATACTAAGTATGGGTTTAAAGGTCAAAAAAGATTAAGAATTAAAAATTTGCATAGTATGTCTTTGGAAAATGTTGAACTTGCTAACCAGGAGTTAGATTTTTCAAATTTTTCAAACTGTAATTTATATGGTGCCGATTTGATTAATGCAAGCTTGAGAAACTCATTGTTTGAGAATTCTGACTTACATCATTCAGATATGTCAGAAGTAGATGCATCAAATGCAAATTTTTTTAATGCTGATTTACGCGGCGTAGATCTTAGTTATGCCAACCTGGCATATACTAACTTGATGCATGCACGTTTAGATGAAGCAGATCTTTCAGGCGCCAACTTATCAGGC
>JBFEUX010000050.1:0-14338 GCA_041547255.1 Bacteriovoracaceae bacterium
AGGCCCATGTGAGAATCACCCATATCACCTTCAAGTTCAGCTCTTGGTGTAAGTGCTGCGACTGAATCTACAATAAGTAAGTCAACGGCCCCTGAACGAACAAGCATATCGGTAATTTCTAAGGCTTGTTCTCCTGAGTCAGGTTGAGAGATTAATGTGTTAGGGATATCCACACCTAGTTTTGCTGCGTAGGTAGTATCAAGTGCGTGTTCCGCGTCGACGAAAGCAACTGTTCCACCAGCTTTTTGACATTCAGCCGCGATATGTAGAGTCAGGGTTGTTTTACCTGATGATTCTGGTCCGTAAATTTCGATGATTCTTCCTTTAGGAATTCCGCCAATACCGAGAGCGAGGTCAATTCCTAGTGCACCAGTAGAAATGGCAGGTATTTTTTGAGTTTTCTCACCATTACCTAATTTCATGATTGCACCTTTACCGAATTGTTTTTCAATACCAGATAAGGCAAGGTCTAGTGCTTTCTTTTTGTTTTCATCAGACATTTGAGTCGTCGCCATGTTTCTCTCCTAAAATAGATGTGAATAAAATAAAGTTAACATTAACTTTTACATTACTCAAGCAAATTACGGAAAAATTACGGATTTTTTAATTGATTAAAATTGTTGGGATGTTATGCGATAAGTCGAAAACTTTGGAGAAGTAGAAGTGTAATTCCTGCATATATACCACTTATAACATCGTCAATAATTGTTCCCGCACCATTTTTAATGTTTTTATCTGCCCAGTTCGCAGGAAAAATTTTAATGATGTCAAAAACTCTAAATATTATAAAGACAAAAGTAAGGGTTATGATATTGGTGTTGGGAAAAACAAATAACCAGGTGACAAGCATACCAATAACTTCATCAATAACTATCCATCCTGGGTCGTGCACGCCTTCCTTCTTTTGAGCGTAGTGGGCGACAAAGCAGGCAACTATAGTTAATGCACTAGTGAAACTCAAAACAAACAGGAACGATGCGTTAAGGTGTGCAATAAGTAAAATTAAAGGAATAGTTGCCAGGCTTCCAAATGTACCGGGAGCTTTTGGCGCAAGTCCTGAGCCAAAAAAGGTTAGAAAACTTAAGTAAAGAAAGCGTATATATCTAAAATTTTGATCTTTCATGCCTAATAGGTTAACTTTCAAGCACCTAAAAGAGAAGGAAATTTACAAGCATGGATCGCCCAGATTATTTAAAGAATTATAAATTCAATTGGGAGTCATTAGAGATTATGACTGAGGGAACGTCTTCTCTGGATGCCTCTAGTTATCTTTCTCATTTCGAAACACGGGAAGAGGCTTTGGCCTTTTTAGATGGCTATGGTTATGACATGTCTGACCCTATCCAAAATGCGGAAATGTTTGGAAATTTTCAGGAATCCCTGCAGTTTATTAAAAAATATTTTTTAAAAGAAGGAGATCCGGAAGGTTTGGATTTAACTATTCCAGCTATCTTTTACTCCATTACAGATGTTTCAGAGCTGTTGCTTATCGCAACAGGAGCTTCGGAGCTAAAGCCGAGTGAAGAAGATACTCTTTGGGCCAGTATCATTTTAAAAGTGATGCACACTATTTTGCATTTGGATAAAGATCTCCGCTATCGTTATTTCTCAACCATTCAAACTCAAATTTTCGACAGATTTTATAAGTACCTGCACCGAGAAGAAGATCAATTATATTTTTGGTCGGAAGCTAGTCATTTTAAGATTCCTTTGGAGGACTTTGAGACAAAGAGTAAAAAGAGCAGAGATAGTATCATTATTAAATTACTTCACAAAAAAGAAAATGTTGCTGAAGAACTTTTTGATCGAATTGGTCTTAGGTTTATTACTTATACTAAAGCTGATTGTTTACGACTTTTGCACTTTATTGATCAAAATTACATTATTATGGTTAATAATATAAAACCTTCCCGTTCACAAAATTCGCTTTTTGATTTAAAAAAATTTCAAAAAGAGTACAAAAACATTGTAAAAATAGCGATCAAGGAAAAACTCAGCGAGGAAGAGTTTTTAGAAAAATTGGGTGAAGCTCTAGAGACCACAGAAATGGAAGCGAGTTCTCATAAGGGTAATGTTCATACATCTAAAAGTTATAGGGCAATTCACTTTACTTGTAGACAGTTGATAAAATATAAAAACCCTTTTTATCAAAGCTTTCGCAAGGTTCGTACTTTTGCAAAGAAAAATGACCCGAACAATGAAGTTACTCGTAGACTTCTAGACCTTGATGCCAGCCTAATTGCAAAAGATGTTCGATTTTTTTATCCTTTCGAAGTTCAAATTTCAGATATTGAAAGCCATAAGGAAAATACTAAGGGTGATGCATCTCATGAGGAGTACAAGAAATCCCAATTAGTTTCTGCCAGAAAGAGGCTTTTTAAAAACTTATTAGATTATAAGGCTTCAGTTTAACTCTAGATAAGCTTCTATTCTTTCATTCATTCTTGCTGGAAAATCAATCTGTGGCACATGACTTCCTGTATGAATTATATATAATTCGGAGTTGGTCATTTTAGAATGTAATAATTTTTGAAGGTAATTGGGAATTACTTTGTCCTTGTTTCCTCCGACAATGAGAGTTGGAACATTAATATTGTGAACAAAGCTTAGAGTATCGTGGCTTTGCATTTGATCTATGAGCTGGAGAAATAATTCAGGGCCGAGTTGTCCTAATTTATTTAAATAGATATCAATAAACTCTGAACTTACTTGTTCAACATTAAATCCGCCAGTATGAATGAGCTTTTTCACGATAGGGGTCCAGCCTCCAAAACGCCAGAAAGCTTTGAGCTCATTTGGAAAATTTTCCAGTGCTTTTATTAAAGGAGCCTTGAGTAAACCTGTTAAATTAGTATTCATCATAACATCATGAACGGGTACAATGGTTCCTGAAATAAGGATCATACTTTTAACTTTCCGTTGGTATAATCTGGCATATTCTAAACATATATTTACCCCCATGCTATGTCCCAGTAGGGTGACCGACTCTATGCTTAGTGAATCAATTAATTCATTTAGATCCTGTGCAATTTGATGAATTGTAATTTTTTGTAAATCGTGTTTACCTGATGATTGATAGTGGCCACGATAGTCGTGAAGCAGGATGTGATATCCACACTCATCAAAGTATTTAATTTGATCCTTCCAGTGATGATTACTACAAACTAATCCGTAATTAAAAACGAGCACATTTTTGACTTTTGTCCCAGGTATAAAATTACATGAATAGAAGATCTGTTCTCCATCACTCGTTTTTAAAAAATTGTTATGCATCCGTGTCATTCAGCCAGTTCCTGCAATAATTCAATAAGCTCTGGTGCTTTTGCTGGAAGTTCCTGAACTCTTTTGTTAAGATAATCTTTTTTACCAGGAAAGCTAGTTAAGCTATAATCAAGAATTTTCAATGAGAGTGTATCCACTTCGACAATATCATTTTTTTTGAGAATTTTTGTTGCGGTTGATATTTTTTTATTTACATGGATTTGCTTAACCGTTTCATTAAAACTGACATATAGTTTATCATTTTCAATAAAAAAGTTTAGGTGAGAAGAAACCATACTCTCATCTTCGATAAAAATGTGATCTTTAATGGAAGACCCCAGATTTATTTTATTGTGATAGAATGTATAGCTTCCGATCCTGTCTGGATTTTTCGCTTCGATAATTTCGATTGCAATCATAGCTAAATTATAAACTAAAAAAGGCTTAGATAGTAGATGATACTTTTTGATCTTCAATCAAATCTAATAGTAAATTATTTATCATTTCAGGCTTTTTTTCGCGAAGAGCGTTTAGATCCCGAGTAACTTGCTCGAAAATATTAAAGTCGTCAAAAATATTACCAACCCGGTAAGAACTAATATGGCCAGATTGACTTGATCCAAATAGGTCCCCTTGGCCCCTTGTTTTAAGATCTGCTTCTGCTATTTCAAAACCATCTGTAGTTCTTTCAATGACTTTTAATCGATTCATGGATTCTTGATTAGTATTTTGGTCTGTAACTAAAAAACAAAAGCCCGGTTTATCTCCTCGGCCAACCCGACCCCTAAGTTGATGAAGTGAACTAAGACCAAAGCGGTCTGGATTGTATATTGAGATGACGGTAGAGTTTAAAACATTTATACCAACTTCAATGACTGTTGTTGATATAAGAATATCTATTTTGCCTGAAGTGTAGGCACTCATGATCGTTTGCTTCTCTTGAGCAGAAAGTTGGCCATGCAGTATTGAAATTTTAAATTCGGGAAAAAACTTTTTGTATATTTTAAAAGTGCTATTAATATTTTTAAGATTGAGACTTTCCGATTCTTCAATTGCAGGAACAACAATATAAATTTGTTCTCCCATGCTGAGACGGGTTTTTAAAAAACTAAGGTATTTTTCGTAGGTCTCAGCAGTCACAATTCTTGTTTTGGTTCCTTTTCTGCCATGGGGGACAGTTCTTATCGTAGAAATTTCAAGGTCCCCATACTGGCTAAGTTGTAATGTTCTGGGGATTGGTGTTGCTGTCATGATTAATGAGTGAGCACCTTTTCCTTTAGAAACTAATTTTTGTCTTTGCTCAACACCAAATTTATGTTGCTCATCGATAATGCAAAGTTGTAAGTCCTTAAATATGACACTGTCTTGAAAGAGTGAGTGTGTTCCTAAAATAAGATCTATTTCACCTGCTGCCAGTTGTTCGTAAATAACCTTTTTCTCTTTAGGTTTGGTACTACCCAATAAAAGCTCAATTCTTATCTTATCTTTCAGGACACTCTTCAAAGTCTCAGCATGTTGAGTGGCCAGAGCTTCTGTTGGACACATGAAAGCAATTTGGCCTCCATTGTGCTCTGCGATGAGCGAAGCCAGAATAGCGACTGTTGTTTTTCCACAACCAACATCACCCTGAATCATTCGCATCATTGGCTTGCCGGAAGAAAAGTCACTTCTTATATGTTCAAGGACTAAACTTTGATCCTCAGTAAGCGAGTAGGGAAATAATCTTTTATATTCTGTTAATTTATCATTATCAATTTTTAGAATAGGGGCTTTTAGTTTTTGGTTTTTTAATTTTCTTGCTAAAACTCGAAGTTGATTTATAAAAAACTCATGATAGATAAGTCTTTGCTTTGCTTTGTGGATAAGTTCCGTATCAAAATCGTCTATGGCATGAATATATTTAAAGGCGTTATTAAGGTTAAGCTCTTGGGATTCTTCACCTGTGGTTTCAATTGTCGAGGACCATATATATTCGGGGATTTTTTCAATTAAAGCTTTGATGCGATTACCGGCCACCGTAGCGACTGTTGGGTATTCTATAATTAAGTTATTCTTCTCATTTCTTGGAGTGGGATTTATTTGTGGATTAACAATTTGAAGCATGCCTCTAAATTCACTGATCGTTCCTAAAAAACTAAACTCATTTAGGGTCTCAAGTTGTTTTTTAAGGCTAGGGTAGGTGTTGAACCATTTGAGAGTAAGCGTTTCCGGGCCCATTGTATCTTGAATTACACAAGTAGCATTGAAGAGTTGAACCTTACCTTTTCCTTTTTTACCGTAAGCGGGAGTAAAATTTAAGCTAATGACTTTGCCTCTTCCTAAGAATAATTGATCTAGTTGAGAAGTTGAAAAAGGGGAGAGTTCTGGAGCTTTTTGGATTCTCAAAGGAAAAATATAAACCAAATCGAGTAGAGTTTTTACTCCACCTTCAACAAGTTTGAGTAAGCTTTGTGATGGCTTTTTGCCACCAGCTAGAAAGAGTAAAGATTGATTCCAGACATTATTATTTGTATTCAAATTCTTCGACGGTATAGATGACATCACCTTTTGGGGCCTTAACTACTATCTCATCACCCTCTTCTTTTCCGATTAAGGCTTTTCCTAAAGGGCTGTTGTAGGATATTTTATTTTCACCTGTACTAGCTTCATCTTCACCAACAATTTGAATGGTTTTCGATTCATCTTTTTCATCGCTATAAATGGTGATGGTAGCACCAAACACGATTTTATCTGCCTCTAAGCTGGCGACATCTACGACCTTGGCCACCGCAATTTTACTTTGAAGTTCGGCAATTCTACCTTCAATATGGCCCTGCTTTTCCTTTGCAGAGTGATATTCGGCATTTTCTTTTAAATCACCGTGTTCACGTGCTTCGGCAATGGCCACTTTAATATCTTCTCGTTCTACCTTAATCAGATGTTCTAATTCATCATCTAACATTTTTTTCCCAGCTAAGGTCATTGGGTGTTGGGACATAATAAACTCCAAATTTAATTATTTTTTAAATAGCGCATTTGCTGCAGCAAGAGCATCATCTTTGGCCTGGCTTTGTTCATTTTGATTTCCAAATTTATAAAAATCGCAAAAGTTCGCCTTTTCTTTATCTACCAGCCGTTCAGCAGTGGGCTCACGACACTCATTATAAGAATGCTTATCATAAAAAATACACATTCTACAACATCTTAGACTTGCATAACACTTGGGGCATTCATCTGAGCGCATAATATTGTAATGCTCTTCAAACTTTAGCTCTGTGTCACATTTATAGCAATTAATTTTCATATTTAAAACTCCTGTTGCAGCCCAAAAGCAGCTCCAGATCCGCCATTATTATCTTTATAGGGAGAGAAGTAAATACGCGGGCTGTTCCTTTTATTGTATTGATCAACAGCTTCCTGCAGAATTTTTTCATTATTATATTGAAGTGTTTTGGAGGTTAAGTAA
Organism: Bacteriovoracaceae bacterium; assembly: GCA_041547255.1. Classification (GTDB taxonomy): domain Bacteria; phylum Bdellovibrionota; class Bacteriovoracia; order Bacteriovoracales; family Bacteriovoracaceae. The sequence goes on from JBFEUX010000050.1 coordinate 6,707, forward strand.
CTCAAGGCAATAAGTAAGCTCCCACTATACATAAGAGCTTCGCTATTTTGATCACCACTAATCTTACTGGCTTGTAACAGACCTCCTAAAATTAAAAAAGAACCTACAGTACTACTAGCAGCACTAAATAAGGTGGGTTTATTTTTTTGTTGATATTTATCCAATAGGTCCTTACTAACAGGATCCTTTTCTAAATAAAACCTTAAGCCTTCCCCTTTCTTATTAGCACCAGCATCCACCAAAACCTGTTGGTAGTTTATGGTTGCCACTCTGGAACACGTTTCATTACCAAAGGATGGCGTCAATAAAAGAAAGCTAATAACAATACTAAACCATTTCATAAAGTACTATTTTAGTGCTTTTTATTGCTTTTGTCCTATTAGAAAATTCTATCGCTTGATATTTTTTGTCAGCTAATGGCTAGGCATAAAAGTACGATTTTTCAATAATTTGTATAGTCTGAGTTCTCTATTAAAATAGTATTATGGATATAATTAAGACCGGTATCGGGATAACCCGTACTTTTAAAAATGTTAATCGATTTCGCGAGATTCTATCTGTCTTTGCCAGGCATGGATTTGATGAGCTTATTTTAAAGACGAAGTTGCACTTGGTTATTCCTAATTTTGTTATACCTAAGTCACGAGTTAAGCAACTACTAGAAGAGGAAAGTGAATTCGACTTTTGGAGATCTCTGGGCTTTCGCATAAGAAAGAGTTTTGAAGAACTGGGGCCAAGCTTTATTAAGGTAGGGCAATTACTAGCTACGCGGGAAGATATTTTTGATCCCGCATTCATCGCTCAGTTAAAGTTACTGCAAAGTAAAGCTGCAGCTATTCCTTTTGATGTGGCCAAAAGAAGTATTGAAAGCGAAGTAGGTAAATCAATTGATGAAATATTTAATTATATTGAAGAGGAGCCAATTGGTGTTGCATCGATCGGCTGTGTTTATAAAGCAGAACTGAAGAATGGCCAAAAGGTTGTCGTTAAAGTGAGACGACCTGATATTCGCAAAAATATTCTAAATGACTTTGAGATTATCACTTATATTGTAAGCCGCTTAGAAAAAGCTTCTGATGAAATAAAATACTTGGGAGTGTCCAAAGCAATATCCGACTTTTTTAAAAGTATTCAATTAGAAATGAATTTTTTAATTGAGGCAAACAATAATGAAAAAATAGCTAAGAATATTCAAAAGTTTGATAAAGATAACATCTTTGTTATTCCTAAAGTATATAGAGAATTTTCAAGTCAGAAAATACTGGTAATGGATTATATCGAAGGTATTCCCTTTAATGAGATTACTAATGTTGAAGTCGAAGTTGAACTAAAGCAGAATTTAGAAAAAGCTGTAAGGATGTTTCTTAGAACGATGTTAACAGATGGCTTTTTTCATGCAGATTTACATGGTGGAAACTTCTTCAAAATGGAAGACAACAAGATTGGCTTAATCGATTTTGGTCTTGTTGGAACTCTTAACAAAAAGAATAGAACGAACCTAATTGCAATTTTATACGCTCTACTCACCAATAATTATGAAAACCTAGTTTTTGAATTTTTGGATGTGGCAGAATATGAAGTCATTCCAGATTATGAAATATTAGTTAAAGACATTCGTGAGTCGCTTATGCCTTATATTGGGCTAAGTGTGCAAGAAATAGATGCTACCGCGTTAACACATTCCATCGTTTCAACGCTAAGTAAACATGAAATCTACTTACCAAGGGAGTGGTTTGTTATTTTTCGTGCCCTTATGACTTTGGATGGAACTGGAAAAGCACTTAAAATAGATCTAAATATCTTTGAAGTCATCGACTCAGAGTTAAAAGAGGTTGTTGAAGATTTAATTTCTAAAGAAGCACTCATGGAAGAAGCTGCTTGGCTAGGACGAGATGTTATTGGGTCTTTACGGGTTATTCCTCGCCACTTGAAGTGGATGATGAAAGAGCTTTCTAAGCGCAGTTACACTCTTGATGTGCAGCTGAAAGATACCAATAATGAAATTAATCTGCTCATGCGCAGTGTATATTTCATGAGCTTGATTGTGCTTACTGCAACATTTTTTGCCAGTGGTATTTATGTTGTAGGACAGACGCCAGTAAGATCTTTTAATGATATTGCAACGCTTAGTTATATCTGCTGGGGGCTTGCCAGCTTAACTTTTATTCGGGCCACAATGATTCTTAAAATTCGATAAACGACCGCAAGCTTTAAATACTATCCATTCCCGGAATGAACAAATAAGGGATATTTAATTCTTTAAAGCGACCAGGACCAAATACTCCTTGCAAGAAGTCACTAGGACTAAAAGAATAGGATTCTCCTTTAAAAGTAAATTGGATCTCATCTGATAGGCTTTCAATTTGGATGTTAGAATAACTCTCAATGAACTGTTTAAAAAGCTTGTTGTTACCAATTTTAAATAGAGAAGCGTAAAGTGTACTGGGGTCTTCGCTTAGTTGCTTTGGGCTCCAGACGACACCATAGTTTTGCAGGAGTTTCAAAACGTCTTCATCAATATATCCGTACTCATGAATAACCCCTGTGAGGTCTTGCCCTTTATTAAGAAAGAAGTAATTAGAAAAATTATCTTCGTTCTTTGTGTAAATTAAATTGAGATCAGTAGAGTGAATGGCCTTCAACTCGTTCCAGTGGGTATTATTTCTCTGAGGTCGTAGCTCCTCGCTACTCTCGTATATCTTCTTTAATTGATTAATTTCTTGCTCTGATAAATCTTTTAATTTGCATTCTTTTATATGGAACTTGGTTTCTGATAACTGAGGCTGATATTCAAATTGATTTATACAAGGAAAGAAACCAAAAGGTTTGTAGATATCCAGTTTATCACTCCATAGTAAGTGAAAGGTGGTATGCTCATTTAATTCTAAGACTTCTTGAAAAAGTGTTTTGAAAATTCCTTGGCCTCTATAACTCATATCAACAGCAATACCGCCATACATAGTAAAAGGATAAAGCTTCTCTTTTACTTTTAGCTTGCGTGTAAGGGAGCCAATATGGGCCACCACTTTGTCACCATCAACTAATATATGACAGTTGTTATGGTTATTTTTATTCATTAAAGGATAAAAATCTTGCGCAAAAGAATTGGGAGCATGATATTCAAAAGCCTCTTCTATTAAGTGAATAGTATTTTCAAAAAATTCTGGAGAGTCTTTTAAAGTTGTATATTTCATAAATGCTTTTCTCCTCAAAAACTGTCTATATATTAGATGATTAATTGGTAAGGGGCAAATTTCTTAGTAGATTAAGTGTTTGAAATTACAAGGGATTTTATGGGGAGGGGCAGGATTTTCCTGCTGCTTAAGTTTTTAACAGTTTTTATAAAGAACTTTTAAGGGCGGCCGATACGTCAGGTAGATGATAAAAATCATCCCACAGTCCAAGGATGGACCTGTGGAACCCATATCAAGGAGGATATAATGGGTATGCGTATTAACACGAACGTCTCAAGTTTGAACGCTCAAAGAAATTTGAGTCAGACGAGATTAAAGCAACAGAAAGTTTTAGAACAACTTTCTTCTGGTCAAAGGATCAACCGTGCTGGCGATGATGCTGCGGGGTTGGCAATCTCAGAAAACCTAAAAGCACAAATTAGAGGTTTGGGGCAAGCAGAAAGAAATGCTGCTGATGGTATCTCTCTAGTTCAAATTGCTGAAGGCGGTTTATCAGAAACATCAAACATCTTAATTAGACTTAGAGAGCTGGCAGTGCAAGCGGCTTCAGACACTATCGGACCAACTGAACGTAAGTTCCTTAATGTTGAATTCGAGCAACTAGTATCTGAAATTGATCGTATTGCGAACTCAACAGAATTCAACAAGGTACCTCTATTAAATGGTACTGGTGCTGTATTTGATATTCAAATCGGTACAAGAAATGATCCTTTAGTTGATAGACTAACCTTTGATGCTTCAAGTGCAGATGTAAATGTTGCAGCATTAGGTTTAAATCTTGCTTCAGTTGCAGATAAAATTTCTGCACAAAACTCTCTAGCAGCAATTGATTCCGCGATTGTATCTGTTTCGGGTATTAGAGCTGACTTTGGTGCTCTTCAAAACAGATTGCAGTCAACGATTAACAATTTACAAGTTAGTCAGGAAAATTTAAGTGCTGCGAACTCACGAGTAAGAGATGCAGATATTGCAAAATCAACAGCAGAGTTAACTAAAACGAATATTTTAATGCAAGCGGGTACATCGGTGCTAGCGCAAGCTAACAAGTCTACTACAAGTGCATTAACATTAATTCAAGCATCTGCGAATGCTTAGAGTTACCCCTGGAGATAGCTAAGTAGTTATCGCTAGTTGATGTGAAATTTCCTGCAAGAAGTTTATACATATAGACGCTATTGTAGGTGCGATGTTGCGTAATTTTTGAGTGCGAAGTTGGTGGATTTTAAAAAGTTATTTTACCAACACAATATTAACAAAAGAGCAGAAGGCTCGACGTTTAACAGGAGGTTTTTATGATTACTGACGGAGCATAAAAATGGGATTAAGAATAAATACTAATGTTCAAAGTATCTCTGCACAGAGAAGCCTTGGACAAACAAAAATGAGATTAAATAGTAACTTAAGAAAACTCTCTAGTGGAGAGAGGATAACTAGAGCTGCGGATGATGCGGCAGGATTAGCAATCAGTGAAAACTTGAAAGCAGAAATCCGAAGTATCAGACAAGCCAAGAGGAATGCAGATGATGGTATTTCACTTATTCAAACGGCAGAAGGAGGACTTAGTGAAATCTCCAATATTGTCATTAGATTACGTGAACTTGCCATCCAGTCAGCCTCGGATACAGTGGGAGATACAGAGAGAAGTTTTTCAGACATTGAATTTCAGCAACTCAAAGAAGAGATTCAAAGGATTTCTTCATCGTCTGAATTTAATGGGAGAAAGCTTCTTGATGGCACCAGTGGTTTGGTGGAAATACAAGTTGGTACCGGTAACGATGCTCAAAATGATAGAATTCGTTACGATGGAACCACAGTTGTCGCTACCTTGGATGCACTGGGCTTATCCGCAGAGTCTGTTTCTAGTAAAGAAGGAGCACAGCTTTCTCTGGCGAGACTTGATGATGCCTTGGTGCAAGTCAATGGAGTTAGAGCACAGCTTGGGGCCCTTCAGAACAGACTTACCTCTGTTATCCAAAATCTTGGTGTTACTGAGGAAAACTTTAGTGAGGCGAACTCACGGGTGAGAGATGTTGATGTGGCAGCTGAAACCGCGGATATGACAAAGAATAATATTCTAAATCAAGCGGGTATTTCGGTCTTGGCACAGGCAAATCAAGCACCAACTTATGCACTTAAACTTTTAAACGCGTAAACGCACTTACCAGCCTTCCCCTGAATGGGGGAAGGCTGTTTTATTTCTCTTATTTACCCAATATATTTTCCACCTCAATAATGATAGAATTTCTATTATGAAAACGAAAAAAACAGTTTTGATTTTTGGCGTATCATCGATGCTCGGTTCAAATTTAGCAGAGCAACTAAAGGATGAATATCGTATTGTCGGTACTTATTTTGAAACGGCTGTAAAAATCAAAGGAGTTTTGTCAATAAAGTGTGATGTCCATAGTAAAGAAATGGTTCAAAAAGTAGTTTATCTCTTTAAGCCAGATATTACTATTTACGCTATTGGGCTGACTGATTTGAATGCCTGTCAGGAATTTCCCAAAGTGGCTGAAGCCTTAAATACCAATGGTGTGTTCAATGTTTCTATGGCATCGGAACGTTATCATTCTAAATTTATATATTTTAGCTCAGCCTATATTTTTGCTGGAGAAAATGTTTTATATAAGGAAAATGATACTCCAATGCCGGCCAGTGTGTATGGGAATACGGTTGCATCTTCTGAGTTTTATATTCAAAAATCTTGTTTGAATTATGTTATTTTTCGCTGTTGCCCTATCTTTGGACGAAGTTATAATCCTATGGATTTAAAATGGATTGAAGCGATTGAGCGAAATGAATTTTTAGGAAAAAAAATTATTTGTGATACAAAGATTCATACTGGATTTATTGATATTTACTCCCTTGCTAGCTATTTAAAGCAGGCAATTGAGCAAAATGTGACAAATAGGTTGTTACAGGTGACCTCTAGCGATAGTGTTACTCGCTATGAGTTTGCTAAAATGTATTTGAAAAACTTTGCTGGGAATACAGGTTTATTAGTAAAGGGTGATTGGAAGTTCCCTAAACCCGAAAATCAGATGGCGATGCAAGCGTTAGGAGAAAATCTACATTTTAATATGGATACATTTAATATTGAAAGTGAGTTTCAAGTAAAAATGCCAAGTGTTGAGGAATCTATTAAACTTTATAAAAGTAAGCTAGAAGGAAAAGTTGGCGCCCAAAAAGTTGTGTCTTCAGGTATCACTTATATTTAGCTGATGTGATTTATTTTATCTAGCAGAGTGCTTAATAAATTCTGTTAGGTAGTGTCTGACTAAGCTATCAATCTCTACATTTTCACCAGCAAATTTCCAGTAAATATTATTGAAGGGACCAACGTGAGCTTTAATCTCATGAATCTTTTGACTAGAGCTAGGTTGATGATTCAATCGAGCTGCAAATAGTCCTCCTGAGTTTGATAGAAACCCTAGGGAGATAACATCTGGAGACCTGCGAGCTACTACTAATTTTAAGCTATTTCGGAAAAGCATAAAATCATTAACAGTATTGGAAATTTTGAACATTTTAATAGTTCGCGTTTGGTCGTTTTGATTAGTGCGTAGTTCATTGAATTTGGCAATGTAGACTTCAAATCGTTCTTTGATCTTTTCCATGAACTCAATAGAGGAAGTCTCAAGCATATGCATTGGATCTAAATGCTCGCTAAAATTAATAACTCCAGACTCTTCCATATTGATTTCGTCTAAAGCGAGATTTTCAATCCAGGTCGTAGAAATACTTTCGTTTGTTTGATGATGCTCCATAATAAAATTTTCAGAGTTTTTCGGTGTGATGTCAAGTTTGTAGCACTAGGAAAGTAAAAGGGCCTGGTTGGATGCTCTTTTTGGTTTCGCGCCCCTATAAAATAGGTGGGCGCAATTAGTAGTCATTTTAGGCTTCCCATTTAGCAAGTACAATTTAGTACTTGTTGGGCGTGCTCACTATGACCAGGGATAGCTCCCGTTCAAAAAGTTGTAGGGCGAAACTCAATATTGCATTTGCCCAAGCCCACAACAATTATAGCAGAGGATAGCCCATTTTTTAGGCCCCTTTTATTTTTTTAGGGGTCTTGATTTTTACGCAATTCTATGTGTTTACAAGTAATTATATGCAGTGCATTGAAAATAACCGATAGAAATGCTATAATTTTAGTGAAGATAGGTGAATTTCTTTAAAGTCCAGTGGCCTTCTTGCCGAAAGGTCTGAAGTACCACTTAAGGGAGAAATACTTATGATGCGTGATTTTATAAACTACTTAAAAGATGAAGATGGTCAGACTTCAACTGAGTACATTCTATTAGTTGCGGTAGTTGCTGTTATTATCTTTAAATTTAAGAAACAACTTGAAGACAAGCTAATGAAACTTGTAGATGGTGTATTTGGTAAATCACAAACTTTACTAGACGGCCTTCAGTAAGAAACTAACTTTAACGGA
>JBFEUX010000273.1:0-3516 GCA_041547255.1 Bacteriovoracaceae bacterium
AGTGGATATTTTCCTTATCTTTATATAATACCCTAACATTAGTATTCAATGCGATTTGTCGAAAACCAGTTCTATCATGTTTATAATCAAGGAAATAATAGAAGGAAAGTGTTTTTTTCAAATGGAGAAAGATTTCTCCAAATAAAAGTGTTGTGAACAATGTCTAAATAATCTTTTATTGTCTTACTATCTACCTCCAGAGAGCGAGCAATGCTGTTATTATTCAGTTGGGTTCCTGATTGTTGGGTTAATAGGGTAATAAAACGTCGGAAGTTATGAATATTAAGTTTTGGAAAAAGCCTTCGAATATCTCTATCGAAATAACTTGAAAAGTAATTTTCCATCCACTGTTTTTTAAATCCTTCATCATTTGTAATTGTCGGCTCTGGATAGCCTCCGCTAAACCAGAAGTTTAGCATTTGAGGTAGGGGAATTTGCATCTCTAATTTTTCAAAGTCGTCTAATTGTGTGTTTTTTGAAGTTAGTAAGTCATACAGCTTTGGTAGTGGCTTGTTAAAAAATTCACATGCTTTGAATGGGGCCATTTCTAGCACGGCAATTCTTCCGGCCAAACTCTCTGTTAGACCTTTAACTATTTCTGGAGAGCTACTCCCGGTTAGGATAAATCGGCCCTTAATGGAGCGCTTTTCATCTATCACTGACCTTAAAACTTTAAATAAGTCAGGATATTGTTGAGCTTCATCAATAATTACATCTCTTGAGTTGATTGAAAAAAACGCTAATGGATCATCTGTTATTAGCTTATAATCGTCAGGCCGCTCTAGATCATAGTACTTCCAGTTTGGGCAACACATTCTAACTAATGTTGATTTACCACATTGTCTTGGGCCAATAATGGCTACCGCTGGGAACATATCTAGTAAGTCATTAATTTTATGTTCATAAACTCTTTTTTTATCCATCATTTTTGCATTATACATCCAAAATTCATGGCAATCAAGTAGGATGAAGTTCATGTATCTACTTGCCAACTGGTAGGCATCTCGGAGTGAGTTGACCTACCGCTTCATTTTTCAGACGTTTTTACCCTAGTATATCCATCACCCTCGCACTTTTTGTGCATCGCGCTTTGATCTGACATATGTTTTTCTTAGGATTATTGGTTTAATATTTTAGTAGAAATTAGATATAAGAAAAAAACTATGGTGAAACGTTTAAAATCAATTCTAAATTGTGTGCTATGTCTCGGTATTCAAGAGGAATGCAATAAACCGCAAGGTGATATTAGAAAAATAAAAATTACCAATGCTCTAAGTGTTTTACTTATTTGCGCCTCTTTATTTTTTACCTTATTTTATTACCAGGTCGGTTTAAAATTTTCTGCCGCTTTAATTCTTATTGCTTTTTTTTCATTTATTATCGTTTTATTTTTGAACTCTCAGAAGAAGACAACTTCAGCCAAAATTCTTTTACTGCTAACTTTTAATACCATTGCATTTCTGGATAACCTGGCCTTAAATGGTCTTATCGTGAATATATTTTTTGGAATTGTGATTGTTCCGATTTATTTATTCAGTTATACAAAAGAAAAATGGGCATTGATTTTCTTTATTGTCTTGCCTGCATTGTTGCAAATTTTTTCTTCAGGCTTTGAGTTCGTCTTATATGCACATACACAACAAATATCGCAGCAGATGATTACCATTGTTCCCATTCTGATAAATGTGATTTCCTTTTTGGTTATTATCGTGGCCACTTTTCTTTATTTGCGTGAAACGGAAGCACATGAAGAACTCCTTGTTGAGAGGAATGAAGAATTATCCAGGTTTCAGGAAGTTGAAAAAATGGCCATGCTAGGAAAGTTAATGGCCGGTATTTCGCATGAAATTAAAAATCCCTTGCATTTTATCATGAATTATACAGTCGTTATTAAAGAAATTGTGGCTAATTTAAAAAATAAAAATTTACTTAATCAAAGTGAGTATGACGATTTAGAGTTTGCGGTACAGACCATATCGAAAAATAGCCAACGGGCCGGCGATACGGTTAACTCCATGCTATTACATTTTAGACGGCCAGGAACCGACTTGGAGAAAATTGATATTAACAAGCAAATCCAGACAACGTTGCAGCTTTACCGTCAAGGGATGAAGACTGAAAAAAATAAGTTACAAGGGAAAGTGGATATTCGCGAAAAACTAAGTTCTAATTTGCCTGCGGTTTCAGGGATTACTCAAAACTTTAATCGAATTATTTTGAATTTAGTTGATAATGCCTACGATGCTCTAAGTGATAAATTTATTAAAGATCAAACTAGCAGTGAAAAGCCTTTTATCGAGATAAGTACTGCTTTGGAAGAAAACTCTGTTGTCGTCCGCATTGTAGACAATGGTTCAGGTATCGAAGCGGAGGTCTTGGACGAAATTTTTACTCCATTTTTTACAACTAAACCCGCTGGTTCGGGCACCGGTCTTGGCCTGTCTCTTTTAAAAGAGACAATGACAAGTGAATTTGGAGGGGAAGTTAAGGTTGAGTCTGAAAAAGGCAAGGGAACTACCTTTACACTTTATTTCCCTGTATAAATTATGTAAGTGAGACCTTTTTACCTTGCAGATTAAGGAGCTGACCTGAGAACTCTAGCGTTTCAGGATTAAAAGCAAATTGTTTACCATGTCCATTGGGGTGATCAACCACGTAATGAGGTAGGGCCCATCCCGGCATTCGATTTCTTAAGCCTAAATAAATTTCGCGGCCTTCTTCTAGAGGGAGATGAAAATGCATGGCCCCCTTTACTTGGTCAGGATGATGTAGATAGTAAGGTGTAAATTTACATTCCAGTACGCGATAAAAGAGTTCCACTAAGTCGTTTGTTGTGTTGTTAACACCTTTAAGTAAAACGGTTTGAGTTAGTTTATCAATATGGCATTCCCTAAGTCTCAATAAGGCCGTTTTAACTTCTTCATCGATTTCTTCTTGGTGATTGACGTGAAGAGCTAAAATAAGACGTTGAAAACGCGAACTAAAATGATTTAGTAGTGTTACTAGTTCTTGGTCAATGCGCGAAGGCAGGATAATAGGTGTTCGAGTATGAAAGCGAACAAATTTGATTTTGCATATATGGAGTCGTTCAAGAATTTGAATTAATTTGGAGTTACTCAAAATAAGAGGATCTCCTCCAGTGAGAATGACTTCGTTAATCTTGGGGTTGTTGGCCAAATATGTCTGCAGTTGATCAAGATTATTATTAAAAATTTTATCGTGAGAAGAAAGTTCATTTTTACGAAAGCAGTAACGACAGATGATGGGGCAATTCGTGGTGGGAGTGAAGAGTATTCTATTGTGATAGCGATGAATTATTCCCGCGCCTTTAGCATGTATTTTATCGCCGATAGGATCAAGAAGACCAGTTTCTAAATGCTGCTCTTGCGGTTGGGGGATAAATTGCTTCCATAGAACACTGTCTGCTCCAGATTTTTTAATCTTGTCCGCAAAATTTTTAGGAATAAAACAATTATAATTTAATTCAAACTTCTGAGGGAGGTCAAAGTAGTCACA
>JBFEUX010000206.1:0-5042 GCA_041547255.1 Bacteriovoracaceae bacterium
AAAAGTGAGTTCTTCGAATCTATCACTATTATAGCGAACGAGAGTATGGTCCATATCAAAACCAATAACTTTGATATGTTTCATATTGAGAACTCTGTTTACATAAATGCTCATCTTGAGCTCCTTTGATGCTTTTTCAATAACTTATCCCAAAAAAACATTCTCGTCATTAAATTTTATGACATTAGCTTACATTAGAATAAAAAAATTACAATTATGCGCTGCTAGGGCAGACAAGTAGTTATTTTGCCTCTAAGTATACGATTAAGAATAAAGAAACAAAAAGGCGTTATACTTATGAAGAAATCTAGAAAAGAGCTGAGCTTATTTTTACTACTAATAAGCTGTAGTTTGTTCTCTGTGTCAGTTTATTCAGCACCGCAATCATCTAAAATCATCTATGGAGAAGATAATAGAAGAGAAACTTATGAAGTTTCGAAAGCGATCCAAAAAGTAGCTGAATCCACTGCCGGTATGATTGATAGTATAAAATTAATAAGTATTGGAAGCCATTATATATTACCGCCTAGCACTATTGGCTCAAGTATGGATCTTTGTAAAGGGGAAAGATTTCAAGATCAACCTTCTTCTGTATCCTGCTCTGGCTTTTTAGTCGGGCCAGATCTTTTGGTGACTGCGGGCCACTGTATAACAAATCAAGAAACATGTGAGAGTGTTAGTTGGGTTTTTGACTATAAAGTCGAAGAACACAGTAAAAAAGCTTCACTAGCTATACCCAAAGAAAAAGTTTTTAAATGCAAGCGCGTAATTGAGGCTAAATTAGAGGGAATTAAGTCTGAGATGAGAGATTATTCTTTGGTACAGTTGGATAGGGAAGTAAAAGGGCGTAAGCCACTACGTTTTAGAAAATCAGGGGCAATTTCTAAAGGTCAGGAGCTTATCGTTATTGGCCATCCATCAGGGCTCCCACAAAAAGTCGCTGATAAGGGAAAAGTTTTTGATGTGTCTTCGACTAGGTTTTTCAAAACCAACTTGGATACATTTGGTGGAAATTCTGGCTCTGCCGTTTTTAATGCCAACACACTAATGGTGGAAGGGATCTTAGTTAGAGGAGCGACTGATTATGTGCGCACTGACTGTGGTGTTGTTGTTAACGAAGTAGAGGAGGATATTACAGGTAATGCCTCCCTTGGTGAATCAGTTTCAAGAATTACCGATATTCCTGCTTTAAGGCTAAAAGGTAAGTTTTTCCAAGCTGTACAAAATGATGATGTAAACACGATGCTTAGCATATTAGAGGAAACGAAAGGCCCATTATATCTTTATGATGAGGATAAAAACACAGCTCTCCATATCGCGGTAAAAGCAAATGCTAATAAGGCGCTTAAGTTATTAGTGAATAATAAGGTCGATTTAAACATACAGAATAATAGTTTGGAGACGCCACTGCATTTAGCAGCGTATGTTAATAATAAATTCGCTATAAGATTTCTTATTAAAAATGGTGCTAATCCATTGCTATTGGATAAGTATAAGACCTTGCCCAGTGGAAGAACCAACTACTTGGCCTTTTATATAAGAAAAGTTCTTAAAGAATATGAAAGTGAAATGCGCTCCAAGCGTTAATTTACCAGACTACTCAGGTGATATTACTTAATTCACGTTATTTTTAAGTATTTAATAAGTAGATTCTCTACCATTTTATTTTATTCAAAGTAGTTGAAAAAAAATAAAGTAAAATCATTTGTCCAAATTTTTTGACATTCTTACTAAAGAAATATTCTTTATATTCGATAAAGAAACAAGAATGAATGTAAATTAGCTAAGTACTGTTAAGAAAAATTCATTTAACAAGTTTTAGGAAACATAAAGTAACAAGCTAACATGTTAAGAATATTGACTTTTTTCTAGATTGGCGTTCAAATATATTTATAGCAAATAATTGAGGAAATATGGAAAGACGACCTTGGATTTTAGTTTTTATCGCAGTATTTAATTTGATTGCTCCTTTTGTTAATGTATTAGGGAGTTATTTTAGCAGTCAGGTTCCTTTCAAGATTTTTCTACAGGCGGTTTTAGTTCCTGCTAATATCATTCCTTTTGCTTTTATTTTTATACCTTCCTTCATTGCAGCGTATGCTATTTGGGTCTCAAAAAAATGGAGTTATTTTGTTTTTCTTTGTTGCATGTTAGTGCTTGTTGTTCGAAACGGTTATCTATATTTTATAGGTCAAAATATTTCTTTTACAGACTTTTTAATCGCTTCGTTTATTAATACATTCCTGGTTAGTTATTTTCTTATTCCCAATGTTAGGAAAATTTATTTCAACCCCAGACTTCGTTGGTGGGAAACGAAAACACGTTACAGCAAAAATGTGAATATCATATTAAACATTAATAATGAGAGTGTGGGCACTTCCTTTTCAGATATATCTGAAGGAGGAATTTTCATTGTATCGCCTCAAAATATTGCACTTAATTCAGTCGTTCCTATTTCTTTTATAGATGAGGGGATCAGCTTTGAATTACAAGGGGAAGTTGTTTATAAAAGGCCAGACGATTCTGGATATGGTATTAAATTTGTTAATGTCTCTTCTGCACAAAAAAAGAAAATCAAACAATATATTCATATCTTAAATAAGAACAATGTTCCTTCTGCTAGAGAGATAAGACCATGGCAAGAGGATCTGTTTGGTTGGTTAAGAGATCTGAAGCAGTTTAAAGGCTTGTTGCCTAAGTTACCTGGACAACAGTAAAGCTTAGAGCGATATCTTTTTCTTAAATTCAAGAATCTCTATGATTGTATCTTTTTTTACGTCTTTTAGTTTTTTATTAAATTCGCTAACTGGATATTTATTACTTGTAATAGCGTGAACATACCAGTTGGCAATTATCTTTTGGTAAGAGGCCAGCTCCGTTTTATCTTTATCTGTATTTAAAAGCTTATACTGAGCAAAAACTATATACTCATTAAATTTATGATTCGGAATGGATTCAATATCCAATATTTTCTTAGCTAAATTTTTAAATTTTGTTTTGTGTTTGGCCACTGTTGCCACTGAATAATATAGGGAAACTATTGGGTTGAATTGTTCGGTCATGCATTTGCGTAATAATGCAAGTGCTTGTGTAAATGATTTTCCTGGTTTTAGAAAAATATCCAAGTCTAAGGCCACCCAAATTACACTGGCCTTTTCTTTTCCATCTAATTTGCAGAAACCAGCTTCTTTATAGCAATTGGGATGAGAGTCAAATGCCTTATCTTCAAGTTGGACACAATTATATTTATACTCATTTTCTCTGATATACTTTTGCAAACAATTTCTGGTTTCAATGGCCCAGCTTTTTCTTGGGTTATCCCACTCGGATAGTTTATTTTCAAAACTGCTACAGTATTTGTAACCATACTTTACAAGATAATCCGAAACATCATTTTTATGAAACCAACAACCACGCTCTTTTTCCAAGTCTAAATAGTAATGACAGTTTTTCAGATCAGTTGCATTTATTATTGTGGCATGCATTAAAATAATGGGGATGAGAAGATAAGTTAATTTCATGGCGAAATTATCTTTTAGCTATTCTAAAAAATCAATTTATTAAGCACTCTATTTATAATATTTGGCAATTTGTCTATTATTTCGATAGTATCAATAGACCATCTACATTAGCTACGGAGAGTTTGATGATTTTTTTGAAAGGGATTTTACCTCTGTTTATTCTTCTATTTAGCAGTGCAAGTATTGCAGCAAGTGTGCCTGGTGAGTTCATAGTTCGCTTTAAGACAAATATTGCAAAAGATAAGTTTCTTCGTAGTAAACTTTTTACCACAGCTAAAGAGATTAAAAATAAATTGATGCCTTTGGTTAAAGTAAAGAGCTTTGATAAGGCCCTTATAAAGCATTTAAAAAGCAATCCTGATATTATAACTATTGAACCAAATTTTATTTATACGATTCCAGAAGCCCCATCTCGCCCTGGCCCTGTTAAATTTGATAAAGAACTTGTATCTGGCCCAGCAGATCCATATTTTCAATTTCAATGGGGGTTGGATAATGGCCAATCTGTGAGCGCTGCTGCTTCCGATATCTCTGCACTTGAGGCTTGGAAAATTACTAAAGGTGATCGCAATATTAAAGTTGCTGTTATTGATACAGGGGTAAATTATAATCATGCGGATCTAAAAGAGAATATTTGGACCAATACTGCTGAATACAACGGAAAAGCAGGTGTTGATGACGATGGTAATGGCCATATTGATGATATACACGGTGTTAACGTGTATGCGGATAGTGGTGATCCAATGGATGATAATGATCATGGTACACATTGCGCAGGAACCATTGCTGCCAAACATAACAATATTGGAATTAGGGGAGTCATGGATGATGTTTCTTTAGTGCCCATAAAGTTTATGGATGAAAAGGGACGTGGTTCTTTAGAAAATAGTATTAAGGCCATCGATTATGCTGTGAGCTTGGGAGTTGATGTGATGTCTAACTCATGGGGCGGAGTTGATTATTCCGAGCTTCTTAAGGAAGCCGTTGCTCGTGCAGCTGATAAGGGCATATTTTTTATCGCTGCTGCTGGTAATAGTCATACTAATATTGATAAGCGTAAGGTTTATCCAGCTTCTTTTGATCTTCCAAATATTATTAGTGTTGCTGCTTCTACCGCCACTGATGATATGGCCTCTTTTTCAAACTACGGGTCGGAAACTGTTTTAATCGCAGCACCAGGTGATAAAATTTATTCTACCGCCATTAACGGGTTTAAGGTGTTTTCTGGCACATCTATGGCGGCTCCCTTTGTGAGTGGTTCGGTTGGGCTCTTGCTCTCCCACGAAGCTTTAAGGCCTAGTTTTGCAGAACTCAAAGAAAGACTTATTCAAACCAGCTCCCCAATTCGTCGCTTAAAGAAACTGGTCAAGGCCGATGGAAGACTTAATCTTCATCATTTCTTGCTCAATAAAAGACAAGCAAGAGGACCAGTGGAGAGTGATTGGAAATCATATACATTGGATGAACCTTTTCAGACAGAGCATCCCTATGGTGAGATGCTTTGGAAGACAAAAACTTTTA
>JBFEUX010000172.1:0-6686 GCA_041547255.1 Bacteriovoracaceae bacterium
CTGTTTTCCTACCAGGCACAAACTGGTGGCAACAACGCTCCTGCCAGAAGACTCATTTCCGATGAGCTGGAGGGGGCATCCAACTTAAAACCCAATGAATTATCCCAGGAAATGTTTTTGGTCTCTGAAACAAATGCATGGGTACGCGTTTTCAACCTACATGCAGATAATCATGGCCCGCGAGCTGAAAACTCCATTAACATGCTAAGGTCCCTACAAGGGAGCAATACCAATCTAATTGCACCAAAGGATGTGGCCGTTTCTACTACTGAAATTTTTGTTTTGGATTCGAAGAGAATTTTAATTTTCAATATTAACGATAATGGTGATGTAGTTCCTAAGTCTATCCTGACTGAAGCAGATGATCCCGCCCTAGCTACCGCGACCTCTATTGAATACAACAATGGTATAGTTTTATATAACTAAAATAAAATAAGAGGCATGGTGAATAAATTACTCCTAATAACATTTTCAATGTTTTTGCTACAGGCATGTTTTGATAGTGGCGAAGGAGAAACTTCCGGTGGTGGATTATTTGCCAATCATGAGCCTGTTGAAGAAACAACTACTCAAACAACAGAAACCACAACAGAAACAACGACTGAGCCAGTCGATACTATAGCTCCAAGCTTATCCTTGGACCCAGTTGCTGATGTGAATTTGGCCAATGTAGCTTCCTATAGCCTGGGCGGTAGTTGTGATGAGGCGGCTGGAACAGTTCATGTAAGCTTTGGTGCTTTAAGTACCACTACTAGTTGTGATGGGGTGAGCTGGATTGTTACAAACTGGGATGTTTCGGCTGAGCCAGATGCAGTTTCCATTACAGTAAGTGTTAATCTCTCAGATGCTGCCGGTAACCCAGCTGTGCAACAAACCGATACGGCCATTAAAGATACGACGATACCAAACATAACCCTAACCACACCTGCCGACGGCAGCTATATTAATATTGCCAATGATTCAGCTTCTTTTGCTATCGCTGGTACATGTGATGATGCCTCTGCAAGCTATGATATTCAAATCGATGCAGCAAGTGTAGGAAGTGCTTCTTGTGATGGAGCGAACTTAAGTGGAAGTATTAACAGCGCTGTTTTATCGGAAGCTGCTCATACTATTCAGATTATAGCGACAGATACACTGGGCAACACTGCTAGTAGCCCCCTGAATAATTTCACGCGCGATATAACCGCTCCAATAATTAGCTCTGTAACTAGCAGTGCTACTGGCGTGCAAGTAGAAACAGTAAGCGTAGATTTTTCAGTTAACTTCTCTGAAAGTGTTGTTATAACAAGTGGCCCACGGCTGGATATTGTTCTAGATACAGAACTTGTTGCTGCCTATGCCAACTGTGCAGCCGGATCCGCTGCCTCTGCCACATGTAGCTATATTGTAGATACACCTCTTAATCATTACGATCAAAATGGGATTGTGATGAATAGTCCTTTAGACTTAAATACTGGCTCAATTACCGACCTTGCAGGTAATGTCATAGCCGATTTAACATTTTCCGCGCCCGATCTTTCAGCAATCACTGTTAATAATGTTTACCCTGAGTTTCAATGGCAGATTGAAAGCAGTGAAGGCGCTGGTGATTGGTCTCCAGTAGCCGGTGCTCCTCAAGCCTTTGACTTTGGGACCCCCGGAGCTAATGTAACGCGAACTTTTAGAGTGCTAAACCATGGTACTGCGGCAACTTCCGCAAATTTTACATTCACGATTGCTAATGGTGGAGGTGTTTTCAGCTCCATAACTGACAACTGTAGCGGTCAAATTATCCCAATTAATGGCACCTGTACCATCTCAATTCAATTTAAAAATAAAAAACCTCTTGGGCCAAAATCAGGCTCCTATTCCGCCCAAGATGCAGCCTATACCAACAATCCGGGTTTTCTACTTAACTTAAGTGGTACCTCTATTTAAATGTGATTTACATACTGAATAGTTGTCCTTAAAGCTCAAGCAAAATTTACCGCATCCCTTCTTAGATACTTTAGGGTTATCCTTCTAATATGCTATTACGTATTATATTTTTAATTTCTCTAGTATCTAGTGCATATGCAGTAGAGTATCAAATTGAAAACTATCAAGTAAAAGAGGATGATACTCTATCCAATCTTATTTTTGATAAAATCAAGGGTAAAAAAGCATATCGTCTTTATGGGAATGACGGACTTTTAAAAGTTAATCAAAAGCTAAATCCTAACATACAAAAATGGACTCAATTAAAATCCGGTCAAGTTATAAAATTACAACTCCCCAAAGATAGGGCAGACAGGGCCTTACCAGCGTCTAAAGCTCCAAACCATTCAATTAGCAAAAGACTCACACCTCATAGTAAAAAGCTAAGAATGAAAATCAATCAATCCCTTGGCTACCGGGGATCAAACAAAAGAGTTCTTGAGCATATTGGTGAGACCAAGACAAAAACCACCGCCAGTGCTCCTACCGGCGTTAGCTATAATTTAACAGGACATAGTAATTACTTGCCTTCAGAGATTCAATTCCAACTCGGAGGATTTCTCGCCCAGATCCAAGATTATGATAAGTACGACTTACAAGACGAATCTAAAATCTATCTCGGTGCCAGCTATTTTGATAAAGAGGAGTCTCTTGCTTATGATCTTAAGCTGGAATATTACCAATTTAGCTACTTAAGTAGTGAACAAGACACTATTTCTGTAATAAATAATCAAGATATCTGGTTTGGTGTAGGGATACAAAACATCGGAACGCTCCTTAGTAAAAAAGTCACATCTCGCTTTGGTAGTTTATTTTTATTATCGCATAATTCTGATAGCACTAACACGAAAGAAAAGAGCAATGCCTATGGCTTTGAGTTTTCAATCAAATATGATTTTTTTAAAAACCTTTATATGAGTAGTGGGATACGAAATCAAATTCATCCCGGCGACTCCTCAATGACTTTCTTTGAATACTCTGGAGAAATCGGATTTTATCTATAATTAATTAAAAGATATTCCTAAGCCACGTTAGTAAACGCTGCCACCAAGGATCTTTTGTGACTACTGGCGGAGCTGGCTCCTCTGGTGTTGGACTGGGAATTGGATGCTGAGCCTGCATCGCATTTTCAACAATACTACGAAGGTTTTTAATAATGGTAATTCTCGTTACCCCTTCCCCTGTATCATAATCATTAGCTACGCGGTTAACAACATCACAGCCTTGTATATCATCATATACATAATCTGTTTCACCTCTTACCAAAATTCCCTCAACCATTCCTGTTGTTCGATCAATAACTGGTGAGCCTGAATTACCAACAAATGTGTCTAAGTTTGCATTAAGATATACCGTCTTAATAGAACGAATCCAAGCACCATCTGAAATCTTAGTCGGAAGACCTGATGGGTTTCCGATAACGGCCAACTTGGTCCCTACAAATGGTCCATTTTTACCTGTCTTAATTCTAAAGTTAAAAGGTGTTCTTCCAACCGTTCTTCTATCAAGCTCAATAACAGCATAGTCCTCTTTGGTGTTTTCATTATAAGCATTCTGGATAATTCTTTTACATTTATAAACATTCTCTTTATCTAAAATAACCTCTGACTGCTCAGCGAAATCTACTTTATAATCAAATACCCAGGAAATACCATTACAGGATTCTTGATCGAGGGCACAATGGCCAGCAGTCACTAAAATATTGTCTGCGACTAAAAACCCAGTACATCTTCCCACCGT
The DNA here is from genome assembly GCA_041547255.1 of Bacteriovoracaceae bacterium. Classification (GTDB taxonomy): domain Bacteria; phylum Bdellovibrionota; class Bacteriovoracia; order Bacteriovoracales; family Bacteriovoracaceae. The sequence continues at coordinate 3,700 of JBFEUX010000172.1, forward strand.
TGGTTGTTGGCTAAAGCGCTCACTTGCACAAACACCTTGTTCTTCCAAAGTCTTTCCTGCCAGTCTCACCTGAGTTGCATTATAATCTTCAATATTTGAATCAGAAACTTTAGCTGCTGTTGACTTAGCTAGCTGAATATAGAGATCATTATTAGACTCATAAACATCAATACGGTCATCCTCACCGTAAACAACTTTATCCCTTGTTGTTGCATAAAGTGAAGCTGATAAAATCACCATGGCGAAAACAATTATTTTTTTCATAAGGGTTCCTTGGTTGTAGCTGGGTAAATCTATTTCACCCATAGAAATTCTGTCAGATACCAACGTCAGATTCAACTAACACAGTCTTACAGCACCTGCAAAAACAGTCAGGAATAAATGGCAAGCCTCTAATATTACAATATATGGCCTTTGGTAGTATCTACTTATGCTCAAGTATTTTTAACAAGATTCCGATTATAGTGCTGAACAAAAAAATCCCGAAAAGAGTGTCTTATGCCTAAGCCAATTTTACAGTTTTTATGCTTAATCATTTTATCAATCACTACAAATGGATTTTGCGAAGAAACTAAAACGAACATAGCACCAAAGAGACCTCATAAAAAAAATGTGGCCGAATGCGAATATAGAATGACGATTGAATACAACCTCTCGAACCAAAAATATAAAGAGTCTTTACTTCTTTGCGAAAATATTCTGGAGTTAAATTTACACAAATTAGAAAAGAAAGAAATAAGACTTTCCAGCTATCGCCAGCAAAAAGATAGTAAGACTTTAAATGCTATTATTTCGAATTTAAAAACAAAGCAAATGGCAGCTAGTTCATGTAAAGAACAGGTTATCGTTCACGTAAAACAAAAATCTCAAAGCTATTTTAGCTCTTGTTTATCATTGGGTAGTGCTGAATTACTAGAGTTACAAGAATATATTAACAAAAAAGTCCTCAAAAAATAAAGGCCCCCGTAAAGGAGGCCTTCTTATATAATTCATTCTATCTTAGATTTATTTGCTTTGTTGTGCTTGCGCTTGTGGTAAACCTTCTACCGTTGTAATAAGTGTTACTTCCTCTCCTCTGCCCTCTTCATTTGAGATTACATTAGAAGTTCTGCATCCTTTATCTTCGTCATATAAATAATCTGTTTCCCCACGAACAAGAATCCCCTCAACAACTCCTGTTCTTGCGTTAAAAACTGCTGAACCTGAGTTTCCACCATAAGTATCTAAGTTTGCCGTTATATACACATCATTTACTGCTCTAATCATGGCCCCATCAGCAATCTTACTTGGCAGTCCAGAAGGGTGTCCAATAACTACTAACTCATCCCCGACAGCAGGCTTACCTTCCGTTCTAAACTTAAGTACTTTTCTATCTGTAACTTCTCTATCTAATTCAATAACAGCATAATCCGCTAGCGTTGATTCATCTAATTTTTGAGAAATAATTGATTTACACTTATAAACAGATGACTTATCAACTACGACCTTAGCTTGATCTTCATAATCTGCTTTGTAATCAAAGACCCAATCACTCGCTTCACAGTCGCTTTGTGATTGAATGCAATGGCCAGCAGTAACTAAAATATTTTTTCCAACTAAAAAACCAGAACAGTTAGCAACAGTTGGTTGCTTAGCAAATCTTTCTGACTTACATACGCCAGCATCCTCTAATGTTCTGCCGCCTAGTTCAACTTGCTCAGCATTTAACTCTTTAACTTGATGATGAGGAATCATCGCAGCCGTTGATTTTGCAAGATTTAAATAATTGTGATTTTTGGTCGCAGCAACATCCACCCTATCATCTGCTCCATAGATAACTTTAATTTGCGCTGCGGCACCAAAGACAGTTCCAGAAAGAACCGTAGATGCTAATACGATTGTTGTGATTAATTTTCTCATCAAAATACCCTTTTCCCTGGAGTTATTTAACTCTCATTCCCCGCTCAGCATAATGGCCAAAGTAAGAAAGTTAATCAACTAATACAATCTTACATTCAAAACAATGCTTTACTAGCATAAAAGCTAACGCACAAAGACTTCTGACATGCATCAATTTTACTCAACTATTGGCAAAACACATGTAAGAAATTGGCTAATTTTTTCTTTGAATTAAGACTTTAATTTTATGCCCATCGAAATTTTGTTGTAATTCCAGCTACTTTTGAGCGCACTTCATTTCACCGATAGATTCTTGCTAGTAGTCACTAATTTTTTTACCGTAGATATGGGAATTGAATCTCCTGTAAAATTTGCGATAATTTCCAAAATACATAAACTCTGAATTTGCACTATTAAACCAGATTTTTGAAAGTTCAATTTTTCCAATATCATCCAAAAAGAATGCATATTTGGGTTTTTTAAGAAGTGTATCGCTAGTAATAACGACAAAAAATCGTTGAATATTCTTCGCCTTGAGTGCTTCAAGCACCTCATACTCCAGCAAGAGTTTTAGTACATACATTTGATAAAGAAATTGCGTGTCCATACCTTTATATAAATCTCTATCAAATTTAATACTAGCTTCATTAATTTTCAGCGTATAATTTCCGTTTACTGAATAAACACCATCAGTCGATTTTCTATTGTTTCCAAAAATTAAATCGCAAAGCTCTTTCTCTGTGAAAGCAGAGCACAATCTAATATCTTGTTTTGTTTGTTGGGATTGTTTTTTAAACTTAGCAATGACTTCCTCTTTTTCAGGAACAATAGGCAGCTCAGGGGTGACACGTACTCCTACGGGAAGCGTTTTCCTTCGTTTTTTGATATTCTTAATTTTTTTCGAAATAGCAGTAATTTGCTCTTTTTTCTCTTTATGTTTTTTCTTGTTTTCCAGATCATGAAAATAGTAAACAAACTCAGCAATCAATAAAACAATAATAAATATTGCTCCCTTCTTAAGAACACTAGAGTTATCTCTTCGAATGATGGTTGTCGTTTTTGTAGATGATGTGCGCGGGACACGAATGGCCAGTTTCGTTTGATCCTGA
>JBFEUX010000290.1:0-3176 GCA_041547255.1 Bacteriovoracaceae bacterium
CAAGGTAAATCTAAAGAATCAGGTGCAAGCTTGGAAGTTAAAATTAAATATGAACAATTAAAAATGGAAATGCAACGTAAAGAGCAGCAAATAAGTGAAATGAAAATTGAAGTGCAACAGGCTAAAAATATGGTTGCTGACTTAAAAAAGGCATTAGATAGTGCCCAAAAAAGTTCGGCTGAAGGATCTCAAGGTGTTGCAACTAATTTTGAAAAATATGATATAGGAAGTAAGGTTCGCTTAAAGGATGTCCACTTTTATCCCGGAACTGATCGTGGAATTGAACCTTATGCAAGTCGTGAGATTAGGGCCTTTGCCATATATATGCTACAGAATCCTGGTGTGACGGTTGAAGTATCGGGACATATTTTTGAAACGAAAAAGGCCATTGAGTCCGGTAAAGCAGACGATACCTATAATTTATCTGGGCGAAGAGCTAACTACGTATGTCGAAAACTTGTCGAGTTTGGAGTCAGTTTAAAACGCCTTACTTGCGTAGGCTATGGGGCCAATAGACCCGTTCATTTAACTGATGATCAATATTCTGAGAAAGCACAGTTAAACCGTAGAGTCGAAGTTGAAATACTGACTAAATAATTGTCTTTAAGACTGATTCAACAGGAATATCCATCGCACATTTAAAATGCCCTTGAGGACAGGATTTATGGCCATGGAGTCCACAGGGCATACAGTCCAGCCTAGGTTCTCTTTGAATTAAAACACTCTCAGAGCTTAATGGGAAGTAACCAAACTCAGGAATAGTCGAACAAAAGATGGCCGTGGTTTTGGCATCTACTGAACTGGCCAAATGCAAAGGAGCTGAATCATTCACAAAAACTCGTTTGGCATTTTTCATTAGCAGTGCTGATTGTCTCAAGCTTAACTTTCCCACTAAGTTTAATATTCGAGAATTATCTTGTGGGGATAGTTTATTGATAAACTCCGCATCTGTTGGCCCTCCAATTAAGACTACTTGTCCTTGCAGTTGTAACTGCTCAATGAGTTCACGCCACTTGGACTCATGCCACTGCTTGGTGTACCACACACTGGCCGGGGCCAGCACAAAATAAGGCGTTGCTAGAGAGAGTTCCTTAATCGCCTTTTCATCACTCTGGTCAAAATATAGTTTGGGTTTAAGGTTTTGAACTGGAGCAATCGTATAGTTTTCTAAAATAGGGGTTAAGAGTTGGGCATTTCGTTGCACTTCGTGAAAATGGCCACCCATCGTCTCATGAGGAATCCGATGTTCAATTTTATGAGTGAATAAAAAACTCATCGGATTAGCTGAAAAACCAACTTTATATTTTGCTCCAGAAAAGGCAGTGATAAAACCTGAATTAAAAAAACGTTGAATGTTTAGAACAGCATCATACTTTTCTTTTCTGACTTGAAAAAGAAGCTTTATAAGACTCTTAAATTTACCTTGTGATTTATTCCATATCCAGATGTTCTTTAGATGAGGGTTTGTTTGCAGTAAGCTTTCATTTCCTTTGCGTAAGAAAAAATCGATTTGCGTGTCTGGTATAATGGCATGTAGATGCTCTATTAGACTGCTTGCTAAAATAACATCACCAATAAATGCAGTTTGTATGATTAGAATTTTTTTCATTTTTTTAATTTAGTATCAAAGGTTTCCCCTTGGTGCATTCTCCAAACTTTGACATTGCGGATGAAGACATTCCATGCCCCCATACAAGAAATGACAAGACCTGGCTTTCCATCGAGTATTCCCATCTGTAAGATATAGCGCTTGAAAAAAGCAAAAAGAGGTTTGATTAATAAATGGTAGAGAGTAATCTTTTTAATCTTGTTAACTCTGTCTAGGGCGGCCCAAGTGGTGTAGCGCTGTCCTTTAAGCAGGTGAGCCTCTAAGCCTTTGCCCTTATAAGTGTCGTGACTCAATCTATTTTTTAGCTTGCCAATGGGCCCATCGGTCAGAATTTCAGCGTGAACATGCTTATCTTCATATTTGCATTTGCTTTTTCTAAAAAGTCTTATAACTGCATCTCCCTTCCAAACGTGCTCCAGCTTGCGATCCATAAAGAAATTATCTCGACCAATCCAAAAGGCTACTTCGGTAGGATTTGAATTTATAGTTTCCTTTATTTCCTGAACAAGTTTTGCGTCAGTTGTTTCGTCAGCATCTAAGAGAAATATCCAGTCATGGCTCGCTTGCGGAATGGTCCAGTTTTTTTGGGCCGCAGAATTTATATACTCATGTTCAAGCAGTTTAACCTGGGGAAACTCTTTAACTATGGATACAGTCGCATCGCTACTGAAGGAGTCGACAACAATGATTTCGTCGGCAAACAGACAGGAAGCAATAGCATCTCGAATATTGTGCTCTTCGTTATAACAAGGAATAATAGCTGTAATCTTTTCCATTTGCTCCTTTAAGCTCTTAGAAATTATTCTGAACTTTTTAAATATATTTGTAAATTATCTTTTGGGTAATGCAATAAGTAAAGTACTTGAATTTTGGATGTTTTATTTGTCTTGTAGTAATTTTTAGGGGAAAATATATGAGCATATGTTAATGGTGCTCGGGGCGGGACTTGAACCCGCACAGCCAATAAAGGCCGAGGGATTTTAAATCCCTTGTGTCTACCAATTCCACCACCCGAGCATAATTAGTTGAGAGATCATATTGGATTAAAGACAAGGGATAGTCAATAAAAAATGAGATGGAACTTTAAAAATTCGCACAGTATCGTTTTCGTTCTTCTTTTACTTTCGGCTTGCTCTCAAGTTAAGCAGAGTACGGAAAGTATAACAGGTGTATTTCGCTCAGAAGACTTTTCAAAAAATGTTGTAGCTAAAATTGTTCCAGATTGGTATTTGGGCGAGCAGGCTGATAGCAAGTTTTCCTTGATACAAAACTATGGACAAGAATCTCTTCATTTATTTTATGATGTTTCACCTGATTTAGATGTGGCCAATGGAACAGTGAATTTTATTGTGACCACCCCTAAGGGAAGCAAGAGTTCTTACAAGTTAGATATGCTTTCGGGGCAGCATTATCAGGATGAGACCTTTTGTCGTCAAAGAGATATTTGGGCCGCTTATCGCGAATATATTTATACTCCACCTTTCACCATGGGAGTTGTTCCTAGAATGATTGACCAAACGGGTGAGTTCCAGAAAATTCTAGTTTTTGGTGATGCTAGACTTTATTC
>JBFEUX010000154.1:0-7165 GCA_041547255.1 Bacteriovoracaceae bacterium
ATTTATGGCCTGAGATTTTTGGCCAGCAAGAGTCAGCGAAAGCCGCTTAAAGAACAGAAAACATCTAAAAAACCTTATTTGTCAGTTATTTGATTATCCCCTTTTTTTATTTACTCCTCGTAGATATTTTGTTCTCCTATTAGTTATATCCTGAATTTATTTTCCTATGGAAGGGAGTTTTTTTCTATGAGTATTAAAATCAGATTAACTATTCTATCTCTACTTTTTTCTTTTTCAATTTATGCCAGTGGAGATCATAATCCTTTGTTTCAAAAAAACTGGAAAATGTTGGCTTCTGTAAATGCCGAAGATATGCAAGCTACTTTTGAGCAGTTGGCAGATGCAGAAATTGATATTGCCGGGGTGGATGTAAAAAATAAAATTATCGATGTGCTTATTGATGATTACGATTATCAAAATCTAAAATCATTACAACTGGAAGTTGACATTAGAGAAGTTAAGGGGATTTCCAAGGGGCCAGATGCTGAATATAAAACTCCTGAAGAAGTTGAATTCTTAATTAATGAATTTGCAGATAAATTTCCCGCCATCACCAAGGTTGTCAGTATTGGAAAGTCTTTAGAGGGAAGAGATATCTGGGCGATCAAGATTTCTGATAACCCTGAGCAAGCAGAAGTACTTGAGCCTTCCATCCTATTCAATTCTATGCACCATGCAAGAGAAGTTATGGGGCCGGAAGTTTCGCTGGATATTATTGAATATTTATTAAATGCATATCGCGTAGATGAAAAAATAACTAATTATATAGACTCTTATGAAATCTGGGTTATTCCTATGTTCAATGTGGATGGGAATAACAAAATGTGGAATGATGATAAGTGGTGGCGTAAAAATACTCGCGGTGGATATGGAGTTGACTTAAATAGAAACTATCCAGGTAATTGGAATAAATGTGATGGTTCCAGTGGATGGAGATATTCACAGACTTATCGAGGGGCCAAGCCAGCATCAGAACCTGAGACTCAGGCAATGATGGATTTTGTGAAAAAGGTAAGGCCAGTATTTGATATTTCTTATCACTCCTATTCTGAACTAGTGATTTATCCTTTAGGTTGTTCACCTGAAAGAGCAAGTAATAAAGATGTCATTGAGACCATTGGAAAAGAGATTGCCAGTAAGATAAATTATACTCCGGGAACTGCCTGGGAATTATTATATAATGCCGATGGGGGAGATATCGATTGGATGTATTCTGCATATCAAGTTATCCCTTATGTAATTGAACTAAATGCCCGTAGCCAAGGTTTTCATCCTAACTACTCCAAGTGGCGTGATAAAACCGTTCTTCGCAATAGGGCCGGTTGGCTTCACCTAATGGAGCGTTTGAGTAAATCTGGTGTGAGAGGTCGCGTAACTCTTAACAATAAAGCTCTGGCTAATTATGTAATAGATGTATATCAGGATGGGAAGGCAGAGTTGATTCAAACTTATGTGGGACATGACACTGGAATGTATCACTTGGTTTTAAATCCAGGCGAATATAAATTCGTGTTTAGAACAGGTAGTAAAGTTTTAAAAACACAAAAAGTAACCATTGGAAGTGAGCTAAAGGTATCAAATATAGGTTTATAAAATGAAAATTTTAGTTGTAGATGATGAAACTGAGATCCAGGAAGTTATAGAGTTCTCATTTACGAGTGAAATTAAGTGTGACATTGTTCTTGCCGCTAGTGGTAATGAAGCAATAGAAAAATTAAAACAGTATGATGATATTGATATGGTTGTTTGTGATTACAATATGCCACAAGGCAACGGCGGAAATGTTTATACGTATATGATGGAATCAAATCACGAAGCACTTTTTGTATTTTGTAGCTCTGATACTATTGAGCAGCATGCCGAGTTTACTGATCTGGATCGTATCTTTGCTCGGATTAGTAAGTCTGATATCTATCAAGGGGTTCAGCAAGTTATCGCAAAATATAATGAACGCCAGAGTACTGAGCGTAAGCTAGAAAAAAATCATTCAGCATGTATTAGTGTTGGACTTGAGCTGCTTAAGAAAACAAAAACTCTTCCTTGTAATATCTATATTGAGCTTAAAAATGGGAAAAAACTTAAGATATTTAATCAAGGTGATACCTTCACTGCAGAAGAGTATAATAAGTATGCGGCTAAAGGTATAAAGTACCTACTTATTGAAAGAAAAAATCGTGATGCTTATGTGGAGAGCCTTTGTGGCAGTATCCATGACATATTGATAGATAAAGATCTGGAAGCAGGGGATAAGGTTTTTGATGCCCATTCTTCAATATTAACAGTGGTAAAAGAGCTGGGGCTAAGTGAAAGTCTGGTTAAACTTACCCAGCGGGCCGTTAATGAAGCAATTTCTCTTTTTGACGATAATCCTGCTTTTAATAAACTTGAAAAAAAGATTTTTAAGAATCCTGAGAATTATCTGACAGCTCATAGTATTGCCTTGGCCTATATTTCTTCGGCCATTCTTTCAAAAACTGCCTGGAGTAATCTTGAGACCAGAAAGAAACTGGTGATGGCCAGTTTTTTACATGATGCTTCGATACGGGTTGTAGATGGGGTAGATCAGACCAGGGTATTAAAAGAGGATGATTATTTAAACTTTAGAGAACATCCTATTGAAGCGCAGACCCTTCTTAAAAAATTTAAAAATATCCCGCCGGATCTTGATAGAATTATTTTAGAGCATCACGAAAAACCCAATGGAACCGGTTTCCCACGACAACTAGATGGTACGCAAGTGCATCCGCTTACGGCCATTTTTATTCTGGCTCACGACATAGTTGATCTTGTATTGCAATTAAGAGAAGATAACCAACCCATAACTGATGAAGCTTTACATGAGGTGCTGTCAATGGCGGATTATTCTATTGGAAGCTTCAAAAAGTGTTATGATGCATTTTTGCAGGTAAAAATATTTGAGTAGTATTATGGAAAAGAAAATCACCTTACTTTATGACTCTGAATGTACCCTTTGTGTACGCTTTAAAAAAGCCTTGGAAATACTGGATAACCAGGATCGTATGCATTACCGCTCTATTTATGAGACGGCAGTCTATTTTGATTTTCCAGAACTTAATCAGGCGGAATGTGAAGAAGTTGTTCACTTGATTGATTCCGAAGGTAAGATTTATAGGGGAAGTGAAGTTATCGAATTTTTAATCAAACAATTTCCTGGTGTTAAAAAATTCTCCTGGTTGCTTGAGTCAGATTCGGCCAAAAAGGCCATGGATGTTTTTTATGACCAAATTAACGATATGCGTATTATGAAGAAAAGAAAATGCTTCAGATGTGGAAAGTCGCATAAGAAAAAGAGTTTATAATGAAGAAATTTTTATTTAGTTTATTTTTTGTTCAAACAGCCTTTGCTAGTTTTCCCATTATTGATGTTCACAATATAACCGGTGAATACCTGGATGCGAAAGGCAAAGCCTACGCGGTCAAAGCCTATTATGAAATTGAAAAAGTCAAAATTGCTCATTCTGAGATAACCATTGATGTTAATAAAAAACAAAAAAACCTGGTGATTAATGATCCCAATACATCTGTGCAGTTAGATTTTGATTTTAGTTTTTTAAATGTCTTTAAGGCTTTTGAGTTCCGTGGTGTGGATATCAAGTCCGATAAAAAACTATTCACTGTTCGAGCGCCTGAGCTAGATTTTTTTATTTCACCAAAGCACTATGATCTTTCGAATTTTTTCTTTGAAACAGATGTTCGTAATATTCCCGTGGGAGACGATGAAGATGTCACTGTTGTTGATGGGATCATTTTGAATGCCAGGCTTTTTACAGCAAAAATGCAATTTAAAAATTTCGATGAGCAGGTTTTTGATGAAATTAGAATCGAAAATCCTGGCCTGAATGAGAAAGTATCAGAGATGCTTAAAAAAGCGCAATCAGCGACCATCCCTATGATTATCAGGCATATTAAATTTTCGGTAAAAGAAGGAAAGTTTTTTGGCCGCGCAAAACTGGATTCTTATATCAACTTATGGCTGAGGCTGTGGGGAAATATCACAACCGACAAAGAGAACACTTTTTTGGATATTCACCTGTCTAAAGCAAAACTAGGTTATTTCAGTATTAAAAGCTCTTTACTGGGAATGGTAAAAAGACTGAATCTGGATAAGGTTACCGTAAAGGGTGATCATATTATCGTGAATCTAACTTCCATTGTGGTTAGTAAACCGCGTAAGTAGTTTCTTCTCGCTGAGAATATACAGCCGATACACTAAATAGCCCAGCGCTATGCCAAGTAGTGCCCCAAATAGTATATCTCCCGGGTAATGTTTGGCGAGATACACTCGGGAATAGGCGACTAGACCAGCGTGTATCAGTAGAAGCGCGGACCATTTGCTATAGCGTCTAAACAGTAACCAGAAAAAAACGGCAATCGCAAAGCTATTAGAAGCATGGGAAGAGACAAAGCCATATTTTCCCCCCCAGCAATTTTGCCCGGCCAGATGCACTTTATTTTTAAGCACTTCATTATGACACGGCCTAAGCCTTTTAAAATTATTTTTAAAGACTCGGGTGGATATGGCATCACTTAGGCCAAAGCCAATCAGGCAAAAAAGAAAGGCCAGTAGATAGAACTTTTTTAATTTCAAAATGCCATAAATAGAAATGGCAGTGAGAATCAAAGCAAATAGCAGTTTATTATAGGAGACGGCCAGCATTATGCTGTCTAGTGCAGGCGAGTGTAAATTATTTAGAAACAAAAAAAGCTGGGTATCGATATGGTTAAGCCAAGCTAGCATTAGTTTAGTATCCCTAGGGTTTTTCTTATGCGTAACATGATGACCGCAAAAATCGCTTCGCGCACAATACCGCCACTCATTTTAGACTGTCCATCTCTTCTTTCGGTGAAAACAATAGGCACTTCTTTAACACTCATGCCTTTGGACCAAATTTTATAATTTAATTCCACTTGAAAAGAGTAGCCGTTGGAAAAAACTTTATCCAGGTTGAGAGACTGTAAGGCCTTACGGGTAAAGCACTTGTAGCCCCCGGTCACATCCAGAATTTTAATACCGGTAATAAAGCGAGTATAAATACTGGCACAATAGGAGAGTAGTAGTCTTCTAAATGGCCAGTTGATAATGCGGATACCATCAATATAGCGGGAACCAATGACCAGATCATTAGTTTCCGCTGCTTCTAGTAAAATACCGAGATCTTTGGGGTCATGGGAAAAGTCGCAATCCATTTCAAAGACAAATTCAAACTCACGTTCTAAGGCCCATTTAAAGCCGGTGATATAAGCGGTTCCCAGTCCCAGTTTCCCGGTTCGCTGGATTAGATGAATCTTGGAATTGCTTTGTTGAAATTTTTTAACCACCTCGGCCGTGCCATCTGGCGAGCCATCATCGATAATCAGAATACTTAGCTCGGGATACAATGCGGTAACGCTCATAAGCATTTTTTCGATATTATCGATCTCATTATAGGTGGGTATAATTAATAACGCTTTGTGAAAAGGCAGCATTAAAAAATCTCTCTTGCTATTTTTACTACACTATCAGATTTACTCATAGAATAATAATGTAGGCAAGGCACCCCTTGGTTTTTTAGTTCTTTTGATTGCTCGATCGCCCATTTGACGCCAATTTCTTTTACTTGTTCATTGCTGGAGCATTTTTCCACTTCATTAACTAGCTCATTGGGTAGATCAATATGAAAAATACTTGGCAAAATGGTTAGTTGTTTTTTGGTGGTAAGCGGCTTTAGTCCCGGAATAATAGGGATATTAATACCAGCGGCCCTACATTTATCGACAAACTCAAAGTACTTGGCATTATCAAAAAACATTTGGGTAACGATGTATTCCGCCCCTAGTTCCACTTTCTTTTTTAAGTATTTTAAATCCATATCAAAGTTGGGCGCTTCAAAGTGTTTTTCTGGATAGCCCGCTACCCCAATACAAAAATTTGTAGGGAAGGCATTTTCAATCTCCGAAGTTAAGTATTTACCTTGATTCATGGCCGTGATTTGTTCAATTAGATCACTGGCATATTCATGCCCACCTGGAGTCGGTGTAAAACGCCCCTCAGATTTAATCGCGTCGCCTCTTAGGGCCAGTACGTTATCGATTCCCAGAAATTGTAGATCGATCAGCGCATTTTCGGTCTCTTCCTTGGTAAAACCACCACAGATAATATGAGGAATAGTATCCACATGAAAACGGTTCATTAAGGCGGCACAAATTCCAACCGTTCCCGGACGCTTGCGAATAGAAATTTTTTCCAGCAGACCTTGCTCCCGTTTTTTATACATGTACTCTTCACGGTGATAAGTCACGTCGATAAATTTGGGATCAAACTCCATTAAAGGTTCAATCTGTGCAAATAAATTTTGAATACCAGCACCTTTCATCGGTGGTAAAATTTCAATGGAAAATAAGGTTTTACCGTTAGCATGTTTTATATGGTCTACAACTTTAGTCATCTCTATCCTTTCTAATTATCATAATTCAGCAATGGGCTTAGCCATTTTTCAACTTCTTCAATGGTCATATGTTTGCGGTGGGCGTAGTCTTGCACCTGATCTTTTTCAATTTTACCTACATTAAAATATTTGGCCTCAGGGTGCGAGAAATACCAGCCACTCACTGAAGCTGCGGGATACATGGCGCAGGATTCGGTCAGGCTGACTCCCATATCGTCTGCCTGTAATAAAGCAAAAAGCTTTTTCTTTTCCGTATGGTCGGGACAGGCAGAGTAACCGGGTGCGGGTCTAATACCCTGGTATTTTTCACGAATCAATTCTTCATTGCTAAAATTTTCGCTCGCGGCATATCCCCATAATTCTTTTCGCACAAATTCATGCATGTATTCGGCAAAAGCTTCGGCCAGGCGATCGGCGAGTGCTTTAATCATGATAAGAGCATAGTCATCGCCTTCATGCTTGGCCAAAATCTCATCCAGTCCCAGTCCACTAGTGACAACGAATGCCCCAATAAAGTCATTGCGCTTAGTTTCTTTCGGGGCAATATAATCACTGAGAGATCTATTGGCCGAAGTAGCTTCTTCCATTTCTCTTTGGGATCTAAGCATGCATAAAGTTTCACGCACCTGCTCGCGCTTCACTTCAAGATGCTCATGGGTATGACTGCCGTGCTTTTCACAAGAGCTTTCCGTGGTGCTTTGTTGGTAGTCATAAATCTC
>JBFEUX010000320.1:0-2753 GCA_041547255.1 Bacteriovoracaceae bacterium
ACCTTGCTAGCATTGAAGAGTCTGAAGGTAGCTACGAGAAAGTTGGTGGCGCTACCGAGTCTACATCTACTGAACAATAAATTTCGAAAATAGAATTTTTTTTATGATAGGTCTTTTGACCAAGGAATTAATACGTGTTTTTACTCGCGTTTCCAGTAAAATTCTACCAGTAACAGAGTTTACTTCTTTCGGTTTCATATTACCTGCTATATCAATAAGAGCATCAAAGATATGTGGTTTTAAGGCCAGAACTGTTTCTCTATCCTTCTCTTCAAAAAGAATGAGGTTCATTTGAGTATTAAGGAATCTTAGTCTCGATTCTCGGGAGTATAGATTAACAACAATTTCCTCCATAACAACGGGAGGCTTTTGTAACTCAAACATCGAATTTTCTATCATGTTACCAAACTCTTTGCTTCGCTCAGTGTTTGGTTTTTTTATAGAAGTGTGAGCAAAAATAATAAGGGCTGCTGCGCCAGTAACGATCAGGCCATTTAAACCAAGGATTATTTTGTCTAGTGTAGGATTCCCCGTCATACTTATATATTAGCATAACGGGGTGAAATTATATAGATTAAAGATATTTTTCCGGATTAAGTGCAGTGAATGGAAGTTGTAAATCTGTAGCAACTTGCTCGTACACTAGATCACCTTTATAGATATTCACACCTTTGCGCAGATATTCATCGCGCATAATAGACTTATCAACTCCATTATTTGCAATCATTCTAGCATATTTAAGTGTTACATTGGTAAGAGCATAGGTAGAAGTTCTAGGTACCGCTCCAGGCATATTTGCTACACAGTAGTGAATAACACCATCAACTTCAAAAGTTGGATTAGCATGAGTAGTAGGTTTACAAGTTTCGATACACCCGCCTTGATCAACCGCGATATCAACAACGACAGAGCCATTTTCCATACGAGAAATCATATCTCTGGTTACCAGCTTAGGAGCTTTTGCCCCAGCCACTAGAACCGCACCAATGACTAAGTCTGAATTTATAACGGCTTCTTCAATATTATGGCTATTGGAATAAAGAGTGGTCACTCGATTTTCAAATAGATCATCCATTTCTGCTAATCTTTTGGTGCTTAAATCAATACAAGTGACATCGGCCCCCATACCCATGGCCATTTTGGCCGCATTAGTTCCAGCAATACCACAACCAATAATAGTCACCTTAGCACGTCTTACTCCTGGAACACCTCCTAATAGAATTCCTTTTCCACCGTGGTGCTTTTCTAAACACATGGCCCCAACTTGAGTTGCCATTCTTCCTGCAACCTCAGACATAGGAACTAAAAGAGGTAGGGAACCATCAGGGTATTGGATGGTTTCATAAGCGATGCAAGTAGCACCTGATTTCATTAAACCTTCTGTTAAAGCCTTATCTGCTGCAAGGTGTAGGTATGTATAAAGGATATGGTGAGGTTTAAGTAAAGCTATCTCAACTGGTTGAGGTTCTTTTACCTTTATGATCATTTCTCCTTTATCAAAACAATCTTCCAGAGAATTTAGTATTGTCGCCCCAGCTTCTGCATACATTTGGTCTGTGATGCCGATACCTGTACCTGCATCTTTTTGTACAAATAATTCGTGGCCATCATCTACTAGCTGACGAACACCGGCCGGTACTAGACCAACTCTATTTTCATTGTTTTTAATTTCCTTAGGAACTGCAATTTTCATCCGAAAGACTCCATTGAATAGTTAATTTTTATTGGAGCTAAATATACTCGAAATTTTAATATTTACCACTCAAAAAGTTAGGGAAAAGTAAAAAATATCACGCCTTTGATGCGTTGCAGTGAAGGGGAAATAACCAATGTTTTGCCGGTCCGTATCTTCTTAAAATTATGTTATAATATATGAAAAATTCTTCAAATGGAGTTGTGAATGTTCATGAAAAAACGTGCTGGAATTTTATTCTTGTTGGCGGCCATATTAGTTTTTAGCGGTTGTAGTAACTCAAAAAAGGCCAATAATACTCAATCCACAGGGGCTGCTCAGATTAGCCTGAATGTAAAAAAGAAGGTGCTCGATAACGGCCTTACTGTATTAGTCGTGGAAAACCACAAGTTGCCTATTTTTTCTTATTACACTTATTACCGGGTAGGAAGTAAATTTGAAGGACCCGGTTACACAGGTTCAACCCATTTGCTAGAGCACATGATGTTCAAAGGGGCAAAGAAATATGGAGAGGGTGAGTTTGATAAATTAGTAGAAGGTAATGGAGGAGTTAATAATGCTTACACTTCCAATGATCTGACTGTTTATTACGAGAGTTTACCTAGTGAACATCTTGATGTCATTGTTGATTTGGAAGCTGATCGTATGCAAAATTTATTGTTGGCCGCAAAGTCTTTTGAAAAAGAACGTCATGTCGTTTTGGAAGAACGTAAAATGCGTTATGAAAACTCAGATCGTGGGAAATTATACTTGGAGATGATGAAACAGGTATTCAAAGGGACACCCTATGGTAGTTCTGTTATTGGAGAGGTTAAGGATCTTAAAACTGTTTCCAGAGAACAAGTTCAACAATATTTTAAAACCTTTTATACACCTAATAATGCTGTGATTGTTGTTGTGGGAGATGTGGATGCTGATAAGGTATTTAAAACATTAGATGAAAAATATGGCAAAATCCCAGCGAATAACAAGCTTGAAGAAATAAAGCGAGCTCATTTAGATAAACTTGGGTTTAAATTTAGAAAAGACTTTAACCAATTTGTAAAGCTAAAGGGGACTA
>JBFEUX010000263.1:0-3650 GCA_041547255.1 Bacteriovoracaceae bacterium
GCAGATGGATCTGGGACATGGGGATCAAGCTACGAACAAGAAAAAATGAGAGTGACTTGGGATGGAAAGGTAGGGATTGGAACATCTACCCCAGGACAAATACTAGACGTGCAAGGCGGAAACATAAATGCTTCCGGTGATATTTGTTCAAGTGATGGGACTTATTGTTTAAATACTATTGGTGCCGCGAGTGGTGAAAACAATACCGCTTCTAATGTCGGTGTGGGAGCAGGCCAAATCTTTAAACAAAAAACTACTGTAAACTTAGAATTTAAAACTATTGCAGCAGGAACAGGGGTTACTGTTACTAATAATGTAGACGATGTAACTCTTGCAGTAGACGAAGCTTCTTTAGATCACGCAAATATTGGTGGAGTATTACCTCTTGCAAAATTAACCGATGATGCCACTAACGGACTAGCACTTTTATCAGGTGGTGTGGGTGATCCAACTTGGGGACAATTAAATCTTGCGAGTGGTGTAACAGGAACCCTTCCCATTGCAAACGGTGGTACTGGTGCAACAGATGCCGCGACCGCGCGAACTAATTTAGGCTTGGGAACAAGTGCAGTTGCAGATATCGATATTACCACAACTCTGGGAACCAGTGATGCGCTTGTGCCTTCACAGAATGCAGTTAAAACTTACGTGGACACGCAAGTAGCAGCGAGTGGAGATAACTTAGGTAATCACACAGCAACTCAAAATATTGATCTTGCAACTAATAAACTCGTTGGTAATGGTGGAACTCAAGGTATTATCATTGACAATGCTGGACAAGTCGCTATTGGAACGACGTCAATTGATACTGACGGACTCTTCACTTTGTCCTCAGATACAGGTGGTGATATTCACCACTATGCGATGAATGATGTTCCAGGCAAGGGACCTGATTATGAAGGTCGACGGGCGAGAGGTACAGCGGCAGCTCCAACGATAGTAGGAGATACAGACAAATTACTTGGGATTCGAGGACGAGCTTATGATGGAACAAGTTACAAAACAGCTTCATCAATTTATATGGAAGTTGATGGGTTAACTGGGGCCAATGATCTTCCTTCACGTATAAGATTTACTACAACTCCAGATGGAAGTGGTACGGAAGTTGAAAGAATGCGTATTGATAATGCTGGTAATGTCGGGATTGGAACAACTGCACCAAACTATATTTTGGACCTTTCAGATTCTGGTGCAAATATATTTAATATTCACAGAAATGCTAACAATGTAGGTTTCGGTGTTGGTACGCAGTATAGTTTAAATAATTCTTTAGGAACAGAATTTGTTTACGCTAGAACATCAGGTCAAATTGCCGTGAATACAGCTGGAGCGGAAGAAGGGATTTTGACCTTTTCAGTGGCAGATGGAACGGGAACTCCTGCAAGTTCAGCTACTGAAAAAATGAGAATTCTCGCCAGTGGTGATGTCGGTATAGGAACAACTACTCCAGGGCAAAAACTAGATGTTCAAGGTGGAAATATAAATGCATCTGGTGATATCTGTTCAAACGATGGTGTCAATTGTCTGAACGCACTTGCCGCGGCCAGTGGAGCAACTCAAATTAACGAATTAAGTGACGGTAAATCTGATGGATCAAGCCTTTTCTTAGGAACTGGTGCAGGTGCGGTTGATGATGGAACGACAAATCAAAACATTGGTATTGGCCCTCTTGCTTTAAATGATGTGACTAGTGGTAACTCAAATATGGCCATTGGTAGTGCGGCCGGACAACAGATTACAACAGGGGTGAGTAATATTGCAATCGGAAGAGATTCTCAAAGTGGGAATCTCACGGGTATGAGAAATATAGGGATTGGTACTGGTACACTGTTTGCCAATACAATCGGAGATAATAATGTTGGTATAGGGCATGTAGCCTTACAAAACACAACTGGCTCCAGTAATGCTGCTATCGGTTTTGAAGCACTTTATGGAAATATTTCTGGTAATTCAAATATCGCGATGGGACGTCAGGCAGGTCGTTGGACTGCTGCCTTGGCAGAGAACACGGCCCCATCATTCTCGGTTTTTCTAGGTAGAGAAACAAAGGCCAGTACAGCAGCTGATACAAACTCTGTAGTCATAGGTTACAACGCTAATGGTATTGGTTCAAATACTGTTGTTCTTGGTAATGACTCAATTGTAACAACTGCCTTAAAAGGTAATGTAGGTATCGGAACAACTGCCCCAGGACAAAAACTTGATGTTCAAGGTGGAAACATTAACGCCTCAGGAGATATTTGTTCAAACGATGGTGTCAATTGTCTGAACGCTATTGCTGCAGCAGGTGGTGCTGATGATTTAGGTAATCATACAGCAACGCAATCTCTTCATATGAATGGAAATACACTATACGGAGGTTTTACAGCATCTAGTGATCTTGTTATAGATTCAAATTCAAATGCATCGAAAGGTGATGTGATCTTACAACCGAGTGGTGGTCCTGTTCTTATTGGTACGACAGTTTCTGATGCATCAGCAATTATTAAGACTGTAAGTGCTGGAGGAGATTTTTATAATTTTTCAATAGATAGTGGAGGCAACCAGACTGGACCAGATTTTATTGGAGCACGTGCTCATGGTACAGAAGGTTCACCAACCGTAGTTGTAAATGGAGATAAGCTCGCTGGCCTAAGAGGTATGGGTTATGATGGTTCTTCTTACCAAATTGCCGCTAACTTTTGGATGGCCGTGGATGGAACCCCCGGAGTGGGAGATCTTCCTTCACGAATGATTTTTACGACAAGAAAAGCTGGAACATCAGCTCCAGCAGAAAGAATGACTATTAAAAATGATGGTAAGGTCGGAATTGGAACGGCCACACCTTCATATATACTGCAAGTCAGTGGAGATACAGGGACGACCGGTCCTGTTATTGTTACGAATACGACAACAGGTACTTATGCACAGGCTGGTAATTATGAAGCACCTAATCTACCGGTAAATGGTCAACATTATCTTATGATTGGTAAGAACAGTGGAACCAATAACCGGATGTCAGTTAACTTCACGTATGCGGGTAATAATAGTACAAGTAATAAAATCGCACTTAACTTTGGTAACAATACAGATATCTTTAATGTTTTGGCCAGTAGAGAGGTGGGGATCAATACAACTACACCTCGTGCATCTTTAGATGTAAATGGTGCCGCCGTTTCAGCTGCTCCAGTTGACGATACCGATGGCACGATTGATTATGCCTCAGGAAATATCCAATATACGACTAATAGTTGTGGTACCTATAATTTACATAACTTGAAAAATGGTGGTAACTATAGTTTCATAGTTAAGGGAACAACTTCTGCAACTTGTAGTTTTAATGCTTTTAGCGATGCTGGAACGACTGCTTTAACTGTGCATCTTCCGCCAAATCATAATTCAACGGTTGCTGGAAAACATACAATATACAGTATGATGGTTGCAGGAAATGATGTCTATCTCTCGTGGGTGCCTGGCTACTAGGATGAAAAAAAAAGCGTACATATTTATATTGCTTATTTCTTTTTCTGCTCATGCCCAACTGCTGGGGCCAGTAGGCGCGTTCTTTCAATATAATCCAAATGATATCATTAAGTGCCCGGCAAACTTTGTACCAGTTCCTGGCAATCAAGCTTTAGGAACTTCAGATTTTTGTGTTGCCAAGTATGAAA
>JBFEUX010000262.1:0-3660 GCA_041547255.1 Bacteriovoracaceae bacterium
AGTTTGGTGGTCAGCTGTATAGACCGTACTACATCGATAAAACACTAAGGTTCATTTACGCTAATAATCAGGGTGAGATAGATAAAGATAATTGGCAGAAATATGAGCTAAGAATAAATAACAAGCAAGTTATGTCGGTAGACTTAACTGTTCATGATAAAGATAACCGGTTTCAATCCAATAATTTATGTCGAAAAATTTGTACCGAACAAAATGACTATAATAAGGAAAGCGAAGGAAATACTCCATATTACTTAAGACTTACTAATTTACTAAACACCTCAGATCAACCAGGTGCTGTAACCAGAAGTTTTGTATTTGATAGTACATTTCCCGTCGCCTGCACCTCTTGTCATATGAAGAATTGTTCTCGTTTCGGTTTGGGTACTTTTGGGGAAATGAAAGATATGCCAACAGAGCCGCTAGATGGAAGACTTCCAGAGTGTGTTCAGCATGAACCGATCTATAGGGAGATTGCTGAGTCTACCATCGATGGAGTATCAAGATTAAATTCACAAGGACAATTTGATACTGCAAATAAATGTATTGCTTATAGACGAGTAGGAAATAACTTTAAACACTTTGCTAGTAATTGTGGTGATGCTAAAAAAATTCTTTGTTTTAATTATGGAAAACATTTTATAGCCAGAAAAACAGAGAGGACACAATTAAGCGAAGTTAAAGCGAAGTTTGAAGATGCAAGTGATATTTGTTTTGAGACAGGAAGAGAAATTTTTGAGAGGAAATCCATTGATGACTTGTTTGATCAGCAAGGCAATGATGGTGAAGATATTGTTCAGTCATTTTTAAACGATATGGGTAGTAATGAGATCAGTTATGTAAACCTTGCCCATCAAGGAACCTTTGTTCAGCCACTGGGGGACCTACAAATAAAAAATATGAAAAAATATGCAGCTGAAACAGGTCTTATGTTAGATGAAGCGTTTTGGGTAAATCTTAAAACAGATAATATGTCCTATGTATTTGCTCCGGCTCCACTCATTGCCAAAAAGACAAGGGAAAATAAAGACCTTTGGGCCATGACTTTTAATGATAAGGGAACGCTTTATCCTATACGATACAGAAACTCTTTGCGAAACGCATGGGGGAATGCAGGTATGCTGTTTCATGATGCGAGATACAAGGGAGTGGCCTTTGTCAAAGCCAAAGAACCATTTGGCGATGATGATCATGATAAACGAAGATATCTTTGTCTTGGAAAGGATGGAGATATTCTCAAAGATAAAAGTGGATATTATACATTTTCTAAAGGCAAGGGCTTAACGCAGCAGAAAGGTCACGAGATATGTCATGACGAAGGTGGTGTTTTCGCGCCTCCAGCAGCTACTGCTATGTGGATTAGGGCAATGTATATGATTAACGAAAATAGTGGTGATAAACCTTTTCCTGGAGGAAGTAGTGTTAGAAAGGGTGTATGGGTTGCCTTGAAAGGAAGCTATAATGCACCTAAATCTTTTTCTATTTATGATGATACATTTTTTAAATTACCACAACCAGATGCTCTCCCTTCAGATTATTTAGCAAATGATGGAAGCTATTTTTATTTACCGGAACCGGAACCGGAACCGGAACCGGAACCGGAACCAACAACCCAAAGTACGGATACCACAACCCAAAGTACGGATACCGCATCTTCATCGGGTCAAGACACTTCCTCTCAAGGTAATAAGGATGCGAAAAAGGATCCATGGAAGAAATACAATAGAATGAAGATTTGTAAAAGTTCTAGCGAAAGGAAAATTGTTTTAAGAGAAGCTAAAGGCGGTTGTGGAAAAGGTTATAAGCAAGTTTTAGGAGATGAACTACAGTTAATGAGTCAGGACACTAATAGAATCTACAGACCGCAGCTGATTAGAATCTTGGCTAAATTGGGTGATAAGGATGTTATTCATTTGAAGTAGGTGACGAAAGCTAAAGCAAATTAACAAATAACGGAGTATAGTTAGTGATTTTTAGGGATGAAAACAAGGAGGCAGGTACAACTCTTGTCGAATTAACGCTTGCTGCTGCGATTATGGCCGTTCTCGCAATGGTAGTCTATAGTCTCACAAGAATGATGGAAAGTAGCAATAAAAAGCTTGCGATGAAAGGTGTGGCACGAGATGTTGTATTAAGGGTTAGAAGAGTTAGTGAAGTCGCTCTGATTGGCTCTAATCCTGATAACTTTGAAAGACGGCTGTTCTTAAACCAGCCAAACTCAGCGACAGCTACTTCTTATAAGTATGATCAATCAGTTTCGGACCCAGCAGCTCTACTTACATTAAACGTGGACAAAAAGTTAATGACTAGTCATAGTCTGGTCCGTAAGCATGGAACAGGCAGCGCGGTTAAGTACAAAACTTATATGTCCATTTGTGTTCCTGTCACAGAGTTTCCACTTGAGACAATAACATACGCTGATATTATTAATAAGTATCAGTATCGTCCCTACATAACTAAAATGGATGAAGAAAACTATGAAATGTATTGCTGTCCAAAGAACCTGCCTAATTGCCGGGCAACAGCTCCAGCGACTCATCAGTTAGGTAAAGAGGATTCTCAATTTCTATCTTTGATTGTTATTTATGGAGACGATGTCACAGATTCAACTCCATTATCCACCATACCAAGTAAGGGAGAGTTTAAAGATGTTACCGGTGCAGGAATATTTACTTATCGCCCATTAAAAGGTGCTACTGTCCGGGATGATGTTGATGATAAGCTTGTATTGTATAGCTATGTTTATTCTGGCGAATGTTTTAATTATAGGGTTCATCTGGAGAGAATTAATCTGCCTAAAGACTGTGGAAAGTATATTAAAAGAAAAGTGCAATCCAAAACCTATGTTATGACCATGGGAATGGGGATGGGGGTAAATGAACTTGGTTCGGATATTGGGATGTAGTGTACTGCTACTCATTATAAGTTGTTCAAAGTCTGCCAATCTTGAAGTTATCGAAATCGGAAAGGAAATTCGATACAATTTCAAAGATAAGCTAGTTAAACTAGACCCGGTAAATTATTCTTTATTACTTGGGCGTAAGCCCAATAAAGCGGAGCTACAACTTGGCCGTTTGCTTTTTAGCGATCCTGTTTTGTCTAGAAATAATGATACGAGTTGTGCTACCTGCCATTTATCTAATCATGGCTTTGCTGATGGTAACCCACTTAATTTTGGCTCACTGGGAGAGGGGGGGCCTTCGGGTAGTACTGTAGGAAAGAGTTTTGCTGAAGGTGAATTATCTTTATTCAGGCATGCAGGAGTTGATGGCCAGGGATTCAGATCGGTCAGAAAAATGTTTCGAAATTCTTTATCCACTATTAATGTCGTGTATCGCCAGGGTAAAGCTGGTGATAGTGGACTAATGTGGGATGGACGCTTTGGAAATATCTTTTTTCAGGTATTACTTCCTATTCATACACCAGAAGAATTGTGTGGAGTGAATCCGCTGCCATTGAAGGGGGAAAATCCATTCCGGGAAGGTGGTCCTCTTTTCTCTGAGCCTGTTACGCTAAAGCATACCCATTATACTAATCCCTATACGGGAAAAAGTATTATATCTTTAGGCTATCGGCCGGTAACAATTAAGGGGGTGCCTCGGTTTAGGAAAAATGGAAAAATAACTTATCCAAATCGAAATGAGTGCCTGGCCATTACAG
>JBFEUX010000421.1:0-1043 GCA_041547255.1 Bacteriovoracaceae bacterium
AGAGGAATGGCCTGGCTAGATACAGGGACCCATGACTCGCTGCTTGAAGCATCTAACTTTGTCTCCATCGTTGAAAACAGACAAGGCTTAAAAATCTGTTGTCCTGAGGAAATTGCATACAAGAAAGGCTATATAACTCTAAAACAACTGGAAGAATTAGCAATACCTTTGGCCAAAAATGGATATGGACAATATCTTTTAAACCTCATTCAAAAGGAGTCTTAAGATGCCATTTCTTACGACCCCACTAGAAGGCGTTCAAGTATTTGAACCGCGGGTTTTTAAAGATGATCGTGGATACTTCTATGAATCATATAACAAGAATACCTTTACTGAAGCTGGGATAACTTGCGAGTTTGTGCAAGACAACCAATCATTTTCTGAATATGGTACTGTGCGAGGAATTCATCTACAATTAGGTGATTACGCACAGGCTAAACTTGTCAGAGTCATCCAGGGGGAAGTCTTAGATGTTGCTGTTGACTTAAGAGCTGGATCAAAAACTTTTGGTCAACATTTTGCAATTCACTTAAGTGCTGATAATCATAAACAACTTTTTATTCCGCGTGGTTTTGGTCATGGATTTTCCGTGCTATCACCCACTGCAATATTTAGCTATAAATGTGATAATTACTACCATAAAGAAGCT
Organism: Bacteriovoracaceae bacterium; assembly: GCA_041547255.1. Classification (GTDB taxonomy): domain Bacteria; phylum Bdellovibrionota; class Bacteriovoracia; order Bacteriovoracales; family Bacteriovoracaceae. The sequence goes on from JBFEUX010000421.1 coordinate 650, forward strand.
GAGGCAGGAGTCATATTTAACGATCAAGAACTAAATATAGACTGGAAAATCCCTCTTAACTCAGCTATCGTGTCTCAAAAAGACAAAGAGCTTCCTAGTCTTTCAAATTTTAAAACGGATATTTTAAAATTATGATCTTAATCACAGGTGGCAAGGGTCAACTTGGCCAATGCTTAAAACATTTTCTACCAGAGGCAGTTTACGTTGATGTTGATGAATGTGATATCACTAATGAATCTCAATTATTCGAGTTTAGCAAAAAATTTAGGCCACAGTTTATTATTAACTGCGCTGCTTATACTCATGTTGATAATTGTGAAAAAGAACCTGAGCTGGCAAAAAAAATAAATGAAGATGGTGCGCTTAATTTAGCAAAAGTTTGCAACGAACTTAG
>JBFEUX010000399.1:0-1327 GCA_041547255.1 Bacteriovoracaceae bacterium
GTCCCCAGGTGTCATCGGAAATTCTGGATAATAGCGCTGATGATGTTGCTAGAGAATTTCCTTCAATATTCAGTCTGGTAACGGGAGAACTGGTTCCAATCCCCACATTTCCAGTACTATCAATCGCCAAAACATCATTCGCACCTAATACATTGTCACGACTGATCTTGAATTTATCCCCATCGGTATCATCAAGTCCCATTGACCAATCGTTAAGATTTACATCACCTGTGGCAAAACGTAAGTATGGATCGAAGTCTCCACCTGTTGACATGATGACTACTTCTGAATTGTGGTTATACCCTCTGAATTTTGCAATAGTGCCACCATTATTTAAATCCATAATAATGGAGTCAGTACCAGGATTTGCGGCAGCACCATCCCAATCACCAAGCTGGAAAGTTGAAATTGGTGTACTTGTTCCAATCCCGACTTTCCCATCCCAAGTAACTCTCATTTTTTCTTGCTGATAACTTGATCCCCAAGTCCCTGATCCATCTGCTACCATTAATCCCAAAAAACCTTTCTCTGCACCTGCCGTATTATCAGCAATACCACCTGTTAATTTAGCATAGGCAGTTTTGGTACCACCGGAGTTATTTAAGAGATAAGAAGGACCTACACCATTATTAGCGCCATTAATAGGTCGATACATAGCAAAAGCATCATAAGACGAACTGGGCGTTTGTACTTCTAAATAGTGAGAGGGCGTTGACGTTCCAATCCCGACTTCCCCGGAATTTTGAAGAGTCATTTTGGTTACACCTCCAGTAGAAAAATCTACAGAATTAGAACCTGCATTCAAGATTAACTTATTTGTAGAACTAACAGTGGCATAATTTCCTTTTGAACTAACGGCCAAGAATTGACCCACTGTATCCGATCTTAATAATATACCTTGATCTACAACACCATCTGTACCAATTGTAAGAGCATCAGTTGGATTAGAATTATTTATTCCCACTTTCCCATTTTTAATTACTAAAGTATCTGGATATGCAGTTGAATTATCAGTGGTTCCAAAGTTTAAACTGCCGTTACTTGCATCCCAGAACATATCTGCTTTATCTGTGTCCGCCTCACCAATACTAAAAGAAGCATCAGTTGTCGCAGTGGAGCTGACACTAAAACTAGTGCTGCCCACACCGGTTAAAGGACTGCCTAGATTAAGATCTCCACCATTGGTTAGAGTCATTTTAGTTGTTCCAGCAGTTTGAAAAACAATATCTTCTGCGCCACTAGCATCAGTATCACTGGCAACAACTGTTTGGCCGGTACTACTTGCACCACCAGAACCGACAGCATTTAAACAATAGCTGCCACTACA
>JBFEUX010000088.1:0-10753 GCA_041547255.1 Bacteriovoracaceae bacterium
GTTTAACGGAGGAAGAACTTCCGGTAGTGCTTCCCGAGGTAGAAAGATATGAGCCTTCTGGAACTGGAGAATCTCCACTCGCAACCATTGATGAATGGCTTTACTTTACAGACCCAGTTAGTGGCAAAAAAGTAAGAAGAGAAACCAATACCATGCCTCAATGGGCAGGATCTTGTTGGTACTACCTACGTTATATCGATCCTAAAAACCCAGACAAACCTTGGGATGAAGATTTAGAAAAATACTGGATGCCAGTAGATCTTTACGTGGGAGGAATGGAGCATGCAGTAATGCACCTACTCTACGCTCGTTTCTGGCACAAAGTTCTTTTTGATCTTGGACTAGTCTCAACTAAAGAACCATTTAAAAGATTGGTTAACCAGGGAATGATCCTAGGGACTGACGGAGAAAAAATGAGTAAGTCTCGCGGTAATGTTATTAACCCTGATGACATTGTTAAGGATTACGGAGCAGATACCCTAAGAGTTTATGAAATGTTTATGGGACCACTGGAAAAAACTAAGCCTTGGTCCATGAATGGAGTAAAAGGTGTTTATGGTTTCCTAAGTAAAGCTTTTAAAACTTTTGGTAATACTGATCTCTATGGTGAGGATTCTGAAGAGACCACCAAACTACTACATAAAACTATTAAAAAAGTAACTACCGATATTGAAGAGATGAAATTTAATACCGCTGTTTCAGCGCTGATGATTTTCACTAATCACTGTAATAAAGAGAAAAAATTCTCTAAAGAAACTGCTGCAACCTTCGCGCTGCTACTTTCTCCGCTTGCTCCTCATGCAGCGGAAGAAGTTTGGGAACTCACCGGACACAGCAAGACTTTAGCCTATGCAAACTGGCCAGCATATGATGAAGCTCTTGCCAAAGATGACCTGATCACCATGGCCGTGCAAGTCATGGGAAAAACCCGTGCCACCTTGGATGTACCAGCAGATATTTCCAAAGATGAATTTTTGAAGCTGGCCAAAGAAAATGAGAAAGTGGCCAAGCAGCTGGAGGGCAAAACGATTCTTAAAGAAATCTTTGTACCAGGAAAAATCTGTAATTTTGTCGCGAAATAAGCTATCAGTGTGCTGATATTTAATAACTAAATAAAACTTAATATCTAACAAAGGAGAAGTATTTAACTTCTCCTTTTTTTTGCGCTAAGATTTTGCAAATACTTTATCAGAGGGAGATCTTATGCAATTTCGAATTGAATCCAAGGAACAATACCAAGAGTTCTACAATGAGAGTTTAAGTGATCCCACTAGCTATTGGTCTGAACGCGCTGAGACATTTGAATGGTTCAAAAAATGGGATAAGATAACTTCCGGTGACTTTCATGATCTAAATATGAAATGGTTTGAAGGAGCACAAACAAATATCACAATCAATGCCTTAGACCGTCATGCCAAGGCCACTCCAGATAAGGTGGCCATCTACTGGGAACCCAACTCTCCAAGCGAGCAAGCATTAAGTTTTACCTATAAAGAATTACTGGAAAAAGTTTGCCAATTTTCTAACGTACTTAAAGAAAAAGGCGTTAAAAAAGGTGATCGTGTAGTTTTTTATATGCCCATGGTTCCAGAGTTACTCATGGGAGTTTTAGCGACTGCACGAATTGGAGCGGTTCACTCGGTAGTATTTGGAGGTTTCTCTGCCAAGGCCCTTGCCGATAGAATCAATGATTGCGCTGCTAAGATTGTTATAACTGCAGATGAAGCTTATCGAGGAACAAAAATGGTTCCTTTAAAACATATAACGGATGAAGCACTGACACAAACTAGTTGCGTGGAAACCGTTCTATGCCTGGAACATACTGTGGGTAAAATTGAAATGAAACATGGGCGTGACTTTTGGCTGGATGAATTAATTGAAAAAGCGGCCACTAGCTGTGAACCAGAAGTCATGGATGCAGAAGATCCACTTTTTATCCTCTATACTTCTGGCTCTACTGGAAAACCAAAAGGACTACAGCATACCACTGCAGGATATATGTTGTGGGCCGCTGAGACTTATAAAAATGTTTTCCAAACAAATCCCAACGATATTTTTTGGTGTTCAGCAGATATTGGATGGATCACCGGCCACTCTTATATCGCCTACGGGCCACTATTAAATGGATCGACTCAAGTTATGTTCGAAGGAATTCCGACATGGCCAGATGCCGGTCGCTTTTGGCAAACGATTGATAAATACAAAGTCACTCATTTCTATACGGCACCAACCGCCATTCGTGCCCTGGCCGCATGTGATCAGAAGTTTGTAGAAGATGCAGATCTCTCCAGCTTAAAAGTTCTAGGTAGCGTAGGTGAACCTATTAATGAAGAGGCTTGGGATTGGTACAATGAAAAAGTAGGCAAGAAAAAATGCCCTATTGTAGATACTTGGTGGCAAACAGAGACAGGGGGAATCATGGTCTCCACTCTCGCCGGCGTTACCGATGTGATCCCAACCTTTGCCACAATCCCTCAACCAGGAGTGGAAATCTGTTTAGTCGATACTGATGGTAATGAAGTTACCGGCAATCCTGCCGAAGGTAATCTTTGTATAAAAAGGCCATGGCCAGGAATGGCCCGAACCATCTTTGGGGATCATGAGCGCTATAAACAGACCTATTTTAGTACCTATCCAGGAAAATATTTTACCGGGGATGGCGCTAAAAGAGATGCGAATGGAAATTACCGAATTACCGGAAGAGTAGATGATGTTATTAATGTTTCCGGACATAGAATTGGAACTGCTGAAGTTGAAGATGCAATTAATGAGCACCAACTGATTGCTGAAAGTGCAGTTATTGGTATCCCCCATGAGATAAAAGGTGAAGCCTTAATGGCCTTTATGATTCCATGCCATCCAGATACTCCAGAACATCTTTTAAAAGAAATTAACGATTATATAACAGAACAAATAGGTCCCATTGCCAAACTAGACAAGGCAATCATTGTTCCAGGCTTACCTAAGACAAGATCTGGAAAAATCATGCGTCGAGTTTTAAGAAAAATTGCGAGCAATGATCTGGCCACTTTAGGGGATACCTCTACCCTACTCAACCCAGAAATTGTTGAGCAAATTATTGAAAGTATGAAGTAAGCTCAAAAGGTATTAAAATGAATTTTTGGCGACGCCTAGATCAAGTCCTTGTTCCTCAAAATAAGAGCATAGCTAAGATAACAGGAAAGGAAATAAAACTTCACTTTAAGAGAAAAGCTCTTATTTATATTGAGATTTTGTTTATACTACAACTTATCACTGTTTGCATCGTTTGGAGTTGCACCAACAATATTCATGCTAATAATATAGAAGTCCTATTTGTTATAGTCTCATCGCTATTCGCCCTTATTCTATATACAAGAAAAGCTAAAGATCTCCACTATGTAATCATTTTTGGCCAATTTATGTGTTTTGCTTTTATTCCCCTTAGGATTTATCAAACAGGTGGTATTCACAGCCCTATTTTATTTACTTTAATTTCGCACATTATTTTGTCCTACTCCATTGTGGGAAGAAAAATGGGGCATATAACTTTAATATGGTGTTTTAGCCTAGTCATGTTTTTCTCCACATATAAAGATGTTGGTCCCATTCCAGAAGCTCCAAACGATATCCTTGTTATCAGCTCCAATTTTATCCTCAACATTCTTATCGCTGCCGTCTTAACTAATTTCAACCGTGCTTTGGGTGATAAATTAATTTCCATGGAAAAAAATTATTCTGCGGAAATCATTATGAAAAGAATTGCTCATGAGTTACGAAATGATTTAAATGTCGCCGTCGGTTTTTTAGAATTGGCCAAAGAAGATAAAGCTGATAATAGCTATCTTGAAAAAGTTGAAAAATCTCTCGAAAATATAAATTTAACTTTTAAGTCTATGGAAGATATGGCCGATCAAGATAATCTAATAGACAATCTCAAAAAATTAGAAAAAGAAATACGAATTGTCTCACCTAGATAATATATAAAAAAAGCCCCAAAACACCGTACTGTGTGCTTTAAGCTCTTAATCAAGAGAGCCAAGGACTGTAATAATAGTTGTATCAGTAAGTAGTTTTGATACACCATGGACAAAGTGGGGCATTGTTGAGTCACATAGACACGTAAGTCCTGTTTTAGGCTTCACTTTATTAGTTTGTTCATGATTTCCAACTTTAAAACCATGGATAAAGTCTCTTCCGACAAAGTCATCATCCTTACAAATCCATGTTAAGATTTGATAATCCCCTTCTATTACGTAATCACTATGTACGTTCATATATTCATCTTTTTTAAAGCAGTGAACACTATAATTTAGAGTGGGAACTAAATTCGCAAGTTCCTTATGTTGCATAAGCCAAGATTTATATCTATTTTCGATGTCCTGAGGAAACTCTTCAACTTGCCAGGTGCTATCGCTACCCTCGGGACAGTGGCAATCACTAAACTTAAGTGACAAAAAAGATTCAACGAGATCCGCATCCATATCTTGCTCAAAGAATATGAACCCTTCTTTTTTAAGCTTCGCTAATAGTTTTTTATCATCATCGCTCATATAAAAAAGTTACCCCATATTTTAAAGAAGATAAAGGGGCATACTTATGCTGGCCAGCAAAGCTTGTAATAGCATAAAAAAAGGCCCTCTGAACAAGAGGGCCTTATATTCTTGACGCAAGCGTCTAATGCAAGTCTGTTAAAACTTTTTAAGAACCACAAGCAATACATTCATCCGGATTATCCAAAGAACACATCATAGCTTCTTCTGCTGTGTATTCTGGTTGTTTCTCATCACGGACGGTGAACTTAATCGCATCACTAGCTGCTTTAGTTCTTAGATAGTACATACCGGTTTTAAGCCCTGCTCTCCAAGCATGGAAATGCATTGAACTTAATTTACCCATATTTATATCTTGCATATGGATATTAAGTGATTGAGATTGATCCACGTAAGCTCCACGATCTCTGGCCATATCGATGATAGCTTTTTGCTTAATCTCCCATACGGTTTTATAAAGGGCCTTAATCTCAGCAGGAATGGCCTCAATATGTTGAACGGAACCATTGTTTTTAATGATTTCGTTTTTCATTTTTTCATCCCAAATACCTAGTTTGTCTAAGTCATTTACTAGATGCTTGTTAACCACCGCAAACTCTCCAGAAAGTACACGTCTGGTGTAAAGATTGGAGGTAAATGGCTCAATACATTCATTATTACCCAGGATTTGTGAAGTTGAAGCAGTAGGCATAGGAGCAACCAATAATGAGTTTCTTACCCCATGGGCCTTAACTTTATCTTTCAACTCTGCCCAGTTCCAACGATCAGTTGGAGTTACACTCCACATATCGTATTGAAAAATCCCTTGAGATACTGGTGACCCGGCATAACTATCGTAAGCTCCAAACTCTTTTGCTAAATCACAAGAAGCGGTCATGGCAGCAAAATAAATGGTTTCAAAAATTTCTTTATTGAGTGCTTTTGCTTCTTCAGATTCAAACGGCATTTTCATCATAGCAAAAGTATCAGCCAGACCTTGTACCCCAAGACCGATAGGACGGTTTTTCTTATTAGAGTATTCCGCCTCAGGAACTGGATAGTAATTAAGCTCAATAATCTTGTTCAAATTAACAGTGGCCTTATAAGTCACATCAAAAAGTTTTTGATGATCGTATTCGCCATCATTTACAAATTTAGGTAGAGCAATAGAAGCTAAATTACATACCGCAATTTCTTTTTCATCCGTGTATTGAATAATTTCAGTACAAAGGTTAGAAGATCTAATGGTTCCTAAATTTTTCTGGTTAGATTTTTCATTAGCATGGTCTTTATACATCATAAATGGAGAACCAGTTTCAATTTGCGATTGCATAATTTCAAACCAAAGTTTTCTAGCAGGAATTACCTCTTTCGCTCTTCCTTCTTTTTCATATGTTGTATAAAGCTTTCTAAATTCTTCACCATAAGTAGAATCCAAGCCTGGGGCTTCATGTGGACAGAATAATGACCAATCACCTTCAGCCTCAACTCTTTCCATAAATAGATCATTTACCCAAAGAGCATAAAAAAGGTCTCTTGCTCTCAGCTCTTCTTTACCATGATTTTTCTTAAGGTCTAAGAAGTCTAGGATATCTGCGTGCCATGGTTCAAGATAAATAGCGAAAGAACCTTTACGCTTTCCACCACCTTGATCAACGTATCTTGCTGTATCATTAAAAACTTTTAACATTGGAACGATACCGTTTGAGTAACCATTTGTTCCTTTAATAAAAGTTCCTTTGGCACGAATATTATGGATAGAAACACCAATTCCTCCGGCTGATTGAGAAATCAATGCACAGTCTTTAATCGTGTTATAAATACCTTCAATTGAATCATCTTTAATAGCTGTTAAAAAACAAGATGACATTTGTGGCTTAGTGGTACCTGCATTGAAAAGAGTTGGAGTCGCATGCGTAAACCATCTTTCACTTAATAGATGATAAGTTTCTACCGCTGATTCAATATCCTCACCATGAATACCAAGTGCTACTCGCATAAGCATATGTTGAGGTCTTTCAACGATTTCACCATTCACTCTAAGCAAGTAAGAACGCTCAAGAGTTTTAAATCCAAAATAATCGTATTCAAAATCTCTAGAGTAAGCAATTTCAGACGCAATACGATCTTTGTACTTGTGAGCTACTGCATATAGTTCTTCAGAAATGAGTGGCGTTTTTACTTTGTGAACCTTGTCCTCATAGTTCCAAAGCTTATCTACTGTTTCAATAAAAGAATCACTAGTTTTTCTATGTAAGTTGGCCACAGCAATTCTTCCTGCCAACTTTCCGTAATCCGGGTGAGTTGAGTTCATATAAGCTGCAACTTCTGCCGATAAATTGTCTAGTTCTTCAGTGGTAATTCCATCAAAAAGCCCTTGAATAGTTCTTTTGGCCACTTCCATAGCATCGACAAAATCACTATTTAATCCATAAGTAAGCTTTTGGATTCTCAAGGTTATCTTATCAAATTTTACTGGTTCTTTTTTCCCTGATCTCGTAATTACAAACATGTGTGTTCGTTCTCTCTCTCTCTATCTATCTATCTAAAATTTACTTAACTAGAAATCCGCATCTAGACTAAAATTAAATCCACCATCACCAGATACTGAATTCATAACTCCAGCTTTCTGGTATTCTGCAACTCTCTTTTCAAAGAAATTTGTTTTTCCTTGAAGAGAAATTAGTTCCATCCAATCAAAAGGGTTAGTTGCATTATAAATAGGAGCTACCCCTAACTCGATTAATAGTCTGTCAGCAACAAACTCAATATATTGCCCCATTTGGTCTGCATTCATGCCAATAAGAGAAACAGGTAATGCATCCGTAATAAATGCTTTTTCGTACTCAACAGCTTCTTTAATTAGTTGCTGAACAGTTTCTTCAGGCAGTTTTTCATTTAAATGCTTATATAATAAACAAGCGAAGTCAGTGTGAAGACCTTCATCTCTTGAAATCAATTCATTTGAGAATGTTAACCCTGGCATAAGTCCTCTTTTCTTTAACCAGAAAATTGAACAGAAAGAACCAGAAAAGAAAATTCCCTCGACTGCAGCAAAAGCCAGAAGTCTTGTGGCAAAATTAGCTTCGTCAGAGTAGATCCACTTTAATGCCCAGTCTGCTTTCTTTTTAATACAAGGAATATTATCTACAGCTTTAAAAAGATAATCTTTTTCTGCATCATCTTGAATATAAGTATCGATTAATAGCCCATATGTTTCAGCGTGGATATTTTCCATTGCAATTTGAAAGCCGTAGAAACATCTCGCTTCAGGGACTTGCACATCATTATAAAATCTTAGGGCAAGGTTTTCATTTACAATTCCATCACTGGCCGAAAAGAAGGCAAGAACATGCTTAATGTAATGTCTTTCATCATCATTAAGTTTTTTCCAATCTTCTAAGTCTTGGTAGAGATCTATTTCTTCAGCAGTCCAAAAAGACGCCATCGATTTCTTGTACATCTCCCAGATATCATCATATTTGATGGGTAAAAGGACAAAGCGATCATTGCTTTTATCTAAAAGGGGTTCATTAACAGACATAGTTTCTCCTTAATCCGTGTGCTGTGTGGTGGACTACTGTTAAAATTCATAAAAAATTATTGTTGATTATCTCTCATTTTTTCCTCCTCGGGATAGACATCAGCTCAACAAAGATGTCTAAATGACTATAGGGATCTGGCTTCGTGCGTAATTACACGTTACAGTTGCGGGACAGCTTCGGAATTACACCGAATTCACCTAATAATCACTGTGCCTATTTAGGGTAAAGAATCTGCATTCTCATGACAATGAAAAATTTCTTACAAGATCTAATTTTTTGGAATATCTCGTGGTAACACCACCTTAACGCGACACTGACACCACAATATATAGTTTATGGCCTCGCAGCGTAAAAATAGATTTTTTTTAAGCACGGCCAGTCATTCAATTGAATTTATTTCATAAAAGGATAAAATTTATTTATGGAAAAAATAAAATTTATTATCAATTTGTTTACAATGCTGGCCATTGCCTACGGGATTCTTCACGCAAAGTCACTCCTTAGCTCCCATCTAATAGACAATGAAACCCCCTACAAGCATGCTTTAAATCGTTTTTTAAATGGAGAAGTGGATTAAAAAACTAATAACCAGTGATTTAAGGCCGTCATTGCTCCTCCTGATAACACGGGAATGATTAAGTTATCATCAATATTAAAAGCACCTAACATCTCTGATAAGGCCCCAACAATAGAAGCAAAAAAAGCAAAAATAATTAGGTTGGGAGATTGATTATTGAAATAAATCAGATAACCAATACTTATTATTAAGCAAGTAACAAAGGCTGCAACTGTTCCCTGCAGAGTCTTATTGGGCAGTAAACGATCCCTCCCCATACGAACCCCCACGACCGAGGCTATTGGATCAGCAAATACTAGAAACAAAATAGAAAGAATGGCTATTTCCTCTTCATATAAAAAAATACTTAAACCACTTCCTAGAGCATAGAAAGGAAGTCCGGAAAAACTGATTTTTTCTGATTTTCTCATTATTGGCCCAAACATTTTGGACAGTTTCTGATTAAGTTCTGGATCTTTAAAACGACGAAAATCAAGAAAGAATCCCGATAATGCTACTGTAATCGCGAAATATCCCCAATAAATGAGTTCATAATTTAAAACAGCATAAAGAACTAGTGCAACAGCACCACAAGTAACATGCCAAAGCCTTCTTTGATAATGAGTGTCTGATCGTTTTGCTAAGATATCTTCATTCTCCACTAATTTCTCCCTACACTTCTTAAGCAGTATTTTGCTTTTAAAACTAATTTTTACCTCTATAATGACTTATGGGCTTAGTATTAGTTTATAAACCCTAATAAAAATAATAGTAAAAATTTATTTATATTATCAAAAAAGAAGTATGAGTTTACAAGACCAGATAAAACAAGCAAATAATCTAATGTCGCCTCAGCGCAAATGTAAGGTTTGGGCCATTGGTGGTGGAAAAGGTGGTGTAGGTAAAAGTTTAGTTACCGCCAACACCTCTATTTGCCTGGCCTTGATGGGCTATAAAGTCGTTACAGTTGATTTAGATCTTGGTGGGGCCAATATTCATACCTGCCTGGGAATTCCTATTCCGGATAAAACACTTTCTGACTATATCTCTAAAAAAGTAACTGATATTAATGAACTACTTATCCCCACGGCCATCAAAAACCTAAGCATTATATCAGGTGCACAGGATGAACTAGGAATTGCCAACCTTAAGCATTTACATAAAAACAAGATCCTTTCCAAACTAGGCGAGCTAGATGCAGACTTTGTCTTACTCGATCTGGGTGCTGGTACAACTTATAATACCCTGGACTTTTTTATTAGTGCTGATAAAGGAATTCTAGTCATTCTTCCAGAACCGACTTCTATTGAGAATACTTATCGCTTTATTAAGTCTGTTTACTATAGACGATTAAAAATGATTGAAGACCTTCTGGATATTCAACCCCTGATTAACCAGGCAATGAATGCAAAGATGTCTTCTAACTATGGTCCACCAGCGGAATTAGTTAAAAGAGTTATCGATATTAATCCAGAAATGGGTATGCGACTGCAAAATGAAATTTCCAAATTTAGACCACAAATAATTATGAACCAAATCAGAAGTCAGGGAGATATCGATATTGGTTTCTCTATTCAAAGTGTTTGTAAAAGATACTTTGGTATTGAAATGGATTATGCCGGATACTTAGATTATGACTCTTCGGTTTGGCAATCAGTAAAGAAAAGAAAACCACTCTTGATGGAATATCCTAACTCACGTCTGGTTAATAACTTTGATCGAATCGTACATAAATTACTTGAAATGGATTAATAAGAAATGAATTACAACGAAAAGAAAAATTACTATGAAGTCCTTGAAGTTTCACCGAACTCTACTCTACAGGATATTCATAGTGCCTATATCCGCTCTAAAAACGCCTATAATGGTGATTCAGCAGCTCTCTATTCTTTATTGACCCCAGATGAATGCGCGAAAATCCTCGAACAAATCGAAGAAGCTTATTGCATCCTTGGTGTTCCAGAAAAAAGACGAGAATATGATAAGGCTAAAGGATTCAATCAAAATTTCACTCCTGAAGGCTTTCAAGAAAAGATGAATGAAACTCCCGATTATAAACCACAAGCATCTCTTGAAACACTATTATCAGAAACTAGTGTTAATCACCAAGAAATTGCCCTCGAAAATAAAATGAGAGAAGA
>JBFEUX010000094.1:0-10448 GCA_041547255.1 Bacteriovoracaceae bacterium
AATATAGAGCTTGTACTTAATATTGACAATGATTAGGAATTGCTGCTTATTAAAAAATTAATTAGTTAACAATTCTTTAGGGATTCCTTTAGGGATGGCGGATAATAAGTTTTTAGTATATTCTTCTTTTGGACTTAAATAGACCTCATTCGCCTGGTCTAATTCTACAAATTCTCCCTTATTCATTACTGCCACTTCATCAGAGATAAAGTTTACCACTGATAAATCGTGACTAATAAAAATATAAGTAAGACCAAATTCTTCTTGAAGATCTAATAATAAATTCAAAACCTGAGCTTGTACGGAAACATCTAGTGCAGAAACTGATTCATCACAAATAATAAATTCAGGATTAACAGCTAAGGCCCTGGCAATACTAATTCTTTGTCTTTGCCCTCCAGAAAACTCATGAGGATAACGGGAAAGTTGATCTGCTTTAAGGCCAACTTTTTCCATAAGCCATTTTGCTTTCTTAACTCTTTCGACTTTGTTTTCTCCAATATTGTGTAGATTCATTGGCTCTAATAAAATTTCACCAATCGTCATTCTTGGATTAAGCGATGAATAGGGATCTTGAAAAATAATCTGCATTTTAGAGCGCAATGCTCTCATTTCTTTTTTACTAAGCTTAGTGATATTTACACCATTATAGCTAACTTCTCCGGAAGTCGGTTCAATCAGACGCAAAATAGAGCGACCTAATGTTGTCTTACCACAACCAGATTCTCCTACCAGTCCTAATGTCATACCTTTACGCAATTTAAAGGAAACCCCATTTACGGCCTTAAAATGATCTACTGTTCTACCAAAGATTCCGCCTTTAATAGGAAAATGCACGTGAAAATCTTTAACTTCTAACAGTATCGGATTTTGCTCTTCAGTAAATTCATAAACCTTATCTACTTTTTTCGTTTTTGCCTCATCTACTTTTATTTCATTTCCAGCTTCATCCATAAAATCACTTACAGTAAGTAAGCGCTTAGGGTTTTTATCTAAAGCTGGACGACAGGCCATTAGCCCCTTCGTATAAGGATGATGAGAATGAGTAAAAATTTCTTTTGCTGTATTTTGCTCCACCAGATTTGAGCGGTACATAACCACGACATCATCAGCAATATCAGCGATAACCCCAAGGTCATGGGTAATAAATAGCATCCCCATTTTATACTTATCTTGCAAGCTGAACATCAGATCAATAACTTGCTTTTGAATGGTTACATCCAAGGCGGTAGTCGGTTCATCACAAATAAGCAGCTTTGGTTCACAGGCAATCGCCATGGCAATCATAACCCTTTGCTTTTGCCCCCCACTCATTTCGTGTGGATATTTATGCACTGATCTTTTAGGATCTGGAATTCCGACTTGGTCAAAAAGCTCAATCACTTTTTCCCACGCCTCATTTGGTTTCATTCCCATATGCAGGATTAAAGATTCCGCAACTTGATCCCCCACCTTAAAGACAGGGTTAAGTGAAGTCATAGGCTCTTGGAAGATCATGGCAATATCATTTCCACGAATCTTACGCATATCTTCTTCTGGTGTGGTCACCAGATCTTTACCTTCAAAAAGGATTTTTCCTTCGCTAATTTTTCCAGGAGGATTAGGAATCAGCCCCATAATCGCCAGCGAGGTAACCGACTTTCCAGAACCAGACTCTCCAACTAGACCAACTGTCTTTCCCATAGGGATATCAAAAGAAACGTTATTAACAGCTCGAACAACACCTTCAGGTGTATTGAAATCAACAGATAGATTTTGAATACTTAACAAATTACTCATTTTAGTGCTTCCCCTTTAGCTTAGGATCAAGAGCGTCTCGTAGTGCGTCCCCTAAAATATTAAAGGCCAACACGACAACAAACATAGCCACTGTTGCACCTGCAAGTTGCCACCATACATCTCTTGCTAATTCTAATTTCGCATCATCTATCATTGTACCCCAACTTGGCTGTCCAGAAACCCCAATCCCCAAATAAGATAAAATTACCTCTGACTTGATTGCCACTTGAAATTGTAGTGAAGTAAAGATAATAACAATATGCGTCACATTGGGCAGAATATGTATAAATAATCTTCTGAAGTGGCTTGCTCCAATAGCAGATGCTGCCTGGACATATTCACGATTCTTATGCTTCATCACCTCACCGCGAATAAGCCGACATAAACCGACCCAAGAGGTCAAACCGAGGGCAATGTAAACCGTGGTAAGCCCTTTTCCTAAAATAAAGGCAATACTAATAAGCAACATAATTCCAGGAATAGAAGATACTGTGGTATAAAACCACACGATAACTTCATCGATCCAACCACCGAAATAACCGGCAAGGGCGCCTAAAATCACACCAATAGGGATTGCAATTAAAGATGAGATTAAGCCAACACTCATGGCCACTTGAGTTCCGTGAATAACCTTAGTTAAAACACTACGGCCAAAAATATCTGTTCCTAAAATATAATCCCAATTTTCAAAAGGAGCTGCATAACTTGGACCAACTTCTTTGGCCCAATCTGCGGCGACAATTCCTAGTCCTGAGAGCAAAGCAATAAGAGCATAAAGTCCCACCACAATAAGCGAGATCATTGCGATCCTATCTTTAGATAGCCTATGCCATGCATCCGCCCATAAAGATTTATTCTTAATAATCTTATCTGGATTTTCTAATAAATCATTCGCTTCATCATTTATATTTGTTGCTGTTGTTTGTCCTATCATTATAAATCCTAATTTAACTTCACTCGTGGATCAACCATCGTATAAATAATATCTTGAATTAAAGTAAACACGATATAAGCAATGGCCGATAAAATAGTTACGGCCTTAAGCACCGGAAAATCTGAAGAGTTCAATGCTGTAATCGTCATTCCGCCCAGCCCTGGAATACTAAAAAAACTTTCTAATAAAAGGGCCCCTAAAAGTAAAAATGGAAGCTGAACGACAGTATAAGTGACAATCGGAATCAAAGCATTTCTTAAAACATGTTTTAAAAATACTCGTTTTTCACTTAAACCTTTCGCACGAGCAGTTCGTACATAGTCATGATAAATTTCATCCAAGATAAGTGTTCGATAGAAACGAATATCTGGACCTAAACTTAGAATTACCCAAATTAAAATAGGTAAAGAGACATAATACATAAAATCAGGAAAACCAAACTCATAACCTGAAATTTCGAAAAGTCCCCACTTATAAGCTAAAAGATATTGAAAAACTAGAATGTAAACCAATGACGAGATACTCATCATGGCAATACAGGTAATCCTAATAAAAAGGTCAATGCCTTTACCGCGATGATAAGCAACCACAACTGCAAATAAAACACTTGTGATAGTAGAAAGAACAAATGCAGGTAAAGACAAACTTAAAGAAGGGATGGCCCCTTGAAGCATCATTGCAGAAACTTCTTGTTTGGTTGACCATGAACGGCCAAAGTCAAAAGTAAAAGCCGACCTTACGACATCTAGATACTGCATAAAGTAGCTCTTATTTAAACCAAGTTGCTCTCTTAAGGCGGCAACTTGCTCTGCTGAGCCGTGTTTTCCTAATAACATCAGTACCGGATCACCTGCAGTGATATTAAAGAGGATAAAAACCACCAGACAGACCCCCAGCAAAACGGGAATCAGATACAAGAGTCTCCTAATAATATAGTTTAAATTTCCACTCATTTATATTTCCTTAGTTGGCCGCTGCTTGCTCTTCCAGACTAGATGATAACTTTCCTGAATCAATCATCTTCTTCTTTTCTTTTAAATCAATATTGTAATACTTGGCTTGTCCGTGACTAAAAGTAGAAAACTTATAGTTTTTCATCCAAGAATGTTTAAGCACAAAGCTAGTGCGGTGAACGCCAAGAATAATAGGAACCAGCTCCGCACTCTCTTGAGCTAATTTAGCGTAAAGCTTAGCGCGCTCAGGTCCTGCTTGCATATTTTTGGCCACTTTAAACTTCTTATCAAATTCAGGATTAGAATAGTTACTTCCATTTGGTCCCGGAGCTGCATTTGGCCCATATAAAAGTTGTAAAAAGTTTTCAGCATCAGGATAATCCCCTACCCAGGCCATCCCAAACATCTGCGCCTGACGCTTTTTAGTTTTTTGCACTAATTGCGGCCAGGTATTTGTAACAACTTTAACCTTAATGCCAATTTCCTTCATCGATTTTTGAAAAAACTCAGCTCCCTGTCTTCCTACAGTGGTGGACAAAACTTCATAGCTGATAGTCGGTAAGCCCTTGCCATCAGGGTAGCCAGCTTCAGCTAATAATTTTTTAGCTTGTGCTAAATCATAGCGAGCAAAAGGATTTTTATAATTAGCATCATAGCCTGCTATCCCTGGAGGAATAATCGTTTGAGCTAAAACACCTCTATTATTATAGAAAAGCTCATTAGACTTTGCATGATTAAAGGCCATACTCATGGCCTGTCTTAACTTTACATTGTTGTTAAAAAGCGGATCATCGTGGTTAAAGGCAATATAGGTAATATCTAAGTCTGGACTTACAACAAGAGATATCCCTGCTTTTTGATAAGAATCGGTTAATCCTTGGTCCGGAGTCACAACTTGATCAAAATCATCCTTAGGAATTTCAGAAAAATCAACTTTTCCTTTTTTAAAATTTAAAAAACGAGTCGAAGCTTCCGTTAAAATATTAACTACAATTTTATCTACTAGTGGAAGACGTTTTCCAGCATCTTTTAACAAGCCATTTTGGCGATCCTCTGCACTACCCTCACTTGGATATAGAACGACTCTATATTTAGGATTGCGATGATAAACAATTTTATTGGTTTGCGTATAGGTATCAGTAATGAAAGCTCCTGTTCCCACAGGATTATTTAAGAATTCTGCACCATACATTTCTACTGCTTCACGAGGAACAGCATAAGTATAAACCATGGCCAATGAGTATAGAAATTGAGGATATTGTTGAGTCAGTTTAAACTGCAAAGTATAGTCATCAAGGGCCTTTAGTCCTGCAACTTCTTCAGCATAGTTGGCATCTTTTCCATTATACTTTTTACGCCATTCATTTAAACCTTGAATCTTTCCATCTAGTAGCCACCAACCGGTAGAATTATTTTTTAGATCGGCCACTCTCTTTATAGAGTACACAAAGTCAGCCGCTTTAAGCTCACGACCTTTTCCTCCCGGAAAACATTTATTATCGTGAAACAAAACGCCTTTTTTAATTTTAAAAGTATAAGTAAGACCATTTTTAGAAACAGTTGGCATCGCAGCGGCCAAATTAGGCTGAAGTTCATAAGGTCTCTTTAAGTAGTGATACTCTAAAAGCCCTTCATACACTCGTGCAACTTCACGACTAGAATAGGTATCGCCTGCAATAACAGGATCAAGACCTTTAACTTTTGCTGCAACATTTCTTATCAGGACTTTTTCTTTATAATTTTTCTTTTTAGTACAGCCGGCAAAAAGCAGTGATAATGCAAGTAGCAAACTTAGGCTTATTTTGTGCATGTATAATTCCCCTTGTGTATGTATAACGTTTTGATTTTTAGCCATTATAATAGAGCATTTTCTTATACTTAACAATTTTTATAAGATACTTAGAGTTTTGACAACTAGTGCAATTTGACACTAATAAATAAAAATTCGAAATGTTAAAATCACTAGTTTTCTAGACATTTTCTTACAATGAGATCTAATTTGTAAGTTTGCGCTGAAGCATTTTCATATTTTATCGTCATGAGTCCAAAATACTGGTTCGCTACTAAATTCTTAAACTCTGCATTAATTTTTTTATCTCTCGATTGAACAAGGATAGCTTTCTTGGTGACCTTCCAGCGAAACAACCTTTTCGTTTCCCTAGACTTAGTACGAATCTTAATTATTTCTTCCAACAAATATCCCACAGCAGAAGTAAAGGACTCTAAAGATTTAGGATCGATATTCTTATTTTCTTTTAAAATGCGTTCTTCGATGGTGGACTCAAAATTAACTTTCCCTTCCTGACTCCAATCTAATTTAAAGGACTCTGTTTTTCGCAAGGGAAAATTCAAGGCCAATTGCCACAGAGCATGCTCGGTATCTAATGCACTCTCATAACTAAAAATATATTTATTCTTTTTAACCATTAAGCGCCCCTTTCCATGAGAGGAAAGGCAGATTTTTTGCGTAGATTTACTCAAATCACGCTCTACGACACCTTTTTTAAAAAGACTACAGCCAGATAGTAAGATAAGAATACAAAGAAGTTTCATGCCTTCAATTTACCTTACAAGCGGCAAATGACAAGTTATTTAGCGTTAATAGCGGTAAACGAAGCTGGTACCCTTTTCTGTTCCAACTCTTTTAAAACTTCCTTAAGCTCTTTACGCTCGTTTTCATTGCTCGAAACTTTTAACGCCTTTTGAATAAACTGTTGTGCTTTTTTAAAGTTCTTAAGATCGACATAAATAACAGCTAAATGCTTATTAATGGAAACATCGTCTGGTACGCTGCGAATCGCCTTCTTTAATTCTTTTAAGGCTTGTTTAATATTTCCCGTCTTATAATAATACCAACCTAGACTATCTCTGATATAACCATCTTTTGGCCTTAAATCGATGGCCTTCTTAATATAGCTATAAGCCTGACTTATCTTTTCATTACGTTCTAATAACGAATACCCTAAAAAATTCCAGGCATGAGCATCATTAGGATCTGATTCTAATACTTTTTCAATGAGCTTAGTTGCCTTCTCAAACTCATCTTCTTTTTCGAAAAGTGAAGCTAAATAAAAGCGATGTTCATTTGAAAAACTCTTATCTTCTTGCACGTCTTCCAGAATATCAATGGCCTCATCATAATCTTGTAAATTTTCAAAATAGGCTGCTTTTACCACACTGAAATCTACTTTAAAGGTGGTAATCTCTTCTACCTTTTTATCAATATATGCTATAAACTTATCGTGCTTTGCACCTTTTTCTTTTTCATTGAAATATTCATTCTTGGCCATAATAGACAGCATTTGCGCAATTTGAAATGAGCTATCCTGATAAAGCCCGCTATTTACAGGGATCTTTCCAAAATAAGCAATAGAGCTCTCATAGTCTTCAATCTCTTGATAAATCCCAGCTAGGTAATAAAGAATTTTATCATTATCTGGAGCATAGACTTGAAGATCCTTAAAGATTTGGATCGCCTTGTCATATTTTTTATTATCTTTATATAGAATCCCCAGTTTTACTTTTAAATTAAGATTATCTGGTTCGTAATCACTCAGTCTTTCTGCAAACTCAATAACTTCATTAAACTTTTCTTGAGTAAACATAAGCTGCACAAGTCTTGCCAGAATCAAAGTATCATTAGGGGACTTTCTTAAATATTTTTTGTAGGTTTTCTCTGCTTTTGTAATTTGTCCCAATTCTTCATAAATAAGACCAAGTGCCATGACAGCTCTAGAAAAATCCTTTTCTTCCTTAAGTGATTTTTGAAAATAAGTTTTGGCCGTCTTATAATGCTTTTTATCTACATATATTTTTCCAATATAATAATTATAAATTCCTTTTCCTTTATCCTTACTATTACATTTTTTTAATAAGTTCACTGCTCTGGTTGTGTTCTTTTCTAAAGCGTATGACTTGGAGAGAAAAATACATGCCTCTTCATTCTTAGGATTAGTCTTCATAAGACGACGATAAACTAGACGAGACTTTTTAATTTTTCCCAAACTCGAATAAACACCGGCCAGCACAAGCCCTACTTTAGGGTCCTTCTTGCCCGAACTATTGAAAACATCTTCTAAAATCTTTTCTGACTCTTCAATATCGCCAGTACGAATAAGACTAATGGCATATTTTTGTTTTACAAAATTATCTTGAGGAGCGAGCGAAATTAGGTGCTTGAAAATAAGGTTTGCTGTTTGATAGTCTCCTTCCATTAAAGCCGCAGAAGCTTTTAAGTACATATCACTAGCGAGGAACCTTACTTTTTCTGGACCTGAAGCTTTAGCCGCAGTGGCCAATTCTTCTAACCTTTTATTAATCTTATCAATGCTCTGCTTATTTAATAATTCAATTTCCTTTTGAGAAAGTTGCTCTTGAGAGCCTTTTGTTTGTTCTGGCTCCTTTTGCTTACTACTGGCACATCCAATTAAAACCAAAACTACGATCAAATTTAATACTTTTGCTAATGCTCTCATCTAAATCCCTAAAATTACTAGATTAATTCTAATTAATAGCCTCAATCTCCTATCGGAGAGCAACTGCATTAATTGAGCTAAAAGCGGTTTCCCATAAAATGAGGACAGAATTTCCCATATAACCAAAGCCCATTTGACCTATAATTCAGAGTATTTCTTTAGGAATTCCTAAAGAAACAAGTAAAAACTACTTAATTTTCGCGATATTTCATTTTTTTTGACTACGCGGGTTGACTTTTTTTATCCATAGCGTGTATGTAGGGGTCACAAATTTAGATTGTGATGTAGCGTTAAAGGTTACTGAGGAAATAAATTAAAGTATACGAGACTAAATAAATTTTAAATACCCAAGTCGAACATGATAGTGAAACGGGGAATGTAAACAAATAGGGGAAACCAAAAATGAAAGACGTTAGAATTATTAAAAGGTATCAAAACAGAAAACTTTATGACACTTTCCAATCTTGCTACGTAACTCTAGAGGAAATTGCTCAGATTATCAGAGAAGGTAATGAGATCCAAGTTATCGATAACAAGACTAAAAATGATATCACTTATATGACTCAACTTCAGTTATTAGCTGATCAAGAAAGAAAGTCTACTAAGCCTGGTGATACTGAACTTCTTAAAAGAGTAATCAGAGCTCCAGAGGGAACTTTAACTGGTTATATCAGAGGTCTTGAAGCTCAACTTAACCTTGACTTCCCTACTTCTATCGTTCCAGCTGCTGAAGCTAAACCAGAAGAAAAAGAGACAAAAGAAGAAACTGCTATGCCAGCTTTTATGAGTAACAATATCTCTCTAAGCAGCATGGAAACAACTTCTACAACTCTTAACTAATTATTTAATAGTTAAAAAAGTAAATAATATATGAAAAATATTATGTCTAAACTCATGGTCTTCATGGCCATGGGTTTTTTTAGTATAAGCAACAACGTATCTGCAGAAGACAAAGAAGCTGAAGTAAAAAAACAAGAGTCTAAAGTAATATCTGCGGCCCAAAGAGAAATTCATAAACATGCACTAGGTTTTGGTCTCGGGCAAACCTTTCTTTTAGGAAACTTTGAGAAAAAAGGTGATAATAAAATCACAACAGATATTTTCTATAGTTATACTGCGAGTTTTTCTTTTGACCTTTTATTAAATGCTCATTTTTCTCACCATGAATACAAAGAGAAAGCTGTAACGCTTCGTGGTTACACCATGAGTATAAAAGGAAGAAGCTACGAATATGACGCATTCTCCCCTTTTCTTCTAGCTGGTCTAGGTTTTTATATGCCACAAATTAAAGATAGTAATGGAGAAACCTCTAAGGCTAAATACACTTTTGGTATTAATGCTGGGGCAGGAATTGATTTACGTCTAAATAGGCATATGGTTACTGGTATTATGACTCAGTTTCACCTCCCGTTTGAAATTAAGCAAGATGAAACTGAAAATGTAAGAGGCTCATACATTAAGCTTTTACTTACGGCCATGTATCTGTTCTAATCCTAGTTGATGAAATCGACATCTAGACTATATATATTTACCGGCAAGGGCGGAGTGGGTAAAACAACCCTCTCCCTGGCCTTTTGTAAATATCTTCAAAATAATCAGAAAAAATGTCTCTATACATATATCGATTCCAGTAAAGTGGAGGAAGCGACAAAAGCTCCTGAGCTTACATTAGAAGTTGCAAAAAAACTTGATCTCGATGTCTTAAAACTTAACTTAATTGACTCTGCCCGCGAATATATTGCCAAGAAACTAAAATCTCACACCATCGCTAGCTGGATTGTTAAAACGCCATTTTTTCAGTCTCTTATAAATATGATCCCTGGTTTTAGTTATGTCATTTATATGGGGCAAATCATAGAGCTGATGCTAGAAGATCCTGAGTTAATTGTAATTCTGGACTCGCCTTCTTCTGGACATGCTATCACGATGTTAGAGTCTACTAAAAATTTTAATCAAATTTTTGAAAGTGGTTTAGTTTATGAAGACACCCAGCTTATGTTGGAAACTTTGCAAAAAGAAAACTTCACTAAAATTAATATCATTACGCTCCCCAGCTTATTGGCCATACATGAAGGCGTGGAATTAAAAGAGTCCATTCAAAAAATTTATCCATATCCCACCAGTATTCATTGTAATAGCTGCCTTAATCACTTTCAGAGTGATGAGCTCCCTGAGTTCATGAAATCAAAAATAAAAAATGAAAGTTTGGCCTTGGAAGAAGAGAATGAGCATATTCAAAACCAAGTGCCTTACAGCATAGCATCATCGACAGAAGCACTTGTAAAAGACCTTTTACCTTCAATGGAA
>JBFEUX010000054.1:0-14120 GCA_041547255.1 Bacteriovoracaceae bacterium
CTGAGAACTCGATGGGCGAAGATGATATGCAAATGCTCATTCGAGATACAATGCGTGAAACTTTTGAAGAAGAATTCAAGTTTTCAAATGCTTCACCAGAAGAAATTCAGGCAAAAGAGACTCAATTAATTTCAGAACTTTCGCAAACATTACAGATGCCAGAAGAAGATATCGCCAAGATTGTAAAAGGTGCTTCGGATGTGGCAAAAGAAAAAGAAAAGCAATTAGTTACTGAAAAAATGTTTGCTGCTCAAAAGTTACAGGATGAAAACGATACTACAGTAGATAGTGATGAGGATCAAGCACAAAGACAGCAGGTCTCTAATACGAAAGCGGAAGCTGAGTTGATTAAGCGCCTTAAGATTATGGAGATTGAAAACCAACAACTCAAAACGAATATCAGTGCAATGGAATTAAAAATTGGGGCCACTGATGAAGTTAAGCAGAAATTTGATAAGATTCTGGAAGAAGTGGATAAAGAAACTTCCGAGGCTTCAATAAGTGAAAACTCGCAGGAAGTTATCACTGTTACAAGTGCTGAAGATAAAAAGAAGATACTTAACCAGGTTACAGCAGGCAAACCAATTGATAAGGAAACAGTTCAACAACTGACACAATCCTTTGAAAAAGAAGCTGAACTTGCTGAAATCGCCAAAGAGAAAGATGCTCAGTTGAAAAAGGCTCAAATGGAAGCCGATAAAAAAGATGCACTTTTTAAACTGGAGTTGGAAAGAGCTCAAAAGGCATTGAAAACTAAGGATGTTGTTTTAGACAAGGCCAAAGAGTCGATGAAAACGATGATGACAAAGAAAGAAAAAGAATTGTCTGCCTTGAAGTCACAGGTTAGTTTTCTTAATCAAAAACTCAAGAGCAATGAGAGTGATAAGCTACAATTACAGGTAAAAAGTTTAACAAAGACCAAAGAAAGCTTAGAACGTAGCGCTGAACTTTATAAAACCAAATTAGAAAATGTTACCAAAAATATTGAAGATAAAAAGAAGCATGATAACACTGCGATGGTGGCCGAAGAAAATAGAAATCTCATGCGCCTGAAAACTCAGTTGGAAAATAAGTTGAATGGAGAAACCAAGACTAAACGCTCCTTGGAGGAGCGCTATCAGAAGGCCAAGTCGGAAGAAACTCGGGTTAAAAATGAAATGGCAAAAGCACAAGTCGAGTTGAAAACCGCCCAATCGCAACTTAAGATGCTCAAGGAGCAAAATGCCAAATTGGTACAAACAGCTTCTTCTGCAGGTAAAGTACATCTGGATAAAGCAGTTAAAGAGTTGGAACACGAGAAGAGTAAAAGTCAAAAATTACTGGCCAAAATTGAGACTTTAAATAAAAGGCTGGCCGAGGCTGCCTCATCTAATCCATTAAGCAGTCATGGCACTGAGACTACCGTCTCTTCAACTAACGGACATGTTGACTCGTCTCAGTTAAAAACTGAGTTAGAAAAGAATAAAAAAGAGGTTGATCATCTTAAGGATTTAAATCAAAAGCTACAGAATAAAATCGAAGAACTCAGTAAAAAGCATAAGGATACCCCTGTGGTAAATGTAGCAGACTCTGCTCTTGCTGAAATGGCCGCATCTAAACAACCTGAAGACAATACAAAATCACTAAAAGAGATAGAAAAGCTGAAAGGGGACAATTCTCAACTACAAGACCGTATTACTGAATTGACAGAAAAACTGGAAAAAGCGCAGGAGAAAGCAAATGCTCCTGCTACCCCTGTTGTCAGTGCCAATGAAGATAGGCTTGCGCAGTCAGTCAGAAAAATGAATAGTGAGCTTACTAAGGCCAAAACTGAGACTGCAGAGATGAAAAAAGAGAACATGAAATTCAAAAAAGACATCACTGGCTTTAAAAATAAGATTAAGATGCTGGAAAAGGAACTGGAACGGGCCAAAAAAGGCGGGCCAGCTAAAAAGAAAAGAGCAGCATAACTCAATTTTTCCTTGTCATTTTTAGACATTGGCCCTATAAATACTCTTACGTTTTTAACAAACAATAATGCCGTAGTGGTGGAATTGGTAGACACGCTAGACTTAGGATCTAGTGCTCACGCGTGGGGGTTCAAGTCCCTCCTACGGCACCATCTCAAAATCAATAATGATTCATTTTTACTTTTAACCACGAAATGTTCAATCATCTTCGTCGTACGCTTCATCTCTCTCACTCTTTTTTTCCGAACTATTGCATTAACCATCTCTTTTTTTAACAAGTTATCAATCTCGTCTTGTCCTACCACCTTGCATATTATCTTCAGAAGGAGGATGTATGCAGATAGAATTAAATGCAATTCAAAATATGATTTAAATGATTCGTGGACAAAAGGTGATGTTGGATAGTGATTTGGCGAAGCTCTATGGAGTGGAAACAAAGGTTCTGAATCAAGCGGTTAAAAGGAATATAAAAAGGTTTCCTGAAGACTTTTTGTTTAGGCTGACTAAGGATGAGTTTGAAGTTTTGAAGTCACAATTTGTGACTTCAAACGAAGGTAGAGGCGGGAAACAGAAGCAACCCCTTGTTTTTACGGAGAATGGTGTGGCGATGTTGTCTGGAATACTTAATAGTGATCGAGCAATAAAGGTTAATATTTCTATAATGAGAATTTTTACAAGACTTAGAAGTTTCTATGCTTTTGAAGAGAGAATAGAAGGAAAAATGGATAGATTAGAAGAAAATGTGACACAAGTGTTTAAGCTGGTGTTTGAGAGGTTAGATAACTTGGAAGAAAAGCTACCTTCTCGGCCAGTAAAAAGAATAAAAATAGGAATTAAGAAAGATTATTGAAAACCACACTTTTATACCCGGATCCAGAGATATCGGAGCACGTAAATAAACTCAGAAAATATTACACTCTCGCAGACGGTCTTTTGCAGAATCCGCTATAAGGGCAGGTAAATAAGAGGTGAATATGAAACAGGTAAAAATTAATTTATTTTTTGCATTGATGATGCTCTCCGCGGGAGCAAGTGCTGACGTCTTTATCAATAAGGCCGTTTACGATGTATTAGAAACACAACAGGTTGTGAAAACCGATGCTGTCATTGAAGCTATCGTTGACCTTTATCCATATTATGGATTGGGTGATGATGGTATTGACTGTCCGGTAGAAGTGACAAAATTAGTTATTTCAAAAAAGACTGCAGATGTTCTGGAGTTCACTTTTGAGTCTCAGCAAGATTATGTGGGTTCATATGGCTGTATGAGCTGGCCAATGTATTGTAAAGTTCTTATGGATGTGTCGGTTAATACAACTGATGCAAAATGTGACATCTAGCTTCTAAAGAGTTTTTAATAAAAAAGCTTCTGAATAAAATCACAATTAAATATCAGTGTTGTCAGTGATCTTTGGTGCTGACAGCACTTTGCACGCACCATAAACTTCGTCTGTAGTTTTTTTCGTTTTCAAGAAAGGAGAGTAGGATGAAGTTTCTTTTAGTTTTTATGTTCGCTAGTTTGAGTATTTTACCCCCAGCATTTGGGCAGAATGAAATGGAAGATGATGACATGAGCATGTCTGAAATGGATATGGATGTAACCGAGGCCATGATAGATGTTCCTGCAAATGAGATACAAGCTGCTTATGAATCCCTTGCGCCTGTGGATCATGATGACTATCTTTATCGGGGAGTAAATATTGGATATCAAAACAATACTACTTTCGAAGATACTCGTGCGGTCATGATTATGGGCCCAAATCTAAGTTATCTAAGTGATGAGTATAATGATGCCAAAGAGGAAATGTTTTTTCTTAAATGGAATCACGGTGTTGCTTTTAACTATGAGACTACCGCAGGACTTGTGCAGCCGCTGGTTGCAGCAGGATTAGGCTACGCCTGGTATAATGGTGCCCGAGATGAAAATGCTCCTATGGCAGAAGCACTGCTTGGTGTGAATTTTGTACCAAGTAATCGCATTAATATCTATGCCAAAGGTGGATATCGCTTTTTGGATTTAGATGATGCTGGCGCAAACAGTGTTGGAGATCTAAGAGGTAGTACATTTACCTTTGGGCTTGGGGTAAGTATATAAATTATTTTTTTAGCAATTTGTCCAAATACTTTTCAATGGTCTTTGGTGTCGTCGTGGAGGCAAAGCGCTCAATGGCATTGCCTTCGCGATCAACTAGAAATTTGGTAAAATTCCATTTGATTTTCTCTGAGCCCATCAGGCCAGGAGCCGCTTTTTTTAAGTATTTAAAGAGTGGGTGAGCGTTTTCCCCGTTAACTTCAACCTTGGCAAAAAGCGGAAAGCTGATGTTAAAATTGAGATCGCAAAAGGCTGCGATTTCTTCATCACTGCCTTTTTCTTGTTCGCCAAACTGGTTGCAAGGAAAGGCCAACACTTCGAGCTCTCCCTGATATTTTTTATGAAGCTCTTCTAGCCCAGCATATTGCGGAGTAAAACCACAGGCACTGGCCGTGTTAACAATCAACAGATATTTTCCATGATAATCAGAAAGAGAAATGTCCTCACCTTTGTAGTTTTTCGCGGTAAAATCGTAAACAGACATGATTGTCTCCTTTCAAACAAGTAGCAGTTAGAACTTACCAGAAAATTGGCCAGTCTCACACCTATATTTGGCTTGTGGCAATGTAATTACGAATACTTAATTCCATTTCTCAAGTATTCGCTCTAAGTTACCGATATGATGTTAAAATGGACTTATAAATTATAGCTATGAAAAGAATTATTACGACCCTCATTTTTTGCCTTTTTCTTGCGGCCTGCGAGATAAAAAAATTCGACGTTGATACGAATAGTGGTGCTCGTGTAGGTGAAAGTGATGCTTTTTTTTCTGATGAGAGTTTTGATGGCATAGATAGGATAGCCTTAGTGACAGATAGCACTGCTACCCTTTATTGGAATAACTCAAGTGCGGCCGTTGAATATGAAATCTATATGGTAGATGGAGATACGGAAAACTTATTAAAGCGCGTGAAGGCTCCCAGTACTGAGACTTTCATAGGTAAATTGGACAGTGGGGTGGAGTATACTTTTAAGGTGCGCTTGCGTGATGAAAATAATCGCTTGGATGATAACGATACCGAGATAAGTATAACTACCTTAGCAGCGCCAGCGCCTCCGACTTATCTTATTTTATCTACCCCAGAAAAAACTACAGACGCGATTGTTACTGCTGAGGTTAAGGTATTTGGTGTGAATGTAGGTGATGAGGTTAGCTTGTATACTGACAGTGCATGCGCGACCACAGCTGTTGCATCTGGCAAGGCGACTGATACTTATATTATCCTGAAAAGCTCTGCTCTTGCCTCAGATGTTGACTATAATTTTTATGGAAAAAGAACTAATCATAATGGGATTGAATCGGTTTGTTCTACAGCCTTTGCAAATTATAATTTAAAGTCTTGTCCTGCTGGTTACGCATTAGTCCCAGCTAAACCACCGCTTGGGGTGCCAGCATTTTGTGTGATGGAGTATGAAGCCAGGGCCTGGGTTGACATAAACTCAGATAATCTAGTTTATTCACTCGAGGTAGATTCCGATGGTTGTTATGAGAGTGCGTGTACTACAAAGAACTGGGGGCTTAATACCTATGTTCCCGGCAGTACCAGCGAAGGAATGCCCTGGCGTATGCTTTCTATTGAAAACGCAAAAGAGCGTTGTCAGGCGCTAGGTGATGGTTATGATCTTATTTCAAATATTGAGTGGATGGCCATCGCTGAGGATATTGAAGCTCAAGCAGCGAATTGGTCTGGTGGCATTGTCGGTTCTCCTGCTGACTGCATTCTGCGAGGAAATATAGGGATGACTGACGACTGTAGTTACAGTAAAGGAGCTATTGACTCCGGTTCAGCAAGAGATACTAAGGCCAAATTGGTATTATCAAATGGAAGTTCTTTGTGGGATTTCTCTGGAAATGTCGCGGAGTGGGTGGATTACGGACAAAAGGACATGATAACTTTAGGTCCCAATTATTGTCATGACAGCTGGAGTGAATATTTCTCGGAATATTTATGTGCAGATCAATTATTTGGAATGGATAATGCCTTTATGCCTCGCAACCCAACGGCCATTTTTCCTGCGTCTAATTACACATCTCAAAATGGACTTGGTATGTTTGAGGGAGGAACTGGTGGTGCTATGCTACGTGGTGGTGCCTATAAATATGGAACTTATGCCGGCATTTATAGCTTGAGCCTTAATCAAAATGCAACAACTGCTCGAGAAGATATCGGTTTTCGTTGTGTTTGGCGTAGACAATAAAGCTTTAGAGAAAAACTGAAAAAATTAAAGAATATTCGTAATCCTTTCCTGTATTTTCATTTCGTTTAAAAGCAGTTGTGCCGCCATTATTATTCATATATTGCGTACCAATATTAAAGATCGTTGCATAAGGGCCTTCCTGGTATCTAATAGAGGCATCGATATCTAACACTTCTTCATCATCGTTATGTTGTACTTTGAAATAATGATTGTAAGCAAAACTTGGCCCAATATTTAAGCCTTTAAAGGGAGAGTAGGTGGGAGAAAATTGTGCTTTTAATTCATAGTCTCGCGTAAATCTGCCAGCATATTGATTGTTAAAATAATTTTTGTAACGTAGATAAGTGGTATACTTGTTGATACTCCATTTTCCCCAAAGTGGGCGGCCATAGAAGGCTCTTATTTGGTAGTTGCCGTTTTCACCATAAAATCTTTGAAAGAAATCATCCTGTTCTGAATAGACTCTGAATTGGAAACGAAAATCTCCAATGCCATTGTCTCTATAGTGCCAGGGTTTCCATAAAAGTCTGGCGTGTATTTCAGATAGAT
Organism: Bacteriovoracaceae bacterium; assembly: GCA_041547255.1. Classification (GTDB taxonomy): domain Bacteria; phylum Bdellovibrionota; class Bacteriovoracia; order Bacteriovoracales; family Bacteriovoracaceae. The sequence continues at coordinate 6,790 of JBFEUX010000054.1, forward strand.
GATCACGATTAACTCTCTCTTTTCCTTCTTCGGTGCCGCCTAGTTGTCTTACGGTATACTGGGCGCCAACTGCAGCAGTAATTTTTTTATTAAAGCGATAGCCTGGAACAATGGACAGGTAAGACTCATGGCCTTTGGTTGCAAGTTTTCTATCTTTTTTGGTGGTGGTTCCATTCTCTAGCTGTAATGCAAAGGAGCTAAATGATTTTTTCTTTGTGAGTGTTGTTATTTGAATTTCTTGATTGAGTTGTGAATTTTTTAGGTTAGTATTTGTCTTGCTGGGCATGCTCGTTTGTTGTGCGTGAGCCTTGTGTAGTGTTATTAAAAGAAGTAGCAAAGCTACTGATTTTAAACGTTGCATTTTTATCCCCCAAGCAATCTTCATCTCTCAACAGGCTTATACTAAATTGATACTTATATCTTCAAGGGAAAACTTGAGATGTAATTTTTTTTTGATCAGTTGAGGGCATATTGGCCCTGTTTATGAGAATCTACTCATAATTTTGTTAGTGTAACGCAGCGCGCTTAGCTGTCGGCCATAAAAATCTTCTAAAGTAATAATGAAGAAGCAAAGTTACAGCGTTTCCTGAGATGAAGATTGTTGATTGCTGATGTATCTCAGTTTCAAAATGACAAGAATCAGCTAGATAGAAGTTAAATAATAGTGACAGCTAAAAATTAATCAAATGGAACGTTTATGAAAATCTTAAAAATCCTTTTTATTCTATTCTCAGTACTAATTGACTCTGGTGCATATGCCACTAAATGTGATGTTGATTTAAATTTAAAATCATTCAAAACCAACCCGAAAGCATTTATGAATGCAGCTACTCCTAAAAGAGATGCAAATTGTGGCATGAATGTCTTTTCTGCTTTTGATAAAGACTCAGAGCTCGTTAAAACCAAAGAATATATTACTGTTAAGGATAATCTTAGAAAAACTTATTGCCACACAGATGCCAGCTCAGGACAAAAATTTTGCCTTGGTGATTTAAATCCGGGAGAAGATGTGAAGGAAGGGCGTGCACCGATCAGTTCGGTTGATCGTCCAGAGAATTTAGTTAGTGGCCCTGTAATTATAAAAAATCCATATCTAATGGCAGAGCAAGGCTTAACTGTTGGCGAGTCAGCATTAAAGCCCTGGTCTGATTGGTATTGGCCAATTTATGTAGGTCAGATTTCTTATCGTTATACTGATACCGATATGCAAACTGCCTGGAGAAGAACCGGTAGACACTCAGAAGAGATGTGGTCATTTATGATAGACTGGCATGCCAAATCTGAAAATTCACCATTACTGACTGATATGAATCTTCTTTCTCCAGCTGAAAAATACGATATCTTAGTTGGAGATGAGAAATTTACTCTGACTAACTTTATGTTAATTAATCCAAAGTTCTACGCCAAAAATGGCAAAGTGGCTTCATGGATGGGAATCTGTCATGGTTGGGCCCCGGCCAGCTATATGTTAGCTAGGCCAGCAAGGCAAATAAAAGTTATGGCCGCAGATGGCGAGACCGAAGTGACTTTTAGACCATCAGATATAAAGGCCCTTGCTTCTCAGCTGTGGGCCAGTGGAAGTTCAAGAAGTAAGTTCATTGGGGGGAGATGTAATATTGAAGATCCGAAAACTGATCCTGAAACAGGAAGACTACTCAGTGAGGACTGCTTTGATAACAACCCTGGAAGCTGGCATATGGCAGTGGTTAATCAACTTGGGGTTAACAAGAAATCATTTGTTATGGATGCTACCTATGATTTTGAGGTATGGAATCAACCGGTAACTTCTTATACTTATATTTACTTCAATCCTGAAACAATGGAGCAATATAAAAACATTGATGACGCCTTAGTTTCCCTAGCGAACTTTAGATCTGACAAATTTAAAAAATATCGCTCAAAAGATGCTGTTGCGATTGTAGGTGTGCTTATGGAAGTAGAGTACCTAGTAGAAACAATGCCGAGTACTTATATTCAAGATACTCCAGATTTTGATGCACATAATATTACTTATTATACTTATGATCTTGAATTGAATGCGGCTAATGAAATTATTGGTGGAGAGTGGTATACAAATAACCATCCTGACTTCTTATGGACTCCTTATGATGGAAGTCACGCTATCTCAAAGGTAGATTCCTATATTAGACAGGAGGTGACTGTGGAAAATATTGCTACTGTGCCTTCTTTAACTAAGTTAGCTGAGCATGCATCTGCTGCTGGCCAACCTATTGGTAAGGTTGTTGAGGCACTGGTAAATGCATCATCCAACTATGTAGAGCTACCAGCTTCCTCTGAAGATATTGAAGATGATGTCATTATTGAAGACGAAGAGGATGACTGGGACGAATGGGCCGATGAAGATGTATAGAATAATAAAATACTTTTTAGCAATGCTTCTGTGCTATTCACTGCAGGGAAGTTTTGCGTTTGGGGCCAGTTGGAAAGTGCTGGTCTATATGCAGGCAGATAACAATTTGGAGCAATATGCTTATTGGGACCTGGCCGAAATGGAGTTGGTGCAAAACTCGCATGTCCCGGTGTTTGTAGAGTTGGACCTTCCAGGTAACTCTGGGATTAAACGTTTAAAAGTGCAAGCCAACCCTAATCCACAAGACTTAAACGCAATAGATTTTTCAAATTATTCCCTGGATAAATTAAATTCTATCGTTATTGATGAATTTGCAGAAAGTGAATTACAGCAGGATGGACGCTTATTGAAGTTTCTTTTAGAAATGGAAAAACTTTACCCAACAGATCATACTATGTTGGTTATTTGGGGACATGGTGAAGGATTTAGTACCAATCAACTGGCCCAATTTGGGGGAGTGGCCCTGGATAATTATCCCCAACGCAGTAAACTAAGTATAGAGGCCATTAGAAATGTCATCGGCGTTTATAATAATCTCTATCAAAAACAAATTGAGATTCTGGCCATGGATGCGTGTTTAATGCAAACCCTGGAAGTGGCCATTGAAATGCGAGAGAAAGTGCAATACCTGGTAGGCTCTACTCAGATTCAAGATTTTAGGGGATTGCCTTATGATACTGTTTTGCAATTTATGCAAGTGGAAGAACTAACCCCGCATATCCTAGCTAAAAAAATCCCAGAACTGTTTGAAAAACGTGCCCGGGAGAACTTTAAGTATGATAAGCGTACAATCAGTGCCATTAATATAGCAGAATTAAAGTACGAGGTTTTACCCGCTTTAAATCAATTGGCCAAAGCACTAAATGAGTATTTAGATGGTAACCTCTTTCATAAAATGGCCTTTCTTACCGAACTGACAAGATTGCCTTTTTTTCTAGGGGAGAGTAGAGATCTGTCTAGTATGCTCTCTCATTTTGAATCATACTATGTAAAAAATAATGTTTATAGTTTGGCACAAGAAATTGCCAAAGTGAGATACAAACTGAATAAAGCGAATATGGCATATTATTATGGTGACTACTATATATATGAATATCGCTTAAATCTAGGTTCCTTTAAGGCCTTTGGTGTTTGGATGCCAGGAACTATTGAGGATTACCAAACAAGAGTAGGGCAATTTAAATATTCCGAGATCTTTTATATCATGCCCAATTGGAAGAAGTTCTACGATACACTTTACGCCCGTGAAATAGGTCCCTATAAACTATTTTATTAGCTGATAGACTTCATTTGAAAAATAAGCGTTTGGATAAACCAGATAAGTCCAATAGCTTGCTTTGTTATTGAGTATAACTTGGTTGATTTGATGGTGCTTATTACGATATCTTTCCAGTAAAGGTCCATTTACATTCTTTTCTAAAATAGCGAGAGCATCTTTAATATAAACATAACCGTAATTTTTGGCCTGACTTCCTTGATCTAAACCAAAGCTTTGGTATTTTTTTGCTATTCTTGCCAGGTTTTGTTGCATGAATTTACCAATGGAGGCAAAGTAAATTAACTCTGCACCACTAGGAGAAATACGAGTGCGTTCACTGGCACTGGTGATATCACCTCTATTTCGTTGCAGGCGAATTTCATCACTAAAGTTCACTTGATTACTTAATTTGGTCACATGTAGAACTGGGTCATACTTACTCATGGTATAGATAAAACGATTATAGAAACTGCGTTTACTGCGATCGCGATTTTTAACTAGCTTTTGTGCGAAGTCTTGCCCGTTAATAAGATTAAGAAATTCTTTCTTATCCTTTGCAGCTTCAAAGGGTTTTAAAAAGTCGTTCATCTCACGATAGATACTGAGCAGTTCTACTTTATCCGTTTTGGCCATCATGGATCCGGCAGTGAAGGCAAAGTGCATGGTTTGGTCTTCCATCGAAAGCTTGATGGCCTCTTTTTCAGGTGCTTCATCTCCTGCCAGGTGCGCATTAAAAGCAGCTCCAGCCAGTTTGGGATTTAGAAAAATAAGTATATCATTACTGGTTGTCTTAATACGCGCAAACTTTTCCAATTCATGCCCCAGGATAGGACCTTTATTTTCGGTGTACATTTTATCAGTCATTTTACCCAGCATTTTTAAGATAAGCTTTTTTACCGTCCCATTATTGAGTCCAATGCGAATTGCCGAATTGAGTATTTTCATCATGGCCTTATTAAATAAGCTTGGTTTTCCACTATTGATACGAACTTTCTTTGGAATAACTGAAAGTGCCTGCGGATAATAAATGAGATCCATTAAATTTTTATTGCTCAGTTCGACTTTTTTCGCTTTCAGCTCCACAACAGTGCTAAATGAGTAAGTATCAACCGTTAGTTTACGACTAAACCAACTGGTAATTGATCTGCTATAGTTTGCCATTTTAAGCTGAAAGTTTAGTTGTAGCTGTTTTTTAGCAGTTACATTAAAATCGACATGACCGATTTCATAAAAAGTTTCTCCCGGGTTAGCTTTGGCCTGCGCCTCTATATCAATACTATTCACCTTCACCATATCTTTAAGAAAATTATTGATATAGGGAGTGAGATAATTAAGATGCACCGAAAATAACAAGTCAACGGAGCTACGTTCACGTCCTAGTTCATAATAAATGGAAGAAAACTGCGTGTTTTCTGCCACACCAGAACGATGATACATATCGCTTATAAACTGTGATGAGCGTAAACCTTCTCCCATCGCGACTTCCAGAAAAGTATTATTTAATTCTTCGGATTTTACAGGAGTGATACCCCATACTTGTAGTCTATTCTTAACATTATTTATGTTTTCAAATACCACTCTTGGATCTATGTGCACTTCAAACAACTGGGTTGCTTCATTGTAATTGATTAGATCTCCGAGAAGTATTTCTGTCTTTCTTAGCACATATTCTTTACCGCTGGTGTTAAATGGATTGATTTTCAAGTCAGTGGCCATCACTTTTTCAATATCTAATCCATTCTCTCCATAGGCTGATTTCAGCTCACTGAGATACTTTAAAAGTTGTTTAATCTCTTTTTTTCTTTGTCGTTCACTATCAATTTCATCTTCTCGATTAAGCTTAATAGGGGCGAGCATCTTTGCTGCATAAGTTTTTGCAAACTCAATAAGAAACTTATGATTTTTATTGGTGCGTTTAAAAGTATGAGTCTTGCCATTGGCCTTTACATTGAGTTGTTCAATGTCCAGACCTAGCTTACCATTATCTCCCATGCGCATTGACATATATAATTCGCAAGGAAAACCTTCTTTGGGCCCAGTAAGTTTAGACTCAAACTTTGATTCCAAGAAGCCCTTTTCCATATTACTGAGAATAAACTTAAGAGGTAAGTGAACGATTGTCTGGAGTACGATACCTGCTTTATTAGGTTGTAGCCACATATTAAACTCACTAAAGAGTTTTTCCTCTTCCAGTTCAACATCTACCAGAAAATTCATTGCTTTATTAAGAAGATTTTGTGAAAAACGTTTTGTGACCAGTGGCTTTTTCTTGCTGTCTTTAAGCCCCCCTCGCAGAATATTTTCATCAATGGTAAGCTTACGATTGAGGTCAGCCACAAAATTTCGCAGTTCAGTCTTTTGTTCCGTAGTGAATTGCAAATATTCATATTCCGGCGAGGCCGTAAAGTGATCATTGGCCCGACTTAATGTTTTTCGTGCTCGCAGCTCTATATTCTGCATTAAACGCGCAAGTTCTTGTTGATATCTGCCAGGCAGTCTTTCTCTTTGAATCGATTCACCCTTAAGTAGTTGCTGTAAATAGGAGTTCACATCAGACATGACATTGTCGATATTACTATATTCCCGGTAAAGATCTTCGCGTACCTGTAACAGTGTTCGCGTATCATCTTTAATGATTGCCTGTTGTGAAGCCAGCCATTGCGGGTGAGGACGTCCTTCACCGACAACAATTAAAAAGGATACCCCTTCCGCATTATTGCGTGTCTCATAGATGGAAGGAGAAAAGCGCCATAAACGTAAGTCCTGCACTTGACTCATAATAGGCGAGATTGAATTAAACTTGGCCAGATCCAGCTTGATATTTATCTTGCGAGTCTCGGCAAAGACCTTTATGGTTTTACTTTCAAATATTTCCCTAACGATGGCCACCATATCATCATTAGGCAGCATATCGCGATTCTGCACCAGTAGGTAGTCCGTCAACTCTGAATTCGCCAAAATAGTTTGCACAGAAGCCAGCACGATGTCGAACTGATCCAGATAATCGTCACCATCAATTTTAAACTTAGTCAGCTCCAGTCCAAGGTAGCGGGAAATCGCCAGGTTTTTAGTTTTAGAAAAACGAAAAGAAAGTTCAATATCATGATAATCACTTGGTCGATCTTGCTCTGGAACCGCAGTAAAATCTAAAATTTTACTCATAGGATAATTCACCGTCAGGTTTACTGAGAATATCCGGGTGACAGGATCCATATAGAAGTGATTCACTTTCTCGATGATAGGTGAGTTCTTTACTGCTTGTTGAAAACCATACTTGATATCACTAAACGATAAATTAAAAGTAAGCTTTTCCCGTGTTGAAACGATTTCTTCTTCAACTGAGGAAGGATTCCTCTTGGGCCCAAAAAAATTACACGAAACTAGGGAAACTAGCGTAATCAAAAACAGAAACTTCAACTTCGTTCCACCTTTTATTTATTATTGAATAACTCTAATCTTATCGGAGGCTTAGGCGGTGTGCTTTAGTCGGAAATTTAGGTTCTTAAGGAGGTAAGTTGTTGGATTTGTTGAGGGGGAAGGCCCCTAAAAGGAGCCTGAAGCGAATTATATAGTAGAGCGAGAGTAGCCGTATCTGTCGACAAGGCCTTTTTTATTAAAGTAAATACTCAGAGTTGTTTGCTGTCTTGCTGTGGTGTCATTGCCCACACTTCCACCTAAAATAAGTAATTCTGGAACTAGGGC
>JBFEUX010000393.1:0-1442 GCA_041547255.1 Bacteriovoracaceae bacterium
AGTGCTGCTTACTTACGCCAGCTGGTGTTAGGCAAGGAGCTGCGTGTGCGCTACAAGAAAAGGGGACACTATGGCAGAATCATTGGCACGCTCTATCTTACAGAAGAGATCAATTTAAAAATGATAAAAGCGGGAATGGCACTGGCCTATCAAGCAGAGCATATTAAGTATCAAAGCATGGAGTATCAAGCTCGCTTAACTCGTAAGGGGATCTTCTCCAGCTTAGGTTTTGATCGCCCTAACTTTTATCGTAAAAAGAAGAGAAAGGCAGCGAAAAATTAGTGAAGTTTTTCTCGTCTTTTAAGTTTTTGCAGACCGAATATTTTAATTGCTTCTCTTTGATTGCAATTGCGGCACAATAACCTAAGATTACTTTCTTTACTCGTCCCACCCAATGCGAAGGGAATGATGTGATCAATTTGCAATTTATGTTTAGATCTACATTTACTACATTGATTTTGATCTCGTTTATATACATTTTCTTTGACTTGAATGGGGATGTAGCGTCCTTTGCCAATAAGTTTACGGGCCTTGGGACGAGTTGCGCCCGCGCCCCGTAATGCCACTTGTGGCGCGAGTTCCTGGTCTACTAAATAAGTGATGGTCTCTTCCAGAGAAAGCTCCTTATTATGCTGTATTCTCTTAAGGCGAGTGAAAGTATCATTATTTAAATTTACGCTGACTCTGACTTGGGACGAGTTCACTTGTCGCTCGCGAGTGGGACGAGCTGGTTTTTGTAAGCCTTTCTTTTCACGGATTAGATGCAGTTCTTGTTCGCATTCTCGTTTGGAGAGCTTGCTAATTTTACCTATGATTTCGTTTTGCTCTCTTTTTGTGAGGGGCGTTTCATTGTTTAAAGCAGAGAATAGATTGGTATTGCTAAGACTAAGTTCTCCACTTTGAATTTTTTCTTTGACGATAGGAACTTTTCTCGCCACACGCATGGCATTTATACGACGATAAGCTGCGTCTTCAGAGTAACCTAGCTCACGTACGCAATACTGGAAAAGTGAGCCATATTCGAGATCACTGTAGAGCTTACGGGCTTCAACTTCTTGTAGATGTTCGATGATATGAGCAGTTAACTTCTTTTCTTTGATGACGAGGTTTTTAGTTTGCTTGAGTAGTCTGGAGTCGGGGAGATTGGATATTTGCACAGATTTTCCTCCTAATTTGTTGGTTTTATTTATCCGTAAGCTTTCCGTATGTCAACTTTTAAATAAAAAAAAGGCCACTCATAACGAGTGGCCCTGGGATGGAAATATATATTGTAAAAAATTACCAAAGTGCTTTTATACCAAAGTTTACCCCAACTAGATCAGATCCTAGACCTTTGTTCATTTGAGCATAAAGTCTGAAGATTGGCAGGTTGAATTGGAAACCAGCAAACGCTCTAAAGTTTGTGGCAGCAGCATCACCTGATCCACTTTCATTTGCTGTGA
>JBFEUX010000293.1:0-3129 GCA_041547255.1 Bacteriovoracaceae bacterium
AAGTAAGTTTTATAAAAAAATAATTTTGGGTGCCGCCATTTTATGTATTTGGCGGCATTTTTTTTTGTGAAAGATTATCCATTTAGTTTTCAAACTCTTAATTCTTTTTCTAATTCGGATCCATACCATGGGGTTGCGGAGCAATATCGCGATCTTCAAAAGCAGTTAGACAGCCTTAAAGTTAAATATAATTTCCCCGCCGTTAACAATAATATTGGGCTTTTTTTTAAGTTTATGGCCGGCATCACCTCTCCAAAGCTTATCTTTGAGATGGGCTCAGGCTATGGACATAGTGCTTTTTGGTTCTTACTAGGGGCCGCCCCACAATTGGATAAAATTATCCTGACTGAAATGAGAACTGATCTAAATGAGGTATTTGAACAATTGCCCTGGCCAGCGCAGTGGAAACAAAAGATTCACTATTATCAAGAAGATGCATTTGAAGTGATCAAGCAATTCGAAGATATAGATATGCTGCTCATAGATGGAGTGAAGGCAAACTATCTTAAGTTTTTAGAACATGCAAAATCTCATTTAAAAACAGGCGCGCTTGTTTTTATTGATAATTCCTATTGGAGAGGTAGTTTTTTAGACCCCGAGTTGGTGGCAAATAAATCGTCTGCCCGCCATATAAAAGATTTGCATGAGTTTATCGATGGCAATGAAGATTGGGAAGCAGTCTTTATACCTTATCAGGATGGCCTTACTCTTTTACGTAAGCTTTAGTTTTTTATATCGCTATATTTAATAAGAAAATTTTTGTAATTCGACTTATGAATAACATAAGGATAGGGTCTATTACTGGCCGTCATTAGAAAGTATTGTTTTTTCTCTATCTTTAGATCGGTAATTGCCTTTATTAGATGAGATACCTGGTAATTAACAGTCTCGCCATTATTTAAAGTTACTTTAATATTATACATATGGTTTTTCAGATAATTGTTGATGAAATTTTGCAATTTTTCATCTTTTTTATCGATGATCATATGGGTTCTTGTTCCAAGTAATTGTGCGACCTTTGCTTCTATTTTTTCTGGTTTTGTCTGTTTATATTTATTTGTCTGCCAAATTCCTGAGGCACAAGAAAGATTTATATTAGCGTGGGAGTTATTTGCTTGATAAATCTTTAATGACTTAATTTCACTTGGCTTCATGGAAAAAATATTAGCGTCAATAAAATCTGACAACTCATAACTTTGCATTCCTGTATTGATAATACTAGTTTGATAAATGCGATCATGCCCTGAAACAGTAATATAGGACGTATTATTGATGGGGTTAATTAGGCCAATTTTAATAATAATTTTATCGGCCAGCTTGGTAAGTAGCTCCATCTCAATTACTGGCTTGTCTAAAGAAAAACTTTGAAAGTTTATTGGTTCATGTTGATGAATTGTTTGTATCTTAATGTTTCTAAGGGTGCTAATAATTTGATTAATCGTCTCTGTTTTTGCAGGCATAACCCTAGGGCTTTGCATATGCCAGCTTTGTTCTGTTTTGCTTAAGGTGAAGCTTCCGATACGGTTAGTAAATTTTAAGGAGGTGAGATTCTCTAATACATCGCTTCTAATTGGAGATTTAAGTAGATCGATTGTTCTTTGTTCACTTCTCTTGTCTTGAAAAAATTCAATAGAAACCATGTATAGTAAGAGTAGCAGCATTAAAAATACGCTCATCCAACTAGATATTGTTCTTCTTGATCTTAATTGATAAACGCTCATCTTAGAATCCTAAGTCATCGAAGTCGTCATCATCGTCCTCACTATCTGGTCTTTGCAGTTTTTTAGGAGGTACTGGTATTTCTGGCTCTACCGACTGTAAAAAGGCGCGTAGACTTGAACGCTCTGATGGAAACTTAAATAAAAATTTTGCCTGAATTCTATAGTTAGATTTGTCAGGACTAATAATACGAGAATTGCGTGCTATATTGACGCAGCTTATGACTTCAAGCATCTGGGAAAAAGCTTTTGGCACTAAAAAATCAACGATGATATTTTGGCCATGAATAAATGTTTCCTGGCTGAAAAACATGACTTGATCCATTTGTACATCTGCCAGTAATAAAAATCCATCATATATTTTGTCATCATTTGGTCGAACTCTGGTAAAAGCAGTTCGCTGCGAAGATTTATCATCTTCACTTTCATTTGTTCCCATACCTTGATCGGCCAGCATTTGTGCGGCAAGTTCTGCGGCATCAGCATCGGTCCCATTTGCCTCATCTTCGGTAGCTGTGATTCCTTGGTCTGCCAACATTTCTGCTGCCAAGGCCGCTGCTTCATCGTCGGCTTGTGTGTCTACTTGTTCGGCTTCATCAGCCTTGTCTGGTGAATCAGCAGTATCTTCTTCATCTTGAGCTCCGGCCAAAGCATTCATCATGGCCTCGGCGTCATCATCCATTGGATTTCCTGAGGAGTCTAGATTTGCATCTTCACTTTCTGCCGAATTATTTTGCTGGCCCTGAGTGGAATCTCCATCTGTATTTAAAATATTAATATAAAATTCTTTAATATCTTCAATATCAACGGGGTTGTCTTCGCTATTACCAGTCTCTGAAATCCTTTGGGCTATGGCCGCTTCGATTTCATCGCGTAAACGCCAAACTTTTACATTTATTCTTTTGATTTCTACGGGGTGATTACTTTTATTTATTATATTGGACATAGCTAAATTCTCTTATATTTTGAGATAAATTTCCAGCACATAAAAACAAGGAAAATTAGTCCGCTAATATAATAAATCTAATGAGGTTGCTATTTGCCTAGTTTATAATTTTTCGCATTTCGGTATAAAATATAACTACACACAACAAATATGTTTCAGGATGAGGCAGTAAGGAGAATTCATGAAGAAGTCAGTGTCTGTATGGACTATTTTCGTAGTCCTTTTTTTCACCACAAAGTTATTATTGACGGAGGCTATTGCTAGTGAAGCTTTGTCTGTTCCTGGTGAATTAATTGTAAAGTTCACTTCGGCAAAGTCTAAGCAGTTATTTCTAATGCAAAAAACTCAAGATTTTAAAATGCTAAGGAATTTAGAACTTACTGCAGGTTCATTCGCTTTGCTTAAAACAGAAAGTAAGGCCAGTTTATCTAATATCATAGATCAGTTAAAAAATAATCCTTCTGT
>JBFEUX010000118.1:0-8686 GCA_041547255.1 Bacteriovoracaceae bacterium
CTCGCGATCTATAAATTCATTCGTTCAACTGATTCGAAACTCTCCACTTACGTTTTGAGTTCCTATTGAACGGGTTCCTTCTCATCGATTTTTTGCCTCCGAAGAGACAAAACTTTTACTTCATTATTCAATTGTCAAAGATCTAATTTCTCCACAAAACGCAAAAAAGTCCCTTGCTAACCTATCGTTTTCTTTAGCTTAGCTTCAGGATTCGTTTGCCATGTTTTGCAGTGAAAGCGATAATATGGATTTTCATCTGCTACGTCAATACTTTTTTTAATATTTTTTCATTTTTTTATAAAAAAATATTCTTGGCCGTATTTAAGCCTTTAAAGGAAACCCAGCCCCCTCTAAAGTGGCCACGACTTTCCCCTCACATTCTTTAATAAAATCACTAGCTAATGTTTGATTAGGGTCTTCCATCGTGATTGTTACAGTAACAGCATTTTGAGTATCGTTTAATGCAAATACATCTACTATCTTACGTTCAGAAATCTCTTTTACTTTAAGCTTCTTCAGAGCATCTAACGTCACAGTTGCAGGTAAGTTTTTATCTACTAGTACCGTGCAATCAAAACGGGATGATGGAAACTTAGAAATAGGAGTATACTTAGTTTTTGATTTCAATTCTCTCTTTTCAAAATCAGTAAAATCAATAACTGCAAAAGAGAAATATCCCTTTGTTTTAAACTGTCTCAAAACAAGAGGATGTGCTGAGGCCATAACTCCGTGGAATTTCCCCATAACTCTAATATTTACATACTCGTGAGGATGAGATCCAAACCAATCCTTATCAACTAAAGGATTGCTGAATTTCCCACTATCTGTTGTTAAATCAAAAGGTATATTTAAAGTATTAAGAAGCTTTTCTACAGTGTTTATAAGTTCCAAAAATGGTGTTTCTTTTTTATTAAACATCCCAACAATAAGCTGAGATCTTTCAACAGAAAAATTCTTCGCATCTGGCAGATAGCTTCGCCCCAATTCAAAGAAGTTAAAGCTGTCAAAGTTTTTCGCATTAATGGCAACGGTATTAAGTGCGTGTGGAACGAGAGAAGGTCTCATTCGATCTGCATCTTTTGATAAAGCATTAACTAAAACAAGTTCCTCGTTATGTACTGGCCATTGTGCTTTTTGCAGTAGCTTACTTCCGATAAGAGGGTAAGTCATTACTTCTAATGCATTCCCATGTTGAACCATAAAGTCTTGGACTTTGCGATGTAACGTCTTTGCCGGTTGAAAACGAGTTGCGACAATATCAGTCATAGGACTCACAGGAGTAATATTATCATAACCAATCATTCGTCCGACTTCTTCAAAAATACAATCTTCGAATTCGATATCTTTAGTCGTTCTAAAACTAGGCAGTGTTATTTCAAAGTTGCCCTTGTCATTTTTTACGTTAAACTCGAGATAGTTAAAAATGGACATAAGTTTTTCTTCGCTCACATCATAGCCAAGAACCTTAGCAATTCTATCTCGAGATGTTTTAATTACTTTGGGCCGGTGAAGAGATAAATCCTCCCCTGCATACACTGGCTTCCCAATAACTTTTGCCTCTGGACATAATTGCAATATTAAATCAAGAGTTCTTAAAAGCGTTTTATAGCATTGAAGTGAGTCTAAACTTTTCTCAAAACGTTGAGAGGAGTCAGTCCGAAGTCCTAAACGTGTCGAGGTACGACGCACTTCCTCTGCTTGCCAATTTGCAACTTCAATAAAGACTTTAGTCGTCTTATCCTCAACCCCAGAGTTTAATCCCCCCATAATCCCCGCAAGAACTAGAGGTTTTTCTGAATCACAAATAACAGTATCATTGGCAATAAGCGTGCGATCAATTTCATCTAGAGTTTTAAAGGTTTCTTCTTTACCCACTTTTTTTATGTGAATCGTATTATCTTTAATTGAATCACGATCAAAAATATGTAGAGGGCTTCCCAGCTCCAACATGACGTAGTTAGAAATATCGACGATATTATTTATTGATCTCAAGCCGCAAGCTTCCAGCCGGTTAACCATCCAGCTAGGACTTGGCCCGACTTTTACATTATCAACAGAAAGTCCCCAATAAGCTTTACAGCTAGAATCTGTTTCAACTTTCGGCTTTATAGGAGAATCATCCTTTGTGAACTTTGCCTCTAGATTTTTTGCCCATGCTTCATCATATGGATTTTTAAGAGGAGTTTCATAAGCAGCTGAGAATTCTCTGGCAATACCATAGTGTCCCCAGAGATCAGGTCTATGTGTAAGTGACTTATTATCTACATCGAGAATGGTATCTGCTTCCATTTTAAGCTGTTCAATCATAGGAGTACCAATCACGGCATCTGCAGGTAACTCCATGAGGCCCTTAGCTCCTTCACCCAAACCTAACTCAACTTCAGAGCAAAGCATACCTTCAGAAAGAATCCCTCTGATTTTTTTAGGTTCTAACGTAAAATTACCTGGCAAGGTCACTCCCAAGGGTGCATAAGGAATTTTCAGCCCAACTTTAACGTTAGGTGCTCCACAAACAACTTGCTTTGTTTCCTTATCTCCAAAGTCGAAAGTTACTAAATTTAATTTATCCGCTTCCGGGTGTTTTTCAATTTCTTTAATCTGCGCAACTCGGATAACTTTTAAATGAGAAAAGCTCGTGGTCACATCTTCAACTTCAGCAGTTGTCATTGTAAATGAGTTCGCCAAATCATCAGCATCTAACTTTGGCAATTCTACAAAATCGTTAACCCAATTTAATGAAATATTCACTATAAAATCCTTTAATTAATAAGCTTTAAATTGTTTGTTAAACCTAAGGTCGCCTGAATGAAGGTGACGGATATCCTCTATCATATACTTAACCATTACCAGTCGATCTAGTCCGAGCCCAAAAGCAAAACCATTGTATTCATCTGGATCAATTCCCCCTGCCTTTAAAACATTAGGATGAACCATTCCACAAGGAAGTAACTCTAACCAACCACTATGTTTGGACTCTCCTTTGGCGGGCTTTTTCCAACGAATATCTAATTCAAAACCAGGCTCCACAAATGGGAAGTATCCCGGGCGTAGTCTCACTTCCATATCTTTTTTGAAAATTTCTTTTAACAAGGTTTTCATAAAGTAAATAAGATTTCCGACAGTAATATCTTTTCCAACCATCATCCCTTCTAATTGATGAAAGCACATCTCATGAGTCGCATCGGTTCTTTCGCAACGAAAAACTTTTCCAGGTCCAACGAACTTAAATGGTGGTTTACGAGTTTCCATCCCACGCACTTGGATTGTTGAAGTATGAGTACGTAAAAGGTGCTTCATATCTTTAAACCAAAAGGTATCTTGCATATCTCTCGCCGGATGGGTATCCGGAATATTAAGTGCTTCAAAATTATGAAATTCATCTTCAATATGTGGCCCATCTAAAACATCAAACCCCATCGAAATAAAAATATCTTCAATCTCTTGTTGAATTTGAGATACGGGGTGAAGCCCAGCGGCTTGTAAGCCACGATCCAAAACAGAGTCCGTTAAAGAAAAATCGATTTTATTTTTTTCAAGTTTTTCATTAACTTCTTTTAACTCAATATCCTGCAGTTTTTTAAGGACCATTTGCTCAATATCTTGTTTGATTTGATTAGACTTAGGCCCAATAGTTTTTCTTTCCTCAGGAGTAGCATTTTTTAAAGATTTAAGAATTTCTGCCAGCGTTCCCTTCTTCCCAATAACAGAAGACTTTAGCGCCAAGACATCAGCTTGCTTATCTAAACTTGCAATTTTTGTCTGGAAATCTGAAAAGATCTCATCCATTTGTTGTAACATCTTGATTTGTCCTTATTTTTTCGAAAAAAGTCAGGACGAACAATAACAAATGTTGTCTAAAAGTGCCAGGCACTAATTGGTGGAGGTTCGCGTCAAAAAAAAAGGGGGCCAACCGTATGATGCCCCCTCTGAGATTTGTTCACTTCGTGAAAAATGTTTTAAATAAAAATGTCTAGAAAATTGCATTTCTAGTTACCCTATGATGGGCCAGCGCGCCTATAATTTACAAAACTGGGATATGCCATTAAGGCCCCAAATAAACCTCCCCAAAAGATAAATCACCTTCACTCAATAGCTCACCACCAAAGAGCGACCCGCGTGTCCAACTGGCCAAATCCTAAGGCCTAAAGGCAATCATCTTTTTACCGTATTCGGCAACTTCAAACTCTTATGGTTTCACCCACGTAGAGCGAAGCTTTGTTCCTACCCCCTTTCGAAGATAGTCACCCTTTCGTACGGGATCTTTCTTAAGGCATTCTAACGGTGTGCATAATTTAAAACAAGAAAAAATTAACGGACTGAGTTAAAAAATTGAACTTTTTCTTCATGTTGATAATCTGGGTAGGTCCAAGGTACTGATTTGAACGTTTTCTCTTTAAAAAAATAAACTAATTCAGCAAAAACTCCTTCGCCCAAATAAATTCTATGGGAATAAGGCTTACCAGTTGCCAACAAAACTTGCTCTTTTGCCACATATCCCACATCGATATTTACTAATCGCTTATTATCTTTGGAATTTTTTTGCTCGACCTTAGTGGCCCAAATTTTTCGAGGGACTAAGAGATCACGTTCTTCTAATTGTTTTTGATAAAAAATAACTCGTTTTAAATTCTGTCCCATTTCCTTTGAATAATATTCAGTCAAAGGATTAAACTCAGGAGTAAAAACAAATAACTCTCCATCATGCTCTTCAGCTAAAATTTCTTTTATTTTTTCTAACGAAATATGCTCTTGATTATACAGGATACTATAAAAGTACTTCACCAAGGTTGGCGCTTGTAAAACACTCATTGAAGTAAATCTAATTGTCCGTAGAAGTCTTTAAGCTCTGTTTGATTAACTAAGGCCGTTCCTCTTTTCGAAACAACAACGCCAGAGGCGCAGTTTCCAATCCAAGCCGCTTCCTCCAAAGTAGCACCACATACAATGGCCGTCATAATAGCACTAATTGCAGTATCCCCGGCACCCGAAACATCAAACACTTCTTTGGCAACTGTTGGAATGATCTTTAATGGAAGTGCATTTTCCTTATCCTGAATGGCCATCCCTTCGGCGCCCAAAGTAATAATAATTTTATCCAAGGACAATTTATCTAAGAGAATCTCTGCTATTTTTTCGGTCTTGGTTTCACTATAACCTAAGCTTTTAACCATCAACTCACTTTCTAAGCGGTTAGGCTTTAAAAGATTCGCTCCTTTATATAAATTAGGATCTGTAGTTCTAGAAGGATCGACTGCCAAAAACTTATTATGTTCTTTGGCCATAGCAATTACCCGGCCGGTGAAGTCCTTACAAAATAAACCTTTGCCATAATCTTCTAAGATAATAGCGCTATGTTCTGCAACGAACTCCCCCATCCTTTGCAACAAACGATCAAAAGATTCCTGATTCAGTTTTTCTTTGGTTTCATAATCAATACGACATACCTGTTGAATATCTGTGACAATACGCTCTTTAAAAGTTGTCATCCTATCTTTACAACGAATAACCCCCCAAGTACTAAGCTTTCTTTCTTCAAGTAAGTCCTCTAAGACATTAGCATTTTGATCATTGCCTATAACCCCACAAATCGTAGACTTAACATTTAAACTTTGTAGATTATCTGAGACATTCGCAGCAAGACCTAGTTTGGTCCACTCCTGAAAAACTTCCACAATAGGTACTGGTGCCTCAGGTGAGATACGATCGACATTACCCTTAGTGTATTTATCTACGCCAATATCTCCAATAACAAGAATAGGATCTATAGAGCTAAACTTATTTAAGATTTCATTAAATTTATCTGTGCTAATCATAAGCATATTCCTTTTCATTAAATTTATCGGAAACTTGTAAAAAAGACAAAATTATTAAAGAAACAGTTCTTTATATTGCTGATAGTAATCATTTATTTTGTCTACGACCTCATCGATAGACAGATGTGTGGTGTCAATTTCAAAAGCATCCTCTGCTTTAACAAGTGGCGCAATTTCCCGCCCAGCATCTGCAGCATCTCTGTCCTCAATATCTGTAAGAATTTTCTCTAAGGAATAATTAATTGAAGGATCTTTTTGCTGTAATTGAGTTAGTCTGCGTTGGGCCCTAACTGCTGGGTCTGCTACTAGAAAAAATTTAAGGGCAGCATCTGGAAAAATCACAGTCCCAATATCTCTCCCCTCTAAAATAGAAGGTTGAGTGGCCGCGATTTTCCTTTGAATATCTTTAAGATAATTTCTAACGCTTGGTAGTTTAGAGGCTTTTGACGCCCAAGTGGAAACAATATGCTCTCTTATCTTATCCGTTAGGTCTTCCCCATTTATTGCCACCAAAACATCGGAGCTTTGCGCGTATTGGAAATCAATGCCCTCTAATTCTTTTTCAACTATTTGCGGATTATCTAGCGCTATTTGATTTTTAAAAAGATAATAGGCAATAGCACGAAACATGGCCCCAGTATCCATATATGTTAAATTCAATTTTTTTGCGACAATTTTTGCTATCGTTGATTTTCCACTTCCACTAGGCCCATCAATAGCAATAACTTTTGATTTTTTATTTTTCAAACTTGAGATCCTTTAGCTTGGCCTTATATTCCGACTTTAACTCCAACTTACCAAACAAATCCTGGTCTCGCAGCTGAAGTAAAATAGGATTAAGAAGGTATTCTATCCCTGGATTTATTGATAGTAAATGTTCTCCAGTACTCCAAGTGGGATAATTACCCTGCTGTCGGGCTTGAACTTCAATCACAAGAGAAAAAATAAGATCTTTAGTTAGGGAGTTATGTGGATAAGTAGCGCAATACTTTTTAAAAAGTATTAACTCTCGCTTTGGATCCCAAATGTCTCTGCCCTCAGCTTGTTTACATTCTTGGATCTGTGCAATTAGTTTTTGACGTTTTTCAAGGACTGTAAAAAATAGATCGTTGATTTCTTCTAACTCTGGTCTTAATTGACTAAGAATAGATAATGATTCCATTATATCTTGCGAACGATTTGCTTATAAGCTGCTTGTACTTTATCCAAATATTTATTTTTTTGTCCAACAGGAAGATTTCGTCTTAATCGACCTCTTGTCCAGCCTGGCCCCATATTATAAGCAACAGTTGCATGTTTGTGATTTTTAAAAGAATTTAAAAGAGTCTTAAGATAGATAACACCCAATTCAATATTTACTAATTTTCTCGTATGGGATTTTTTATATTTTCCTAATACTCGGTAGGGAAAATACTCATTGATATTAAATTTAGCAGATTCAACTAAAAGCTTCTTTCCACTTGTTTTGTAAGCTTTGTAAATAAACTTTCTGGTCTCAGGCATAATCTGCATTAAGCCTCTGGCCCCCGCCCAACTTTTGGCCGAATAATCAAAGCTACTTTCCGTCCACATTACCGACAGGATCCAGATTGGATCTACTTGGTGTTTTTCTGATATTTTCAGTACTGCTCGTACATAATTTTTTGCTTTTTTCCCTAAAGATCTTGGCAGTGATTTTAAAATTTTATTTTCTACATCTAACTTGGAGTGTGAATTAAAAAAGTCTAAATCCCTTAAATAAAACCCAAGTTGAGTTCCCTGATAGGAATAGCTCATGGTTTTAGAGACTACATTTTTTAAGTTAATCTTTTCAGATTTCTTTAACACTATTTTTTTAGAAACATCGCTAGAAACTTTATCCAGACTAGAGATATTATCTATTAAGAACATTGTTGGGTATTGTGCGAGAACAGCGAAAGATATCACAACGAATAAAATTAAAAGTAGTAACTCCTTTGAGTAATGAACCCAAAAAGACTTAACTGACTCGCTTTCAGCCGTTGCTGCGGTGTTTATTTGCTTCAATATCATTTCCATGGCGTCGGTTTTTAACGCAACTTGCTCTTAAATGCAAACAAAATCATTGTAATAAGGATAAAAATTACAGATTATATCTACGTAATCTTAGCTAAAGGATTCCAAAATGGCCCAAGGACAAATTTATAACCATTTAAAGGACGAAAAATCCAATTACCTAACGCAACACAATACAAATCCTGTGCAATGGTACCCATATGGACCTGAAGCACTCCAACGAGCAAAAGATGAGGATAAGCCCATATTTTTATCCATCGGCTACAGCTCCTGTCATTGGTGTCATGTTATGGCCCACGAATCATTTGAAGACATTGTGACTGCTGAATTTCTCAACCAGAATTTTATTAATATAAAAGTTGATAAAGAGGAGTTGCCAGATATTGATAATTATTACCAGTTGGCCTGCCAAGTTATGAATGGACGAGGTGGTTGGCCTCTCAGCTGCTTTCTCACTCCAGATATGAAGCCGTATTTTATGGGTACTTACTTTCCCAAAGATGCTCAAAATGGAATTCCCAGTTTTCTTGAAGTTGCAAAAAATATGCAGATGGCCTATGAAAATGACCGGGAAAATGTGCTGGTAAATGCCGAAAAAATCACTGAAGCTTTAAAGCAACCACCTACGGTAGAACATAAAATAGAGTTTGAAGGCCATTATCCAGCCCCCATGGCCATTTTAAATGCCTTAAAGAACTATCAAGATAATGATTTTGGTGGCTACGGTACAGAGCCTAAATTTCCTCATTTCGCTTTTTATGAGTGGGCCATCGAACACATGCTGGAAGGTATGGTGGAGCCAGATCAAGGAAATCACATTATAAAGACAATTGAGCTTA
>JBFEUX010000043.1:0-16229 GCA_041547255.1 Bacteriovoracaceae bacterium
GAAATTAGACTTATCAGCTGGTGTTGACGTAGAGATTAAATACTAGTATAAGTAGCGAACCCAAAATTTGTTACTAAATTATTAACCATGAATGCATCCCCAAAATGGGGTGATGCTGTGGAGGAAAAATGTCTGAAAATACAGTGAGTCTTCCGGCTATTTATGCAAAAAAAGCAGGAATGACAAGAATCTTCGATGAAACTGGTAAACACGTACCAGTAACCGTTGTTAAATTAATCCCAAATGTTATTTCACAAGTAAAAACAAAAGAAACTGATGGCTATGATGCTTATCAAGTTGCTTATTACGAAAAAAGAGAAAAGCTCGTAAGTAAACCAATTAAGGGGCACCTTAAAAAAGCTGGTTTAGACAAAGCTTTATGTCGTTTTGCTGAAGTGAAAGCTGGTGAAGTTAGCGCTGAAAATCTTGGAAAAGAATTAAGCGTAGAGGACTTTGCTGCAAACACAATGATTGACGTTACCGGAACAAGTAAAGGTAAAGGCTTTCAAGGTGTAATGAAGAGATACAACTTTGCTGGTGGTCCTGGTGCCCACGGTTCTAAGTTTCACAGAACTCCTGGTTCTGTAGGTCAGTGTAATAAACCTGGTAAAATCTTTAAAGAAAAGAAAATGCCTGGTCACATGGGTGTCGAAACCAAGACTGTTCAAAACTTAGAAGTTGTAGAACTTAATGTTGAACAAGGTTATATGTTAATAAGGGGTTCAGTCCCTGGCGCTAAGAATGGTTTTTTAAAAATCGCAAAAGCGCTTAAGAAATAATAGAGGTATAAAATGGCTGAAATTACAGTATTAAATTCAAAGTTTGAAAAAGCCGGAAGCCTGAATACAGATGTTAATCTTGATGCTGAAGCTATAAGTACAGCTTCTGTTCACCAAATTGTTAAAGCTACCTTAGCTGGTAGAAGACAAGGTACTCACTGTACTAAGAACAGAGCAAAAGTTTCAGGTGGTGGAGCCAAGCCTTTTAAACAAAAAGGTACTGGTAGAGCAAGACAAGGTTCTTCAAGATCTCCACTTATGGTCGGCGGGGGTACCGTTTTTGGTCCAACTCCAAGAGACTATGAGCAAAAAGTTAACAAAAAGATGATGAAGAAGGCGATCCAGTCAATTATCGCTGACAAGTATCAGGCAGGAAAGTTAACCGTTGTAGATTCATTAGATTCTACAGGAAAGACAAAAGAAATGTTTAAAACACTTAGCGAGAAAAATCTTTTACCAGGACTTGTAGTTACTGCAGAAAAAGATTCTAAAGCTTTATTAGCAACTAAAAATATTAGAAATGCTAAGGCAATGGCCGCTGAAGGTTTTAGTGTTTACGAAGCTGTTAAGTTTGAAAACCTAGTGATTGAAAAAGCAGCTTTAGAAAAATTACTAGGAAGGCTGGTGTAATATGCATTTAGAACAAGTATTAGTTAAACCGTTATTGACAGAAAAGTCTTCTATCGAAACTGAAAATACAAACAGATATGTATTTAAAGTTCAATTAAAGGCTAATAAGTACCAAATCAAGTCTGCAGTTGAAACAATGTTTGATGTAAAAGTTGTTGATGTTAGGACTGCGATATTACCAGGGAAAGTTAAAAGAGCTGGCCGAACTACTAAAAAAGCTTCTTCTTGGAAGAAAGCTTATGTAAAGATTCAGGACGGACAGAAAATTGAACTTTTTCAAGGAATATAATTAAGAGGTTATTATGGGTATTAAAAAATTTAAACCAACTACCCCTTCACTTAGAAATATGGTTGTGCAAAGTAGTGAAGCTTTAACTAAAGGCGCTAAGCCAGTTAAAAAGCTACTTGCCCCAAAAAGTAAAACTGCAGGTAGAAATGCTTTCGGTAGAATTACTTCTAGAAGACGTGGTGGTGGAGCTAAGCAAAAATATAGAATTATTGATTTTAAAAGACAAAAGTCTGATATCCCAGCAACTGTTAAGTCAATTGAATACGATCCAAACAGAACGTGTAATATTGCCTTGATTTGTTATGCGGATGGAGAGAAGACTTATATCCTAGCACCAAATGGACTAAACGTAGGTGACACTGTTATCTCTTCTGATACTGCTGACATTAAAGTAGGAAACTCAAAGCTATTGAAAGACATTCCTGTTGGTACCTTGGTTCACAATGTTGAGCTTCACCCAAAAAGGGGTGGGCAACTAGCTAGATCTGCGGGTTCTTATGCTCAGTTAATGGCAAAAGAAACTACAGAAGCTCTTTTAAGACTCCCATCTGGTGAAGTTAGAAAAGTAAAAATTAATTGTCGTGCAACAATTGGACAAGTTGGAAATCTTGAGCACGAACAATTAAATATTGGTAAAGCAGGTAAGAATAGACTTAGAGGTAAGAGACCTTCTGTTCGAGGTGTTGTTATGAACCCAATCGATCACCCACATGGTGGTGGTGAAGGTAGAACTTCTGGTGGTAGACACCCAGTTACTCCTTGGGGGAAACCAACTAAGGGTTACAAAACCAGAAAGAACAAGAGAACTAATAAGTTTATCGTTAAGAGAAGAAAGTAATTTAGGAGAATATAAATGGCTCGTTCAATTAAAAAAGGACCTTATATTGATTTTTCTCTGCTTAAAAAAGTTGAAGCAGCTAAAGCAGAA
The DNA here is from genome assembly GCA_041547255.1 of Bacteriovoracaceae bacterium. Taxonomy (GTDB): domain Bacteria; phylum Bdellovibrionota; class Bacteriovoracia; order Bacteriovoracales; family Bacteriovoracaceae. The sequence continues at coordinate 2,627 of JBFEUX010000043.1, forward strand.
GGAAAAGCAAATAAGGTTATTAAAACTTGGTCTAGAAGATCAACCATTATACCTGAATTTATTGGCTTAACTTTTGCGGTTCATAACGGAAAGAAATTTATTCCCGTTTTTGTTACCGACAATATGGTTGGACATAAATTGGGTGAATTTTCTTTAACTAGGACTTTCTACGGCCACGGTGCTGATAAGAAGTCTAAGAGATAGGTAGGAAGATTATGATTGTTGTAAAGAATAATAATGTTAACAAGTCTGCTAGAAAAGTAAGACAGGTTTGCGACCTTATCAGAAACAAAAAGGTTGAAGATGCCATGGCGATTCTTCGATTCAATGAGAAGAAAGAGATCGCAATTATGCTTACAAAGCTACTAAATAGTGGTCTACAAATTGCTTCTGATAGCGACAAGTACGACTTGGATAATTTAGTAATTAGCGAAATTAAAGTGGATGAAGGTCCGACACTTAAACGTATTCAACCACGTGCTCAGGGTCGTGCTTTTAGAATTAGAAAAAGAACTAGCTACGTAAAAGTTGCTTTAAAAGAAGCATAAGGAAGTAAGAATGGGACAAAAAGTACATCCATACGGTTTTAGATTAGGTTATATTAAAGACTGGCACTCTAATTGGTACTCCAAAGATAGCTACGGTAAAACCTTACAAGAAGATCTTAAAATTCGTAAGTATATTGACAAACATTTAGGAAATGCCTCAATTGCGAAAACGGAAATCACAAGAACTTCTGGTCAAGTAAAGGTAACTGTTTACTCTGCTAAACCTGGTGTGGCCATTGGTAAAAAAGGTGCTGGAATCGATAAAATCAGAAATGATCTTAAAAAGATTACTGATGGCGCTCTTTTCTTCAATATCGCTGAAGTTAAGAGACCAGATGCTGAAGCTAAGCTTATTGCTGAAAACATTGCTGCTCAACTTGAAAAAAGGGTAGCTTTTAGAAGAGCAATGAAAAAAGTTATGACTTCTGCGTTTAGATCTGGTGTTAAGGGGATCAAAGTTAAGTGTTCTGGAAGATTAGGTGGAGCTGAAATGGCTAGATCTGAAGGATACTCTGAAAAGAAGGTACCTCTTCACACTTTAAGAGCAGATATTGATTATGATTGTGTTGAAGCCAAAACTGCATACGGAATTATCGGTGTAAAAGTTTGGGTTTATAAAGGAGAAATCTACAAGTAAAAAGCACTAGCTTTTTATTATTTACCAAGCCATTACCTTGGTAAAAGCGTAGAAATTTAGACATTGAGGTAGAAAATGTTAAGTCCAAAGAAAGTAAAGTGGAGAAAGCAGCAAAAAGGAAGAATGAAAGGTGCTGCAAATAGAGGAAACAAGATTGCCTATGGTGATATTGGTATCCAAGCTACTGAGTGTGGATATATTACTAATAGACAGATCGAAGCAGCCCGTATCGCTATTTCTAGAAAGACTAAAAGAGGTGGGAAAATTTGGATTAAAATCTTCCCAGATAAGTCTCTAACTAAGAAACCAGCGGAAGTTAGGATGGGGAAAGGTAAAGGTTCTCCTGAGAAATGGGTTGCTGTAGTTAAGCCAGGTAGAATATTGTTTGAGATCCTAGGAGTTGAGCATGAAATTGCAAAAGAAGCTCTGAGACTAGCTCAGCACAAATTGCCTGTAAAAACTAAAATAATTACAAAAGAACAGTAGTATTCTTGGACGAAGTGTTATATAAGCGTCCGACAGTACAAATTTTATTGAGGTAAGTCATGCTTAAAATGAGTGAAATAAGTAAACTTGATGCAAGCGCAATCGGCCAAAAAGTAGTTGAATTAAGAAGAGAACTTTTTAATTTAAGACTTCAAAAAAATACAACAAGTATTGAGAAGTCTCACATGCTAACTACTTTAAAGCGTGATATTGCACGATTATTAACTGCGTTAAACAGTAAAGAGAGTAAATAGTTATGAGTAGTAACAAACAAGGTTTTAAAAGAACTTTAAGAGGTCAGGTTGTAAGTGACGCTTCTTCGAAATCTATCGTTGTAAGAGTTCAGAGACGTTTCAAGCACCCTATTTACAGTAAGTTCGTGACAACAAGTAAAAAGTACCATGCTCACGACGAAGAAAACAAAGCGAAGAAAGGTGATGTCGTTACAATTATTGAATCAAGACCTTTTTCTAAGCTTAAAAAATGGGAATTGATCTCTATTAAATAAAGGTTGGAGTTTATTATGATTCAGATGCAATCAAAATTAGAAGTTGCTGATAACTCTGGAGCTAAGCTAGTAAAAGTTGTTAAGGTTCTAGGTGGTTCAAAAAGAATGTCTGCTAATCTTGGAGATATCGTAGTAGTAGCGGTTCAGCAAGCATTACCTGGTGGAAAGATTAAGAAGGGTGATGTTAAAAAAGCTGTTATCGTAAGAACTAAGTATCCAATAAGAAGAGAAGACGGTTCATATATCAGATTTGATAAAAACAGTGCAGTTATTTTAGGTAACCAAGGACAAGACCCTGTTGGTACCCGTATTTTTGGGCCAGTAGCTAGGGAGTTAAGATCTAAGAACTTCACAAAGATCTGTTCACTTGCACCTGAGGTACTATAACTAATAGGTAGGAATTTATGCAAAAGTTAAAAATAAATGATGAAGTAGTTGTTTTGGCTGGAAAGGATAAAAGTAAAACTGGAAAGCTTAAATCAATTAATCTTAAAAAGAAAACTGTTATTGTTGAAGGTATTAACGTGATTAAAAAATCCGTAAAGCCAACTCAGGAAAACCCAACTGGTGGTTTTGCAGATGTTGAAAAGCCTCTTCATATCAGTAATGTAGCTGTTGTTTCTCCAAAGACTGGAAAAGCGACAAGAGTTAAGATCGAAGAAAAAGATGGTAAAAAAGTTAGAATTGCAGTTGCTTGCGGTTCTACGTTAGCATAATTGGGGATATCTATGGAAAGTAGATTTAAAACTCTGTATAAATCAGAGATTAAAAAGAAAATGCAAGAAAAATACGATTATAAGAATGTTCACCAGATTCCAAAACTTGAAAAAATCGTTTTGAACTGTGTAACAAGAGATGCTGTTACCAATGGTAAAGTTGTAGAAAATATCGTTGGTGATTTAGCAATAATTTCTGGTCAAAAGCCAGTTATTGCTAGAGCTAAAAATTCAATCGCGTCATTTAAGTTAAGAGAAGGTCAAGCATTAGGAGCTTCTGTTACTTTAAGAGGTGAGAGAATGTACGAGTTCCTTGATAGACTGATCAGCTTCTCTCTTCCAAGAGTTAAAGACTTTAGAGGTTTGAGCCCTAAGGCTTTTGATGGAAAAGGTAATTACTCTCTTGGTATTAAAGAACAAATTATGTTCCCTGAGATTAACTACGATAAAATCGACAAAATTCGTGGTATGGGGATCTCTTTTGTTACAACAGCAAATACAAATGAAGAAGGGCGTGACTTGTTAAAAATGTTTGGAATGCCTTTTAGAGAGAAATAAGGAATATAACTATGGCTAAGACTAGTGCTATTGCAAAGAATAACAGAAGAAGAAAAATGGCTGAAAAAAGCGAAGCTAAAAGAGCTGAGCTAAGAAGACTTATTGCTGATGAAACTGCTTCTGACGAAGAAAGAGACAAGGCAATGATGAAACTTCAAAAAATGCCAAGAGATACAAGTAGAATCAGAGTAAGAAATAGATGTGAGGTTACAGGGCGTCCTAGAGGTGTTTATAGAACATTTAAGCTTAGTAGAATCACATTTAGAGATTTGGCACACAAGGGTATGATTCCTGGTGTGACGAAGGCTAGTTGGTAGGAGATTAAATTATGATGACAGATCCTGTAGCAGATATGCTTACAAGAATAAGAAATGGTGTTAGCGCTAATCATGCAAAGGTTGATATGCCTGCGAGTAGAATCAAAGCGAACATCTGTAAAGTTCTTAAAGAAGAAGGTTTTATTAAAAATTTTAAAATCTTAGTTAAAGAAAATAAATTAACATTAAGAGTTGCCCTTAAGGAAGACTCTATTGTGGGAATCCAAAGAGTTTCAAAGCCTGGACTTAGAGTTTATAAGGGATATAGAGAGATGCCTCGTATTCTAAGTGGTCTTGGTGTTTCTGTTGTTTCAACTTCTGCTGGAATTGTTTCTTCGAGAAAAGCAAAGTCCATGAAGTTGGGCGGTGAGATTCTTTGTAACGTTTGGTAGGAGTGAACCATGTCAAGAATTGGTAAAAGACCTGTAACTGTACCAGAAAAAGTAACGGTTGCAATTGCAGATAGAGAAATTAAAGTTAAAGGCCCAAATGGTGAGCTAGTTTTTACTCACAATGAGGGTGTTACTGTTGAGCAAGCAGGAAGTGAAATTGTTGTTAAGCCAGTTGATGACTCAAATAGAAATAGAGCTATGTGGGGTTTAACAAGAACTCTAGTTGATAACATGATGGTAGGTGTAACTACAGGATGGACAAAAACATTAGAATTTACAGGAGTTGGGTACAAAGCTGCTATCTCTGGTTCTAAGTTAACATTAAATCTTGGTTACTCACACCCAATTGATTATGAGCTGCCTCAAGGCGTATCTGCTAAGGTTACAAAAAACGTAATCGAGTTAGCTGGTGCAAATAAAGAATTAGTTGGTTTTGCCGCTGCTAAGATTAGATCATTTAGAGAACCTGAGCCATACAAAGGTAAAGGTGTTAGATACTCTGATGAGCACATTATTAGAAAAGCTGGTAAAACTGGTGGGAAAAAATAATTAGATAGGTGTTAAAATGAGAAAGTCGTTAAAAACAATAAAAAACTCATCCAAAGCGAAAGAATACAGAAGAAAGTTAGCTATACGAAAAAAAGTTGTAGGGACATCTGAAAGACCTAGAGTATGTGCAACTAAAACGAATTCAAATCTTTTTGTTCAAGTAGTAAATGATGATGAAAGTAAAACTTTATTTTCAGTGCAAACATTTGGTGGGAAAGCTGTAGGTACAGCTTCAAATACTGACAGTGCTAAGTTAATTGGTGCTGAAGTTGCCAAGCGTTTGAGTGAAAGCAATATTAAAAATGCAGTATTTGATAGAAATGGTAAAAAGTATACAGGCGTGCTTGCAGCACTTGCTGATTCTATCAGAGAAGGTGGGATTCAAATCTAATAGGGGAATAATCATATGACTACTGAAAATGATAAAAATGAAGTAAAAGCTGCTGAAGAAAAGCCAGCAGGGGAGAAGAAGGGCAAGAGACCTGCTAGAGCTCCTCGTGCTTCTAGGAAAGCAGAAACCACTACTCCTGATTTTGAAGAAAGAGTTGTTGCTGTAAATAGAGTTGCTAAAGTTGTTAAAGGGGGGAGAAGATTTTCATTCTCTGCTTTAGTTATTGTTGGTGACCAAAAAGGTAAAGTTGGTTACGGATTGGGGAAAGCAAAAGAAGTTCCTGATGCCATTAGAAAAGCTAGCCAAGAAGCTTCTAGAAGAATGATTCAGGTTCCTGTTGAGAATGGAACTATTCCTCATGAAGTGCTAGGTGAGTTTGATGCTGGAAAAATTTTATTTAAGCCAGCTTCAGAAGGTACTGGGGTAAAAGCTGCTGGAGCCTGTCGTACAATCCTAGAGCTTGCTGGAATTAAAAATGTTTTGACTAAGTCATTAAGAGGAAATAACCCACACAATATCGTAAAAACTACATTTGCTGCTTTTAAGCAGTTAAGATCAGTTGAAGATGTTGCTAAGTCTCGTGGGGTAGATGCTAAGTCTTTAAGAATTAGCAACGTTAAATAAATTGGAGATCCGTGATGAGCACGATAACTGTTAAATTAAAAAAGAGTCCAAATGGTTGTATTGAGAAAGTTAAGGCAACTGTTAGAGGGTTAGGCTTAAGAAAAATTGGGTCTACAAAAACATTAGAGAATACTCCATGTGTAAGAGGAATGGTTAAGAAAATCATTCACATGGTGGAAATTGTTGAGGAAAAATAATTTAAGAGGTTGATATGTTAACGCTAAATAATTTAAAAAGCCCAAAGGGCGCTACCAGAAACACTAAAAGAATCGGTAGAGGTCAAGGTTCTGGTTGGGGTACTCAAGCCGGAAAGGGTCACAAAGGTCAAAAAGCAAGATCTGGTGGCGGAGTTATGCTTGGTTTTGAAGGTGGGCAAATGCCAATCTATAGAAGACTTCCAAAAAGAGGTTTTTCTAATGCTCCTTTTAAAACTGAATATGCGATTGTTACCCTTGATCAAATCGCTGCAAAATTTACAAGCGGCGAAGTAACAAGAGAAGCTTTAGTCGAAGCTGGTCTGTTAAGTGGTAAAAATAAAAGATTACCAATCAAAGTTTTAACTAAAGGTGAATTCAATACAGCTTTAACTTTTAAAGAAATTGCTAAATTTTCTAAGTCAGCTCAGGAATTGATTGAGAAAGCTGGTGGAAAAATAGAAGCTGTAAAGACAGAGACTAAGGAAAGTAAGTAATGTCAAATGCACAAGGAAAAATTGAAGAACTACAAAAGCGAGTTCTTTTCACTTTGTTAATGTTGGGTGTTTTTAGGATTGCAACGCAAGTTCCTACGCCAGGTGTTGATAGTGCTGCTTTATCATCTTTTTTTACCAATATGGGCGGATCCATGTTTGGTATATTTAACAATTTTACAGGTGGAGCACTTCAGAGGTTTTCGGTATTGGCCCTAGGGATTATGCCATATATTACCTCTTCAATTATCTTCAGTCTTCTTGCTGTATCATTTCCTGCCCTTTCTGAACTACAAAAAGAGCAAGATGGACATAAAAAAATTCAGCAATGGACAAGATATGCGACTGTATTGTTGTGTGCTATTCAAGGTTTTGGTTTAGCGGTTGGTTTAGAAAATATCAAAAGTCCTAGTGGCTTACCTATTGTTTTGGAGCCAGGTCTTGGTTTTAGAGCACTTACTGTGGTGACATTAACTGCAGGGACTATGTTTGTTATGTGGTTAGGAGAGCAAATTACTGAGCGCGGGATTGGTAATGGTATTTCTTTGATTATTTTCGCTGGAATTGCAGCGGGAATACCAAGCGGTATTAAGGATACAATCAACCTATTTAATAGTGGTGAGATGTCAGGTTTCAACCTATTGCTTATTATGGGCATTATGGTGGCTGCATTCTGGATTATAATATATACAGAGAAAGCATTTAGAAAAATACCTGTTCAGTATGCTAAAAGAGTGGTGAACAATAGAGTTTTTGGCGGACAATCATCACACTTGCCAGTTAAGGTAAATATTTCAGGTGTAATGCCTCCAATTTTTGCCTCGGCATTGTTGGGATTCCCAACTACGATCTCTACCTTTGTTCCTGAAGGAAGCCCACTTAAAATGTATATGGATACAATTCAAAATTCATTGTACCCAGGTAAAACATTATACAATGTTGTATTTGTTGGGTTTATTGTTTTCTTTTGTTATTTTTACGCACAAATTCAATTTAAAACAGAAGATATTTCTGAATCCTTGAAAAAGAATGGTGGTTTTATTCCAGGTATTCGTCCAGGAGCTAAAACTGCAGAGTTCTTAGATTTGGTTGTATCCAGGCTGACGTTGGTTGGTAGTATTTATATGTCTATTATCTGTATAATGCCTGCTATTTTATTTAATGTGGCCAAGGTTCCTTTTTATTTTGGAGGGACATCACTTCTGATTTTAGTTGGGGTTGCTATTGATACGATGGCACAAGCAGAAAGTTTCATGATTTCACAGAGATATGATACTTCTTACAAGGCTAGAGGAAAATATAGTGGAGCTGGAAGAAGGTTTTAATGAAGAATTTAATCTTATTAGGAGCTCCAGGTTCAGGCAAAGGTACGCAATCAGCTAAGCTAGTTGAAAAGAATGGTTATAACCATGTTTCAACTGGAAATCTTTTGAGAGAAGAAATTGCAAATGAAACAGAGCTTGGTGTTAAGATTAAGCAAGTGATGGAATCGGGACAATTAGTTTCGGATGAATCAGTAGTTGAATTATTAAAGGCTAATCTACACCTTAATAACTCATCTTATATTTTTGATGGTTATCCAAGAAATTTAGAACAAGCGAAAACCCTAAGCGAAATTCTGGATGGATATAATTACACAGCAGTCTTTTTCAAATTAGACACGGATAAGCTGGTAGAGCGTTTAAATAATAGACGCGTCACTAAGGATGGTAAGCATATTTACAACCTAATCACCAATCCTCCTAAAAAGAGTGGTGTGTGCGATGTGACTGGTGAGCCTCTGATTCAGAGAGATGATGATAAAGAGGAAGTTGTAAGAAAGAGAATGGAAGTATTTGAAAATACAATAAATCCAGTGTTGGATTTTTATCGCGAGCAAAATAAGCTGGTCGAGATAGATGCCAATCAATCACTGGATGACGTTTATTCGGCATTAGTGGCCGAAATTAACTAATTTTGTCATTTTCATTATTGCCATTGTGTTTGGATTTTTATATAGAAGTTTGTTCATTGTAAGTGAGTTTTAATGGCAGAAGTTAGTGGAGACATTCTTGAGATTGAAGGTGAAGTACTAGAACTACTTCCCAATACGAAGTTTAAGGTTAAACTTCCTAATGGGCATGTTGTTTTGGCTCATATTAGTGGAAAAATGAGGATGCATTTTATTAAAATTCTTCCTGGAGATAAGGTCTTGGTTGAAATTAGTAAATATGATCTATCAAAGGGCAGAATCGTTTATAGGAGTAAGGGTTAACTTATGAAAGTTAGATCAAGTGTAAAAAGAATTTGTAAAGATTGTAAAGTTATAAAAAGAAAGGGTGTTTTAAGAGTAATCTGTAAGGCAAACCCTAGACACAAGCAAAGACAAGGGTAGTTAGGAGATTATAGATGGCTAGAATATTAGGTGTTGACTTACCAAGAAATAAAGCGATGAGAATTGCAATTAGATCACTATATGGTGTTGGTCCTAAAATCGGATTGGACGTACTAGCGAAAGCCGGTATCGATGCTGAAAAGAACTCAACAGAGTTAACAGAAGAAGAAGCTAATGACATCAGAAAAGCATTAGATGCATATACTGTTGAAGGTGACCTAAGAAGAGAAATCGGACTTAACATTAAAAGATTAAAAGATCTTGGTTGTTATAGAGGTATTAGACACAGAAAGAGCTTGCCTTGTAGAGGTCAAAGAACTCATACAAATGCTCGTACCAGAAAAGGTAAAGCAGTTGCAATTGCAGGTAAGAAATCAATTAAATCAATGAAATAATATAGTGAGATAAGAAATGGCTAAACAAACGACTAAAAAGAAAGTTAAAAAGAATATAACCCACGCGGTTTGTCATATTCAAGCTTCGTTCAATAATACTATTGTAACTTTTGCTGACCCTCAAGGAAATGCAATTTCTTGGGCATCTGCAGGAGGACTAGGATTTAGAGGTTCTAAGAAATCTACTCCATTCGCAGCTCAAGTTGCTTCACAAGAGGCTGCTAAAAAAGCTCAAGAGCATGGTGTTTCGTCTGTAGACGTTAAAGTAAAAGGACCTGGAGCTGGTAGAGAAAATGCAATTAGAGCTCTTTTATCTGTTGGAATGAAAATAACTTCTGTTGCAGATAAGTCTCCGATGCCACATAATGGGTGTAGAGCACCTAAACGTAGAAGAGTTTAATTTAAATTAAGGAGATAGAGAGAATGTCTGTTAATAACACATTTGCTGCTAAAAACTGGGTTGATATGATTCGTCCTACTGGACTTGAGATCGATAAAGACGCCCTTAAGCCAAACTATGGTAAGTTCGTGGCTAAGCCTCTTGAAAGAGGATACGGATTAACCCTTGGAAACTCTTTAAGAAGAGTTCTACTTTCTTCTCTTCAAGGTGCGGGTATCGTTGCTGTTAAGATTGAAGGTGTTGAACACGAGTTTGGAACAATTAATAATGTTAAAGAAGAAGTTTCTGAAATCATTCTTAACTTAAAAGAAGTTCAATTTAAAATTATTGATAAAGAAGAAGTTAATCTAGTTTTAGAGAAAAACTCTGAAGGTGTGGTAACAGCATCGGATATTGCTGAGAATTCTAATCTTGAAGTTCTTAACCCTGAGCATGTAATTTGTAATATCTCTTCTGGTGGATCTATCAGAATGGAATTAAAAATTGCTAGAGGTAAAGGATATGTTTCAGCTTTAGACAATAAAGAGATTTTTGACCTACCAGTAGGTTGGATGTATCTAGATACACTTTTCTCACCTGTAACAAGAGTTAACTATACTGTTACAAATGCAAGGGTTGGGAAAAGAACAGACTACGATAAGCTAACTTTAGAGGTTTGGACTAATGCTGGTGTAAATCCAGCTGATGCAGTTGCTTACTCTGCTAAGATTTTGAGAGATCAACTTACAGTATTCCTAAACTTTGAAGATGAGGATGCTCCAGTTGAGACTACAAAAGCTGCAGTTGCAACTACTAGTTCTCCAACAAATGATGCTCTACTTAAGCCAGTATCTGAGCTTGAGTTATCTGTTAGATCTGCAAATTGTTTACAGAATGCAAATATTAAATACATTTACGAATTAGTTTCAAAAACTGAAGGTGAAATGCTAAGAACTAAGAACTTTGGTAGAAAGTCTCTTAATGAAATCAAAGAGATTCTTACTCAAATGGGACTTGGTCTTGGTATGAAAGTTGACAGTATCATGAAGCAAGTTCAGGAAAACGAAAATAAATAGGTAGGAGATAGCGATGAGACACGCTAAGCACAAATACAAATTAGGTGTAGATCCATCACACAGAAAATCTTTAGTAAGAAACCTTGCTATTGAGATGATTGATCACGGTAAAATTAAAACGACTCAAACTAAAGCTAAGGCGATTAGAGGAGTTGTAGAGAAACTAGTAACTCTTGCTAAGAACGATACTGTTCATAACAGACGTATGGCTTATAGCAAATTAAACAATAGAGACGCAGTAAATAAATTATTTACTGAAGTAGCTCCAAAGTTTAAAGAGAGAAACGGTGGATATACTAGAATTGTTAAGCTTGCTGATAAGAGATTAGGTGATGCAAGTGCAATGGGGTATATCTCTTTCGTTGAGTAATTTTAGATAAAATTATTTTATATATGAACCTTCCGGTAACTCGGAAGGTTTTTTTGTTTGTATGAATAAAAAATTAACAATTTTCCTATTATTAATTGCCTTTGTATTTGGTTATACGGTTTATGAATCCATGAAGCTTGAAAGCAAGTTGACTGTGACAGGTGTAACTGAAACGGGGACAATTATTCAAAAGCTACCAGAAGATATTTTATTTCATTCGATGGAAGATAATAAAAAGTACGATTTAAATACCTTGTTAAAAAACGGGAATTTTGTAGTTATTCATTTTTGGGGGACCTATTGTGGGCCATGCAAGGTGGAATTTCCTGAACTAGCTGAGCTTACTCAGTTGGTGAGCACAAATAAAAAAATTAAATTTATCTTTGTTGCAATAGATGATGATCTTAAAGCGGCCAAAAAATTTATTGATCAACATAATTTTGCGAAAGAAAATACTGTCTATCTTTACGACAATAATAAAGAATATCGTCGTTTGGGAACATATAAACTGCCAGAGACCTTTCTTTTTGGAGCAGAAAATAAGGTGATTCGTAAGTTTACGGGAGGTCAACCCTGGACCCAAAAGCACCTGGTAGATTATTTCAAGTATCTGTAATTACAGCGATTCTTTAAGTTTTGTAAAATTTTTTTTCGCTAATCTGTATTAATGTCAAGAAACTATTCATTTTACCGATAAGTATTCTGAGAAATTTAAACACTCGGGAGTGTATTATGATTGATTGGAAGACAATTAAAGATCTACATGCAAATAAAAAATTAGAAGAGATCATTGGAAAATGGTTTGGTGTGGATATTTTCTATACAGACAGTCATGGAAATGTTCACTCAAATATTTTTGAAAAGGAACATGATTTCGTTAATCACTTTTTTAAAGTTCAAACACAACTTCCTTACGGAAAAGAGTTTTTATCACAAGATATCGAAAAAGGATTAGAAAAGCTTAATGCAGCTGAAGGGCAATCCTTCTATTTTGATTCATTTTTTCCGCATGTAAGAATGATTGCTGCTAAAATTGAAGCCGAAGGTGAGTTTTTAGGCGCTGTGTTCGCTTATCCATATGTGACTGATCAGATTACAAGTACTGAGTTAGGTGAGATTAAGTCCAAGCTTTTAGAGTGTGGAGCGACTGAAGAGGATGCAGAGGCTTCTTGCCAAAATCTTAAAAAATTACAAAATCATGACTATGAATATTTAAAGGAATTAATTGGTCTTGTGGCCCATGAAGTCTCTATGGTTTATGAGGAAGTAAATAAAAGAGAAGCAAGAATTATGGATCTAAATGCGGAACTTGGTAACAAGTATCGCTATCATAACATTATTGGTAAATCTAAAAAGATGCAAGAGATCTATCACTTGCTAACAAAAGTTTCTAACTCTGAAGCGACTATTATGATTCAAGGGGATAATGGTACAGGTAAAGAAATGGTTGCTAAGGCCATTCACTTTAATTCTCCTAGAAAGGATGCTGTTTTTATCGCGGTAAACTGTTCAGCATTCAACGATAACCTTCTAGATTCAGAATTATTTGGACACGTTAAAGGAGCTTTTACTGGAGCTGTAAAGGACAAAAAAGGTTTCTTTGAGGTTGCCAACGGTGGAACGCTATTTTTGGATGAAATAGGTGATATGTCTTTAAGTATGCAGGTGAAGCTTCTAAGAGTTTTACAAGAAGGAACATTTCTTCCTGTTGGGGCGACTCAATCAAAAAAGGTAAATGTAAGAGTTCTGGCTGCGACTAATAAACCGTTAAAAGAGATGATTCAAAAAGGTGAATTTAGAGAGGACCTTTATTACAGAATCAATGTTATTAATGTGGCGATCCCACCGCTAAGAGAGAGAAGAGAAGATATACCTTTGTTGATGGATTTTTTCTTAGAGAAAAAATGTGCTGAAATGGGTCACGCTCTTAAACAATGGGGTAAAAAGACTCTTGAGAAAATGATGGATCATGCTTGGCCAGGTAACGTTAGAGAGCTTCAAAATGAGGTAGAGCGTTTAGTGGTTTTGGCCGGTGATGAAAAAGTGATAAATCCGGATCTACTTAGCCCAACTATTTTAGAGTCAAGTGGAGGTAGTAGTTCACCTGTTACTGGTGGGTCACTGAAGGGTATCAATACTCGTAGTACTCTAAGAAAGGCTTTAGAGGAAGTTGAATCATATATGATTAAAGAAGGTTTAAAACGCTGTAATTTTAACAAGTCTCGACTTTCTAAAGAGCTTGGAATCAGTAGAGCAAGTCTGATCATGAAGGTTGATAAGTATGGCCTAGATAAGCGAAAAAAGGCTGCTGGAGAATAATAAAGATATAATAATACTATAATGTGGGGAAAGGAAACTTTCCCCATTTTTTTTAGAGGAGAGTATTATGAAATTAACTTTGTTTTTATCAATACTTGTTTTTTCATCCACAGTATCCGCAAAGCAATTTAAGCTAAGAAGGTTTGATGAAATAGAAAAAAGACTTAATGCACTAGAAAGAAGAGTTGCGGCACTCGAGAGCAAACAAAAAGTCAGTAAAAATAACGGATTAACAGTGAAAGCTGTAGGGAAGCAAGTCAAGAAAACTTCTAGTAC
>JBFEUX010000158.1:0-7111 GCA_041547255.1 Bacteriovoracaceae bacterium
ATTAATTGATCTAAAGCCGGAACAGGTACAGGCGATTAGTGATGTATTAGTAGTAAAGGTAGCCGAACCAGTAAAAGAACCTATAGTTGAAGACTCGGTACAAGCACCAGAGGGCGCCATTTTCTTTGATAGTTTTAATGATAATAACAATCAATGGCTTGGGCTTTCCAGTAATATTACTATTAGCAATGGAACGCTTAACTTTGCAACTGACACGAATGCCACTTCACCTGGCAAAAATGAAGCGGCCTATGTCAAGCTTTCCCTGATTCAAGGGCAGAAATACCAAATCTCTTATGACATCAGTAATTATGTCGCTGGAAAAATATTAGTGAGATTTAATCAACAGGTAGAAGATTATAATAATTATTATAAATCTCAAAATGGAAATGTTACCTATATACTCACACCCAGTGCAAATGAAGTTAATCTTCTGGTTCAAGGCGGTTACTCTTTGGGGGCCAGGCTTAGCATTGATCATCTAAGCATTGTTCCTGTAGCGGAACCAGTAGTACCGGCTCCTGCACCGGTTGAGTTACCATTTTTAAATCAAGATATTGGAAATCCAGCAATTAAAGGTAGTCTGAGCTATAGTAATGGTGTGTACACCACTACATCCTCAGGTAGTGATATCTGGGGAACAAGTGATAGTTTTAATTATAGCTACCTTGCTCTTTCTGGAGATGGAGCGATGATCGCCAAAGTTGAGTCTATGCAAAATACACATCCATGGGCAAAATTTGGGCTAATGATTAGAGAGAGTCTCGCTCCAGGAGCAAAACATGCTTCAACAGATATAACGCCAGAAAATGGAGTGAGAGCGTTCATTAGAAGTGCAGATGATGCGCTGACAAGTATCTTTACTCCGACTTATAATAATGAACAATATTTAAAAATAGAAAGAAAAGGAAATAGCTTTATTTCTTCACTATCGGCCGATGGTGTAAATTGGAAAGTTATTTCCACAAATACGGTTATGATGAAACAAGATGTTTATATCGGTATTGCATCCTTGAGTCATGATGATACCGTTGTCATGACTGCTAAAATGAGTAATGTTTCTACTACTGGAAATGTGACTAAAGCTATGGCCCCTGTCGTAGTAGTACAACAACCACTCAATGTTGATGGAAAAGATCTTTATGCTACTAACTGTGCCAGCTGTCACATGGCCTTGGAAAGTTCAACTAAGATAAACAAAACAGCAGCAGAAATTCAAAATGCTATTTATAATAATGGTGTGATGAAAGGGATCCAAGCACTTGTGGATCTAAAACCAGAGCAAGTAGATGCCATTAGTACGGCCTTGAAAGTAGAAGTGGTTGCAGAACCCATAAATCTGGATGGAACGAGTCTTTACACAGCAAACTGTGCTAGCTGCCACAACCCACTAGAGACATCAACCAAGAAAAATAAAACAGCACAACAAATACAGGATGCAATCTATAATAATGCTGTGATGAAAAGTATCGCCGCCCTTACCAACCTAACCATGGGGCAAGTTGATGCAATCAGTGTCGCATTAAAATCAGCTGAGCCAGCTCCTGCACCGGCTCCAGCACCGGTAGAGTTACCATTCTTGAACCAAGATATTGGAGCTGTTCTAAACAAAGGAAGTCTGGCCTATAATAACGGTGTCTACACTGTAGTCTCCTCCGGGCCTGAAATCTATGGAACAAGTGATAAGTTTAATTTCAGCTATCTTGCTCTTGCTGGAGATGGATCAATGACGGCAAAAGTTGATTCTCAGCAGCGAACTGGAGCCTGGGCAAAATTTGGACTTATGATTAGAGAAAGTCTTGATCCTGGATCTAAGCATGCATCAACTCTTTTGATTGCTGAC
The DNA here is from genome assembly GCA_041547255.1 of Bacteriovoracaceae bacterium. Taxonomy (GTDB): domain Bacteria; phylum Bdellovibrionota; class Bacteriovoracia; order Bacteriovoracales; family Bacteriovoracaceae. The sequence goes on from JBFEUX010000158.1 coordinate 1,844, forward strand.
TATGGGATTAGAGGTTTTAGAAGATTGGTGGATAATGATATTTCCAGTCAAGTTGCTCCAACCAGTTACAATAATGAAATGTTTCTCAAAATAGAAAGAAAAGGAAATGATTTTATTTCTTCACTTTCTTCGGATGGAGTTAGTTGGAAAATGATTTCAACAACGTCCATAAATATGAAGCAAGATGTTTATATTGGTATTGCACTAAGCACTGCTAGTACAACTGCTACGAATACCAGTATGCTAAGTAATGTCTCTACTTCTGGAAATGTAACAAAGGCGACAGCGACAGCACCTGTGATCATAGAACCAATTAATCTTGATGGTACTAGTCTTTATACTGCAAACTGTGCTAGCTGCCACAGTCCATTAGAAACTTCAACTAAGAAAAATAAAACAGCAGCAGAAATTCAAAATGCTATTTATACCAATGGTGTTATGAAAGGTATTCAAGCGCTTGTCGATTTAAAACCAGAGCAAGTACAGGCAATTAGTGATGTATTAAAAGTGGCCGTACCAGAACCAGTAGTAGACACTTGTAATAATTTTACTGGTGACATAACCAGAGGGAAAAGCTTAGTTGTAAGTAGCTGTTTGAATTGTCACTCAATTAAGAAAAATTATAGCTGTGGTGAAATAAAAAAATCATTTACAACCATTTCAGGAATGTCTCAATTTCAATCGTTAACTGATCAAAGTATTGCTGACATTACTGCGTATTATCAAGCCTACACAGTGGAAGCAAGCCCCGGAAGTGACAAGGAAGTAAAAAATCAAATAATGCCTACTTTAAACAGAGAGATGTTGGTCTCAAAAATGGAGGTCATTTTTAATAGACCTACAAGGAGTGCGACAATATCTACTAAGATCAATCTGCTTCGATATAAAAGTGGAGTTTTAGGCTCTCCATGTGTCCCTTGGGTTGAAGAGTGTCCAGGAGATGTTATTGACCATTCAGAGGCATTCATGATGACTCCTCCAAATGTCCAAAGAAGCGGTTATATTGCAAGGGCATGCCAAGAAGTATTAAGTCTTGATCAAGCAGTGGACAATGCTATGGCAAACTCTGCTCTTAGCGTAAGCTCCCCAATTGGCCAGGCATCCCTTGAAAAACTCGTTGCCACTTTTTATCCGGGAAGAATAGTAGATCAAAGCGTCTATGATGGGCTCATACTCTTGTTCAATGCTGCCAAGTCTAATGGTATGTCCAATAGAGATGCTTGGCGATTTATTCAACTTAACCTATGTACAGCTCCTTTTATGGAAGCATTATAAAAATAATAAGAGAGGAATTGTGAAATTAAAATCTATCATCTCTATACTAACTTTATTCATGTCACAGGTGGCTCTCTGTGAGATAAATGATCTCGGAATCTTTTACCGTTGCTACACTCAAATCACCCAAACTTATCCCTCGCCAGAGATGCAAGTTGTAAAAGATGTTAAGGCAGGAAAAGATCCAATTGCAGCTTGTCTAGAAGTTATGGATAAGGCAAAGTTTGTTTCTAACAATAACTCACAAATTAATGGAAGTATGAGTGCCGTAGATACGGACATGGCCACAAATGTAGTCAATACGATGCATAGGCTTCATTACTCATGGTTTGGGATCAGAGACTACAAAGAATATATTGGACACTGGTTTAGAAACCTATCAAATATTTATGATGCTAGTTCCCCTGCTCTCTATATGACAAAGGCATTATTTGATCAAAACTACAGTTATGCTGATGCTTTTAGTGGTAATATAACATTACAGTCGATAAGAGAAACTCAACCAACACTATCTCCTAGAGGTAAAGCTGGTAGATACGATAAGAAAGACAGATACGGACTTTCCTCATGGGTTTTAAAGGATGTCAACTTTTCAATGATGGGACGTTTAAAAGGTGTCGCAACAATGCCTGTGAATCAAATGGTCAAATTCAGCGGAGACACAACTGGCGCGACAGGAACGATACTATTAAACAGGCACTATGGTGGAGGAATGTTGGGAAGTACTCCTTATGTAATTTTGGCCAGCCATTACAATGTCTCTCCTCCTCGTTACGATGGAGGATTGCGAGTCAACCGAGGTTGGTCCAGAGCTGTTTATAAAGAAGTACTTTGTCGAGACTTTCCAGTCGTTAGAGAAAAAGATGGATCACCTTTTGTTGTTGCCAACAGTAGTATTCCTTTTCGTAGGGCTTCTGGCTGTGTCAAATGTCACACCAGTATGGACAGACTGGCGGGTGTGGTAAGAAAATTTCAATTTGGTTTATTGAGAGACGCCAATGGAAGAATATCTAATACATCTGATACAGGTCATATAATTCTTATGGGGGAACACCCTACAAACGTAGCAAGTGCAACTGACTTTCCTTCAGCAAGCGATACAAACTTTTATAGAAGACCAGCAGAGGGGACACTTTATTATCGATCTCACAACGGAACTCTTGTTAATCAAAAACTCTCAGGGATGCAGTCTCTAGGTGAAGAACTTGCAAAACAAGATGATATGTATGTTTGCTTAGCGAAGAGATATTACAAGTACTTTACAGGGATTGATGTCGATACCGGGGATATACAAGATCCAGATCATCCCGCCCTAAGTGAAGGGGATAAGACATTTAGAGATATTGTTATTGGTTTAGGCCAAAAAATGAAGATCCACAAAAATCCACGTCTATTAATAGAAGACATTTTAAATCGCCCAGAATATCGGACTGCTGATTTTGGGCTGGGGAGTCCTACAAGATGAGTACTGATAATAAATTTTCTAGAAGGCATCTTATGCAGGTAAGCGCTGCTATCGCGGCCAGTTCTTCTCTAAGTCCATTTGAGTTAATATTTAAAAGCGTACTCGACGGTTTAGTTGCGAAAGCTTATGCTCAAAGCCTTGGAGTCACAGCTAGAAACTATGTCTTTTTACAATTGCCGGGAGCCCCTCCTCGCTGGACATGGTGTCCGCTAACCCCCTTTGATGATGAGGGCGCCATTGCAAAACATGCTACTGTCGGAACAAGGTTTATCAATAGTTCCACGATTGAATACAAAACAATAAATATAAATGGAATTAATATGCCTTGGATGTGGCAATTTGATGTGGCCCGTGCAGGCGGTGGAACTCGTCCGATGCGTGAATTAATGGATGATATTCTCTTCTTGCGTGGGGTAGATTGTGGCAACAGCTCCCATGATGGAGCACGAGAGTTACAGTTTTTACCTGCGGGGGCCAGGGCCAGCCTGACCGCATTGTCTGCTGACCATAACTCGAACCCTATCCCTCATATTAATATGCGTACAGTAGGTAGTGCCTGGAAGTCTCAAAGAACTAAATCAAGAACGAATCTTTCTTTAACTAATAATGCTTATCGAAACCTGCTTGACCCTTTTATGGTAACAACTCCAGATAGTTTTACAAATAATAAAAATAAGATTGATCAGGCCATTAAAAACTCTATGCAAAGTCTTTATGAAGCATCTTCCACACAACATCCAGGTTTTGATCCCATCATAAGCTCACAAAAAGATGCCTTAGAATTAATGCGAAGAACCTATAACAACCTAGATACTGAATTTAACAATACCGTTGCTAAGTATCGAGATATTATCAATCGCTCTAGAGTTGGAGACTCAAACCTTCCCTACTTAACAGACTCTAGGGCCGGAACCTTTAGAACATCTTATAACAGTAAAGGTTTTTCTAATTTAGACAAATATTTTGCTGTCATTGAGTATCTTCTCGTTAATGGCTATAGCTCATCTGTTGCTGTTGGTCTAAGAGGGCTTGAAAACTTTGACGAACACACTGTCCCTGGAACAAATTCACTTTTTGTAAATACAATGTTAAACCGCGTCGTCGCGGCATGTATCTTAGAGTTAAAAACTGTTCTTTCTAGCAAGGGCTTATGGGGAGAAACACTTATCAACTATTCAGGCGAGTTTGGAAGATATCCAAATCCTGACGGACAACCAGGAACTCAGCACAGATCGAAATCAGGTACAATTAGCCTTATAAGTGGTGCTTTGAAAGGAAGAGAAGTCGTAGGAAACACCTTACGCAGCTCAGCTCATGGTGACAGGGCCGATAACACAGATAAAGCAGGAAATAATATAGGTGCTCTAGGTATGGGACACCTTTCTAATACAATTGCTTCACTCTTGAGAACAGAGCCGGCCGTTACTGCGGTGTCTTCATTGGTAAAAGAAGTCAATGGACAATTTGAATCCATTCTTCCTCCTGGAAGACTAAAATAACTTGTTACTCGAGACTTAGTTCTGCCTTGGCAGCTTCATAGTCCTTAGCTGGCCCCATAGCAATTAAGCTATCGCCAACTTTGAACTTATGATCGGCTGACGGCTTGAAGGTAAAACCTTCAACCGGATCCTTCACGCCAATAATGATAAGATTTTTAATTTTATCCCCAACCTCTTGTAAAGAACGCCCGTTAAAATAAGAATTCTCACTAACGACTAAGTCCGCTAATTGAATTTGGGTTTTTCCCTCTACTTCATGGGCATTAGTAATATCAAAAAGATCTTCTGTTGCCGGGTTAAGTACCGTTTCCGCAACTTTTCTTCCAGACATGACAAACGGTAAGATAACTTTATTAGCACCAGCACGTAGGATTCTACTTCTCGCTTTAACTTCATTGGCCCGTACAATAATGAAGAGGTTTGGATTGATAGTTCGAGCGGCCAAAGCAATATAAAGCCCATCACTATCATTATCGATGACAGAAACCAGGTCTTTTGCTCTTTCAATTCCTGCCTCTAAAAGATTATCGTCATTAGCGGCATCACCCTCAATATAAGGAAACTCTAATTTTTTTAACTCTTCTATTAATTCCGGTCTCTTTTCAATGACAACGAATGAATTATTGTATTCGGAAAGCGTGGTACAAATAACCTCTCCCATGCGACCAAAACCACAAACAATAGTATGGCCCTTCATGCAAGCAATGTCTTTTTTCATTCTTTCTCTCCTTCTCGCCTGAAAATCAATAGAAGTTAGTTCACCAATGATCGTACTTATACTAAATGTTGCTGTCCCTACCCCGATCAGAATAAGAAAAATATTAAAGATTTTCCCGGCCCCAGAAAGAGTTTGCACCTCTTGGTAACCAATGGTGGTAAGAGTTATGACAGTCATGTAAAGAGAATCTAAAAAGCTCCAACCTTCAATGGCCATAAACCCCAGAATGCCGATAAAGGTTATTCCGAGCAACAATAAGGGTAAATATAATATTCTTCGGGCCAGCATAGCTAAAGTCTAGCTTGATGGGC
>JBFEUX010000111.1:0-9225 GCA_041547255.1 Bacteriovoracaceae bacterium
AGTGTACACACGAGCATTAAACAATTTATCTCTTTCCACCAGATATGCTTTTACATTATTAATAACATTTTCTCTAAGCTTGGCTTCTTTATCACCAGGTAAATTGGCAATCATTTCTTTTCTTATAGAGACGAACTCCATGACTAGGTTATTAAACATATTTCCCAGGTATTCATTCATAACAGGATTTGCCTTAACATCCTTTGTGCCACTATTGTTTAAGTTATACTTAAAACTTATCTCAGCAAGCTCACTTCTTTTTGCTGAGTAAATAGTTTGTAATAGCCAGATGGCATTACGAATTGACCAAGTATATGCCTGCAATGAGAATGAAGCAGCTTCTTGTTTTTTATTTTGTTGCATGAAAAGCACTTCCCAATGTCTTTTCATGTACTTTCTGTGCTCGTCAGAACTTAACAAATCCAGTTGTTGAAAGATTTTAGAGTTTTTCTTAAGGGTATCTAAAACACTCTTACCTTCTATTTTCATACTGGAAAACTTTTTTGCCAGCATGTCGATATTTTGATGGGTTACGGGAGAGTTGGCGATCCCCATTTTACCCAGCTTTTCGGCCATGGTTTTAAAGAAAATAAATTGTCTTCCTAAATAGTAGTTTCGCTCGGTTTGTTCATTTTCTTGATCGACTACAATATAAGGGTGATCTAAGAAAAATTGTCCTAGCTTTTGCCAGATATAAAATTGTAATTCTAACATTCTTTCTTTTTCATTTTTTAAAAATGAAGTTAATCTACTATCGATATTATTATAACGAGTAACAATATTTTCGATGGACTTTAAGTAAAGTTCCATTTCCATCCAGGCGGCTTCTGCTGTTAGCGGAAAGTTGAACTGGGTTTCAAATTGTTCGATCCGGCCCATTCGTTCTGCAAAAACCATTGATTCTTCATAAGCAATTTGCATTGCTTTAAAATTACCCATTCGATCCAGCCAGTTAATAGACTTTCCGGATTTTAATGGAGCTGCCTGAGTCGTTGACACAGAGTCTGAGTTTTCCTGGGCCACAGCTGTGTTGATGACTTTTTTAGGTTTGACTCCCTCGAAGCTTTTTACAACTTCAATATAAGCGTTTCTTACTTTTCCTACTGCCCACATGGCGTGTGGGTTCATCGGTTGGGTGATAAAATAAAAGGTAAATGGTCCATAGATGGCCAAAGCCACCGAATATCCAAGATTACTTTTAACCGTATGTGCAAACCAGAAGAAGTTACCCAAAGTGTGTCGGTATAGAGACCCCGAAAAGTTATTTAATGGTCTTTGTTTGAATGTCTCATACTTAATTTTTATATCACTGACTCTTACCAGAAAGTCATAAAGCATATACTGAAAACCATGAACTCTTCTTTTGGTGGACAGAATTTTAGATCGTACTTGCCTTAGTTGCTTGTAAATATTTTGTCGTTCTGACCATTTTAGAACCTGATCTTTTTCTACCGTTAGGATTTCTTTGTTGATGTTAAGCAAGGCTTGATCTTTTAATATATCCTTAACAGAAAGAGCATACTTATCTTCTCTGAAAATATTGTTAAGAATGTCCTCAAGAAATTTAATTCGGCCTGTATTTCCATAGTTAAATGTGGCGCCTTCATACTCATTGTGGAGTACGTTGTAGATATGGTTTACAAATGGACTGGTTGGATCCATACCAATTGAGGTATAATTCAGGCATTGGCCATCTAGAGTTTCTGATTGATAGAAATAATTACCTTGGTTATCATAATAGTCATATAACTCTGTGATTGTTTCGTCGATATAGGTGCGTTTGTAGATAACATAGGTTCCACTAACGAGTGTCCCCATGTAGAGTTGACCAACTAGAGTGTCTCCAATCCAGTAGTTATGCCCACTCATTCCATTAAAATTGTGAACATCGTTAATTTTAACTTCTTTGTCCAATGTCTTTTTTCCACCATTGGTAGAAAAAATACAGGCCAATCGTTCTTCCAGAGTCATGGCCTGCGACATCACAAGGTTTGAAACAGAAGTTGTTGCATTTGCAATACTCATTGTTACACCAAATTCCTTATCTTTTTATTGTTGTTGCGTTTGGTTATAGCTACTACCCACCGTTATAGACTCTACTGCAGGAATTAGCCTCAAAGTCTCTTCATCATTGTCTGCACGATAAAAACTCACACCGTGATATTGATGGGAAGCAATTACTCTTAAGGCTTCCCAAACAGGAGTTGTCGCTTTACAAGCTTCAATGATTTCATCAGTATAATATTTTATTTGATTGCAGTTAGCAGCAGGTAGAGCAGCAGCGACAGCATTCATTTCAATTTCTAGGCCTAGTTCTTGGGCAAAAAGAATATTTTTAGCATTTTCTAGTGCCGGTAAAACTTCTTGTAAGGCGCGAACTCTGGTTCCTGCTGTATGTTCTAGCATATACCCAAATAGTGAACCATATTCTTTTAGTTTTGAATCCCAAGCCTCATCACCGGCGTGAACTGCTTGATCCAGTTCATTGATAACGGGCTTATTGAAATTTGTTTCATGAAAGACACGTTCACTATAACCATAGAGAGGAGTTCTATCCTGGTGGTTATCGCCTTCTAATTTGTCAACAGTTCTATTATTGGCCCCAAGAAAGTTTCCATAATAGTTCAAAAATTTTGCTAATGAAAGACCACCATCTTTAAGGGCCCTTTTCTCTGCGGCCATAGAATTCTTAATTTGTTGATAATGAATTAATTCGTGACCTGCTGTGTATAACATGACAAAAGGACTTAGTTCTTTTCTTAGCCAAATAAAGATATCACTATTTGAGTAAAGACCATGAGCATGTTGTTTCTTGGCGAAACATTCACCCGCAAATTCGCGATTAGCGAGATTAAGTGCCTTGATTTGTGTTGAGTCTAAAAGGGCGATGCGGTCGTTTTTCAGAGATTGGCTGAAAATGTCTTCAACTTTTACTCCTTGCTCCTGAGCAAATTTTTCGATATTAAATTTTGCATAAGGAACAACTTCCATCAGTTCAAGCAATTCATCCAATGTTGCATTGTTCTTGTTAATGATTTCCTGGAAACGGGCAAGACGAGGGAATTTACCGAAGTGTTCTTCTCTTTTTGCTTGTAGGAAATGATTCTTTCTTTCCGTTTTCATTGTATTTGACAGCGAAACTATTTTTTTCCACTCAGTTCTTGCTCTTCGTAAATCTTCAGCTATATTTTTGTCCGCGATTAACGAGTAGTCATCGCGCAGCTCTTTTTGTGTAGCAATTCTAATTTCTTTATCCTTGTCTCTGGAACCTAGATAAAGAGTTTCAAAACATAGTTGTGTTACATTAGCTTCCAAGCTAAAGAGTTCTGCAAAATTTGCTAATTTTGGTGAACTATGAAGTCTTTCTTGAGATTCAGTACAAAATTCATTAAACAACTTGCGAATTGTTTTCTTGGTAATATTTCCGAGTACAACATTCGGCTTGTCTTTACTAATAGAGCTTTTAATAATTTTGACCAGTTGATAAATTTCAGCGCATAAGTTTTTATCATCAATATAGTCTGCCGTAGAAATTAACTCATCCACTAAAACTAAATCTAATGCTCTGTCTTCAGGAGAGTAGTTTAGACAAATCTTTTCAGGGTTGAGTGCACGAATATTATCGATAATATCGCGGATATTTCTCATTTCAGCGTGCTGATCATAAGCTTTAAGCGTTGCTACGAGTTTTAATTGATTATCAGCAATGAATTTCTTATGTTCTTTGGTCTCAGTTTTTCCTACTCGCGTTTCTAACATCTCAATTATTTTGTAGATATGTCTGATCGCTCTTGGGTGTAGATAAGAAAGAATTTCTTTAAGCTGGTTTTTCATTTCATAGACTAGTGTCAATAGCTCGTAGGCGTAGGTTCTTTCTAGCCCTAACATTCTATTGGCATCTTTTAGCATTCTGGCAATTTGGACCATTTGCGCGGCCACAAATACCGGTGCTTCAGTATTAATAATCTGCGGAACTTTAGGAGTAACTAGTTCTTTCGCACTAACAGCTTCTGGGTCATTGGTGTTATCAATGATAACAAAAGGAGCATACCCTCCACCTGCAGAGGTGTTAACGATAGAACTCATTTTCCCTTTTTCTTGTGGAGCGTATCTTACTAAAGCATTATGCGACATACGTGGTAGCGCATTTTCTCCACCGCCAAAAAATACCCAGGTTCTTATATCTGCGGCAAGGTTGGCAAATTTATATCCTTCTGCTTTTCTTTGTACCGCAACTGGAATTCTGGCAATCTTTACTAGTTGTTGATAGGCAAATTCATTAGGTCTTTTTTGGATCATTTTTAAGACTTCAGCCTTTTGACTCTTAGGCATAGTTTTTAAAATATAGACCCCTTGGCCACCAGCAAGAGATGGTGCTTTAACAACCCACTCATCCGGGTTTTGTAAAATGATATCCACAGATTTTTTTGTTGGAGGTAGAGTTTGTGGCGGCATAATTTTGGCGCCTTCTGCCTTCAGACCGGCAGCAACCACTCTATCTGCAAAGTATTTAGGTGCATAATGGGTTAAGGTTGCCAGGATAATTTTATTATCCAGAATTCTGTTTAAACCACCCATATAGATTTTTTTATTAATGATGGCATCGATAAGTCCAGGGATAGCATATGCTGATTCCATAGGGATTGGATTACCATCTTCATCTAAAATCAATGCTCCTTCACCTTCTTCGTCTTTGATTAAGGCGTCTCTTAGATAAATAGGCTCAGCAGAATCAGGATCTTTCATTAAGATACCATTTTCTTTGTCAAAGAGAGCTGAGTCAGCATTAATTCTGGAGTATACAGCATTTACGATAGGGTTTTCAGTTCCAACTGTTCTTAAGCGGATAAATCCATCTTTATCTTGGTATAATTGATTTGCATCTGTGTAAATAAGACCAGAGTATGCGGCCAATTGATGAATTTCTGGGGCAGCTCCATTTTGTCCCCCAGGAGGTAGTAGCACTTGAACTCCATCTTTTCTTCCCGTCCAAGATTCACCCAGAGATTTATAAGTTTCTCCTAGAATTTTGAAATGATCATTTGGCATCATTTTTCCTAGGGAATCGAGTACCTCTGGAGTTTGTCTATAAATCCCTTCAAGGACGTTCATATTGTTAGAGGCACCTGAAGGAGAACCTGCATTTATTTCCAGAATTCTAAAGGGAAGTCCTGGTAATTCTTCTTCTTTATTCTTAGCAATGAGAGTAGGAAAACTTTTTGATCTTTGCAGGTAGTCTTCTACTAAAACCAAGTCCAATCCAACGTTATCCAGGAACGGATATTTTTTCATATTGGGGTGGTGTAGTTGAGGGAAATAATTTGAAGAAGATTTTATGGCATCAATAAAAATATTGCGTACACCTTTTGGTAAACTTTGTACAAAAGCAGAAGCTTCTAGACTTTCTGAACCATAGATATCTTGAATAACTCCTCTTAAAGAAATCATTAAACGTTGTGCTGCTTCTTCTACTTCATTGAATAAGGACTTTTCTAGAGGAACAATAGTTGTTGTACATGGTACCGTGAAGGTTTTGTACTCATTACTTCCTTCCGTTTTTTTAGAAAAAGTAAGGTCCCTGCTTTTCATAAAGCGAGTAAGACTTCTACTTTCATTATAATGACTAGAAACTTTTTCTTTTAATAAGCGCTCAGTGATAGGTTTTGCGTGTTGATAAGCTGTACGTGCTCGCTTGGCGGTGAATAAATAATTGGCCACTTTCACTTCAACATTTCCAATATAACCCAAGTTTGGATTATAGGAATTTAAGCTGCTTTGCTTTTTACCTCTTTCTTTCACATTTTACCTCTGATGTTTGATATTTCAGTAATGTGTAATCCGTCGCTCACTACTATTTAAAATATTTACAGACTAATATACTAGAAATGACGCATCGCTGCAATAAAATTTTACACTTTTGGTCAATTATTGTTGAAATATTAGTTAATATTTAAAAACCGGGTAAATTATCACTAGTTATTGTCTAAAAATTATACAGTTTTTACTAAATAAACGACGATTACAACTCAGTCTTATAAAAATATACACTCGTGATAAGTTATTGAAATGATAAAAGTCTATAAACAGGGTGATTTTAGTTATTGCTAGAAAAACATTCTAACTTCGATCTCTGTTAAATCAACTTTTGGAGTATTTCTTCCTTCCAGCATCGTCTGATGAGAGATATTGAGTTGTGCTGGCAGCATAAATTTTTGTTTAAGAAATAAATTTACGCTACTTAATTGCATGGAAAGTTTGAAGTTGTGAAAATAAGAATCAGAGCCTTCTGCCAGTAAGGCATTGGCCAGTTTGTTATCTGAGTCGTATTTTGCTTTTTCTGTGTAGCTGTAAATGTATTCAGGTTGAAATTTAAGCCAATCATTTAAAAAGATGTCACTACTAAAGCTCAATAACCAATTATTTCCCAGTTTTTCCCGAAATTTTGCTTTGGTATCTCCTAAAGGGATACTGCGACTAAAAGGGGTACGTAACGTTTTTTCACTGGCAAATTGGTGGGTGTATCTGGCCCAAGCATTAATTCCGAAGGTAGGACTTAAAGTATAACCACCTCCAAACTCTGCGAAGGCATCCCATTGTCCATCTCCAAAACCAATATCTTGGATTAGATCAGGATCATCTACATAGCCAGTAGGAGCAACTCCACCAAAGGTTGCCATTAGTCCCCATTTTTCTTTTTTTACAAAGTTATACATGAGACCAAATTCAGTATCTCCAAGACCTTGTCCTTCCCACGTTCCCAGTTCATCATATCCAAGAGTATTTACTAGAGCACTTTGTAACATATGTTCATCTACATTAACTAAGGCTTCGGTGATATTTCCCAATGTCTGGGCCCAATCATCTCCATATTGCTTTTGTAGTACTTCAGCTACTTCTTTATTAGAACTATCAGAGGGGCGGCCATATTTAATCCTAACTTTGGCATCGTAGATAGGCATTCCAATATAGGCTGTCATACGGTCAGTAATTCCATAACCAAAACCATAAACATTTACATTTACTTCGGCTTTAGCATCTAGGGTGTGGGTTCCCAAAGAAAGTTTTTCATAAGCTTCTGGATAAGGCTTAAATAGTTCTAAAGCCTCTTGAACTTCCTTATTATCTATTTTACTGAGCGTTTCAACATTGGCCTCAATTTTATAAGCGTAAGGTGTTTCTGATTGAGTCCTATTATAAGATGACTTTACATCAGATTGAATATTACGATTGAGTATAAGCCTGACTCCCTTGGGGAGTGTGGAATAATATTGAGCATTTGCACTTAGTGCAAAGAGAGAAAATAAGAAAAAAACTATGGATCGGGCCAATGATTGCTCCTTAATTTTGTTTGGTTTTTCCTGCTGGCATAAGTTTAATAGATAATTCAAAAAATATTTAAAAAACTGTCTCTTATTGTAAAAATGACATAGCGTGTTAAAAAATATTAAAAATTGCCTTATTATAGGAAAACAGGAAAGTTTTTTCACGAGGTGGATTTGCACAAATTATTTATTTTATTTTTACTTATTTCTTTAAGCTCTTGTTCACTTAAAGACGCCATGGATAATGGTTTTAAAACTAAAACCAAGCTAACTCCCATTGCTTCCAGTAAAACCCTGGCCGAGCGCTATGGGGATGGCAAGAATGTCATTGTTAACGTTAAAATTCCTCTCACTGAAAACTCAATTGGATATTTTGACCTGGAAGATGTTTTAGGTAATGCTGATTTAAACTCTGAGCATAAAGGCTGGTTTCACCGCCTATATGATAATATCAAACTAAGCTTTTATAATTTTGCCTTTTCCTTAGGTTATTCTGAGAAATTGAAAATTAGTTCTGTTATTGATTTCCCTGAAATTGATTCTCGCTTCATAAAATCGGCTAAAGTAAAAAAAATCTTTTTTACAACTGAAGACTGTCGCCCAGAGGAAGATACGTGTAACGATCGTACCAGTGTCGGTAGTAATTTTAACTTAGTAGACACTTTTTTTGCTAACGTCTCCGGAGCAAGTGATCTCGAAAAAGATCAAGAGACTCAAATTGAGCAACTTTCTGATATTGGATTTTATGAGGCCATGAAAAATTCTTTTGCTCAAACACCTGAGGTGATAAAGAAAAATCTGAATAAGGAAACTTCTTCAGTGGGGCTGAACTTAGTTAAATATTTAAATAAACACCCACAAATAGATTTAGATCAAGTTCAGCTTACTAACAACGAATCTGTGTTTATTCTAAATACTAAAAACAACAAACGTGGCATTGCGGATTATCTAAAAGGCGAAAAGTTTAAACATTTAATTAGAAGAGTAAAGTATAGAAATAAAGCGATTGATCATCGAACAATCAACCACAAGAAAAACAAAGAAATATATGTCTATCTAAGAGACGGGGCCCAAGTAGCAGACGTATTAAATATAATAAAATCTGAATTACGAGGACAGAACCAAAAAATGTTTATCTTTCGCTTGCAGGGGCATTATATCGAAGCTAAAAAATACTTTGAAGCAGATCGTTTTAAGGGAATCGTTAAAGACTCCACTATGATTGGACGTTCGTTATATGTAGAATTGCATAGCATCGAACAAGTAAAAGTATTTGAGGCCATGCTTGATCTGGAAAAGAAAAGAATAGATTATGAGCTGGATATCTATAAAATTGATAGATGTATTCGTTCTAATTGTATTGATTTAGCGGCCCCGAATGTAAACCTACTTCCACTATTATTAGAAAACCCGCATATCAAAATTGATACTTATCTTTCTGTTAAGACCTTAGGTTCAAGAGACTTCAAGTATAATGGTTATATTGATGTTGAAATTGCTTTGGATATTCCGCTCTAGAGTTTTAAATTAGCATCTAGGGGAATTTGATATTTTTCCGCCATTTTCTTGATACTGGCGCCTAGTTCTTCCTTAGAAAAAAGTAGCCCCACAACATTAACTTTATTGTTTACGCTAATGACACAGCCATTGGAGCATTTAAAATCAATAGAATAAGCTTCAACTGTTTGAATAGGGTCTTGATTTTGAAAGCCAGAGTAATACACGAAATAGTCTTTGATGACATCATCTAGCTTCTTTAGGATTTCTTCATCATTATTTTGTGAAAGATTGTAGAAAAATTGGCTAGTGGATTTGGACTTTCCATTAAAAGAAAATTTTACAACTCCACTGGAGGCGATTTTTAAAGTATCATTAAAACATACAGGGCAATACATGCTAATAT
>JBFEUX010000095.1:0-10438 GCA_041547255.1 Bacteriovoracaceae bacterium
GGTTTTTCACCGATCTTAAAATCAAAAGACTGCCCATGATCTGAAACAATTATTACCTCGGCATTAATGCCTCTCTTGTAATGTTCTTCCAATAAATCTTTAATAAATTTATCCATTCCAATTAACAAATTATCTATCTCAGCTTGCGTATGTGAAATAGCGTCTATAGAAGCAATCAATGCAGAAGTAAAATCTTCATCTGCATGATTTAAAATTTCATCTTTTATTAAATTAAACTCAAATTCTGGCAACTTCTTAGTTGGAAAGTAAAGTAATGATTCCACATACGGATTAAAAAAGATTTGAAACGCTCCTGAATAATAATGATTTTCCTGACCAACTCTTCGAAAATACTCCCTAGGATCCTCAACTGATTTATTCAAGCTACGGTCATAATAAGCAGCTTCATAATGCTGAATCCTTCCCTTATGCCCATAAACATCTGTTGCTTTTACAATTTTATTCCAAGAATAGTCTGATATACTTGGAAAAGGTGCGATATGAATTGAATTCGACTTGAATTCCTCAAATAGCTTCAAATCATTTTGAGCATAATCAAAATAGTCTTTACTAAGACCATCAACCCCTAGAAAGATTGTTTTTGTTTTTTGAGAAGCTATCTTTCTATGGTTTTTAAACTCTAAAAACTTAGAACAAGAAGCAAGCAATACCAGGCAGAATAGCAAATTTAGTATATTCATGTTAACCTCTAAATTTTATCGGTTAAAAATGAATATCGCTTTAAAGTTAGTTTATACGAGATTTAGGCTTAACTACTGAATGAGCATCAATAAGAACATTTTCTCCAATCCACACATCTCCCATAATAGAGGCTTTTAGTCCAATAGTCGTACCTTTGCCGATTTTTACAGGCGCAATAACCAAATAGCCAGCTTGCCCATAATGGCAAAAAATACTCGCAGAACCACCAATTGTGACAAAATCACCTAACTCGATTAAGCAAGGATCCTGTATTTTTTCTGAATTAATGATACAACCTTTTCCTATCTTCATCCCCATTCTCCTGTAAAACCAATTTATAACGGGTGTTGACTGAAAATATTTTAAAACACTGTAACGGGCCAACATGACCAATGCATTATGATAAAACCAAGGAATAACCCTTAACGAATACCAATTGCCCCTCCAATTTTCTTTTTTAAGAGGGATCAATTTATTAAAAATAGGAATTACCATCAATAAAAGAAAAGCAAATAAAGCAATCCCTAAAGTAATTGTCATGCTAAAAATTAATCCCTTTAAGGGCAGACTCAAATGAGTCGTATGTTCTATTGCTAGTAAGAAAAAGCTTACCCCTGGAAACAAAGAAATTACCAGGCAAGAAAAATAGGCCATAGCGGTTGGGAACATTGCCAAGATGAAAGCTAGACTCTTATACTTACGACATAGAGTTTCTAAAAACCCATAAAATCCGCTTGATTCAGATTCTATGGAATGGATATCAATTTTCTCATCATTCACACTTAACCGATCGGAATTATTTTAATCCAACTTGATTCAACATATATTAGTTGGAATTTTTTACACTTTTTTGAATTTTTATATAAACGTACTCACAAGCATGCTATGTTGCGCAAAAAAATCATAATTAATGATCTACAAGGAGATTATCGTGAAAAAACTTATTCTTGCTGCCACTCTTTTTACAAGTATATCTCAAGCATTTTCTGCTGCTTCTTTTTTAGCTGGCTTGCATGATAAATACATCGCCGCAGGTGGACTACTCACTTCAACGACAGTGTCAGTAGCTGTCTCACCGCTAGCTGGATTGGTTACATTTCTAGAAAATGGTGAGCCGTACATCAATCTTGGTTCAGAAGAAGCTCAAGATGCTCTTAAAATTGCGGTAGAAAAAACCGTAAACGGTGAAGAGCTTTCTGAAGCTGATTCTTCAATCATTGCCATTGTTGCTGAATCAGAAGGTATGACTGAGTCTGAAGTTATTTCTTCTGTTGCCGCCGAATTATAAATATTTATAAATTCAGATATTTAAGGGCCAATTATTGGCCCTTTTTTTGTTCATTTTTTTTACACCCCTATAATTCATTCAACGTCTCCCAATCTCTGCTTATATCCTCTTATAATATATGCATATGAAGTTTAGATTTTTTCCCCTTATTTTTCTCCTTGTTTGGCAGCTTTCGGCGATGGCCGGATCAGAAGAAATCATCAAGCAAACGAAGAGAATATCACTGGTTTTTGTAGGTAAAACTAAAGGCTTAAGTGAAAGCTCATTTGGGCATGTTGCCCTGCGGATGGCCTTAGGAGAAAAATACTCGCTATCCGATGCCACGATTGAGTTTGTAGCAAAAATACCAGAAAATGAGTGGCCCTTAAAAAAATATATCCGGGGTGCTGGAATTTTTCCCTACGAAGTCTCCGCTGAGGTTCAACCATTTTATCAATACCAAAAAATTAAAACGATCCAAGAAGATCGTGATCTTACCATTGTCGATTTGGACTTGAGCCAAGATGAGATTCAAAGAGCAATAGATTATATAGTGCATTTTCTGAGAAAGCAGACGCCTGAAAACTATACTTTCTTCTACAAAAATTGTTCCTTCTTTGCACTAAAAGCTCTGGAAAAAGCGATCGGTCGCGATCTTTCCTATAAATCCTTTCCATGGATGTCCCCCAAGGTAATGAAAACAGTGGGAATTGCAAAGGAACAGGATGAAGTTAGCCGCGCTAGTCATAAGAGGGCCCGTTATGCCCAAAAAGCATTGGATAAAGACCAGATTGGTAATTACTTTACCTCGCCCATATGGGTAAATAATTTTGTCTCTAATTTAAAAAGTAAAAATTTTCATATCAGGCAAAGCTCCTATATTAAACTACTTAGCCTGCTTGCTAGTGCAAAAACTCCAGAGCAAACCAAACGTAGAGTCCGCTCCTTAATAAGATTTCTTAAAATCCATGAAAATGAAGCTCATCAATTTGCCATCAAAAATCTATTTAGAAAGCCTGAAAAGAAAGTTGTTTTGGCCCTCCCCCCCCATCACTTTCACACAATGCTTCCCTATGATGACACTCGTTTAAATCATCAACTGACAGTGAAAGATGATAAAGTGTTCCTTGAAATCAGTTGGAAAAAATGGGTAAAAAAAGGAAAGAAGCGGCAATATGTCCGCAGCCGTGTTTTTGTTCCAATCGATGAACTAAAGTATACACCTGAAGATAAAAGTATTACTCATGCCGGGATGCATGTTGGATCTTATATTAAAAATCAAAAGCTGGATATAGTGCTTAGTCAAAATTTAGACTATGGGCTTGACTTTAAACGGAATAAAAAAACAGTCAGTGCTTTTATTTATATTGATAAAACGCAAGACTTAAAGGTGAAAAATTATAATTATAGTGAGCTAAAGGAATTGGGTAAATTAAATCTCAATAACAAACGTGATTTCCAAGGTAGTGGAGGAACATGTTATGCCATGGCCTTGATTCAAAAAGCCTTGGTTGAGCGGGCAAGCTTTCTTCCTGATAATCCAAAAAATGATAAAATTGGCCAATTGCAGGTCCTGGACAATATTCTTGCCGGTAAATTTGCCTTTATTCCAGGATATAAAAATATAAGTGAATTCACCTCTTCCATAGCTAAGGAAGAATTTAAGAATTTTGTTCAAAAATATCAGCATACGCTAAACAAAAACCCTATGGTTCAACTTTATCTGAATTTTAAATACTCTAAAGAGTTAGAAATCAATAAAGACACACTGCCTACTGTAAAGGCAATGGTGCGCGAAGGAGTTATTGTTCCAATGATCATTGGTATGACTGAAAAAAATACCCGTAAGCTGGTTAGCAGTAGTGGCCATATCGTCTTAATACACGCTATTACACAAGAAGCTGATGGTTCTCATAGGCTACTGGTATATGACCCCAATACGACTATCCACTCCCTGTTTACCCTGGATCAAGACTTTAAATTAAAAGGTTCTTACCTTTCAAAAGACTATGATTTCTATGCAGGCATTCAATTACTGGAGGAGGAAGCTGTTCAACTAGATCATGCCGTTCGATCCCGTCAATATAAATTGGGTGAAATCAAATTAAGAACCAGAGAAGGAACGCCTCTATTAATATCCCCTCTGAATGTTCTTACAACCCTAAAATAGAAGATTGCCGTCCCGCTCGCAATGATAAATCTCTATTGCATCTGTTTAAATTTCAAAGTAAGCTTTTTTCCATGTTGGATTACACAAATATGCTCAATAAAGGCTTTTCCCACCATCAAGATCTTGAATTAGCATCAATCTTTGACGATTTCCCACTAAACTCTGTGACCTGGACTGATGATGGCTGGACGCAGGAAAAAAATGTTTTTTTACATGAGCATGCCCTAGCAAATCCGCTTTTAATGACAGCACAGCACACCATCGCAAGTAAATACCTCAAACCACATTTTAAAGATATTGATTTTATCCATCGTAAAATCTGGACAAGTTTCACTGAAGATCAGCTCAACTTTCATAATGACATGCACAAGCAAAATGAGGATGCTGACAGCGAGCAGTCAAAAGCGAAATATAATCTTATCGCTCTGCTATACTTAAGCGATATGTCCAAGCGAGATAACGAAGGGCGACTTTGGTTAACAAATCAAAAAACGACAGACATCATAACTCCAGAGGTTGGAACGCTGGTCATTATTAACTGTTATAATCCTGATTTTCAGCACAAAGGCGAATGGACAGACTCTCCTAGATATTTGGCCCAATTTGGTTACCATGTTCCAGAAGAACTTCTTACATCTTAAATAATTTAAATCTACATCCAAAAAGCTTTGCTTGTTCTTCGTCAGTTGACCTGTCCCCCAGGTGCAGATGATGTTCCATATGAATATTCTGACTCACAAGAAGTGAGATAATGCTAGCATGAGGTTTTAAATGTCCTGTTTGAAATAGGCAGTCAATAGTATTTTTAGACGCCAGATTTAATGACTGAAGCTTTGCTGTAGTAGCATGATCACTCAAATAAATAACTTTTAAATTTCTTTGTTCAAGCTCAGCTATCCAATTTACTAATTTTTGCTCAACTGAAATATTTTCAAACAATATTTCAATCAAATATTTTTTAAAAAAGGATAAGTCCCTACTAGAAATATCAACTGCTGTATTCAACTTTCGATAATATTCTAACGTTCTTGAAATCTTATAGAATCGCATTGTTTTCAAAGGACATTTTGCTAACGCAGCAAACCAGTTGCGATACAAGTGTCTGATAGGAAACAAAGTACCATCGATATCAAACGAAATCGATTTGATATGATATCGTGTAATTAATTTCTCAACTTCGTTAATTTGTTCTAATAATGTTTGCATAAAGTGGCATTATTTTAAATTGAGACTCCCAGTTTTTTTCCTTTCCGAAAAGAAATGCTAAATCACCTTCATTGCCAAACTTAACCTTAAGAGGATGAAGACGACCAGAGTCTACTTTGGTTTTATATTCAATATTTATTTCCTGTAATATTTTCTCTGCGGCACTGGCAATTAGCTGGGTATTATTTTGAGTATTTGCAATGACAATCAATTCATAGTGAACGTAATCATCAACTTCTCTTGGATACATAGATAAAGAGGCATCCTTTAAAAACTCAAATTTCTTCCTCAACGACTCATAGAGAATACGAACTTGAGTTTCGGTGATTTTTTCACCTGTAACCGATGCCGTGATCTCACTTCTTTTTATAAAGGCCAAATCAGGAAGTCCGTCGACCATCTGCTTTACTAGAAATATATCTTTGGTATTATAGCGCTCTAGCCCCCATTTATCAGTTACAATTAAGACATAGCTCTTTCCCACCACTAACTCATCTTTTTGGTAAATGTTTTGGTCTTGCGGGTCATAAAATTCATAATAAATTCCCGCTATCGTGGGAAGAAAATATAGCCTATTTTTAATGATATGAGGGAAAGTTTCAATGACTTCGGTGCTCATGGAAAACATAGGAATATGTTGGATACGAGGAAACTTCTTTTTTAGCTGTTTTACGAAAAGTCCTACATATCCTCCATCCCAACTAATAAAAGCATTCAGCGTTTCTATAATGGGATCTATCTGAGGAGTATCTTGCTGATGAGCTTGCTGTAATCTCCCTAAAGCATCTCCCTCTGCTAACTGTAGTAACGGTTTTAATTCTTCCGGACTTTGCAAGAGTTCACCAAGTGCTTTTCTGATATCCTCCCATTCACCTTCAAGCTGTTTAAAAAAATGAGTAATCGTCGAAGGATTTGTCGCATAGATGATACGTGGCCTGGTGATCAACAAAATAACATAACGAGAAAAAACTAATCCATATTTTTCACATAAATTTTGCCCGCGTTTCGTTTCAAAATAGCGATAAGGGGCCTGTAATAGTTCCACAAATGATGGGGTATGAGAATTATGAACTAAACCAGCGGTAAGAGATCCGTCTTTTTCTAATGACGAGATAAGAAAAAACGTTTTTTTGCCTTTAAGCTGTGAGGTTAACACTATCATCGCTTTTAGGAATATCTTTTGTACAAAATTTTTCCTTTTCTGATCATAAGGAAAGTATTTCGGATGACCGGAGGTTCCCGAAGTTTGCACCCAATTTTTAGGTTCTGGCATTTGTTTATAAGTGCTGAGAAGACTGTCTTTGAGCTCACTATAATCCTTTATTTTTGAACTTAAGATTCTTCTCTCACTTGAATTTCTTTGCCATGCACTATGTAATGAAATGATAAAGGCGGTAAAATCAAAAAATTTTGCAATCAAAATTCTTAATATATTATTTCGTATTGAGATCATTAAGAATTTCCCCTACATGTGACTCCAAAGCTTGCTTGAATTGATCCACTTGTTCATTACTGACATTGGCTTGATCTGCGCTAAGCGAGAATTGAGTACGATTGTCCTTGGTAAAAGCGAATATCGCCATATTATGTCTAGGTCCAATATTAGAAACTGCAGATATATCTTCTATCCAATTTAACCCTCCTTTGCGATCAACCATATGGGAAAATGATAGCGAACACCAATCTGCACTTGGACGTTTAATCCAACCTTTAACCAACAGTCTGCTAATTCCATTTAGTTTCAAATTTTTTGGAGGCAATGATAACTCACCATTTGTATAAGCCTGTTTTTTTTGCTCTCGGATATAATCTAGTTGATCCTTAAGGGGCAGTTCGGATGCCGGAGGATATATGCGCATACGCGAAAGCCCATTGCCAAAACCTTCAAAAAAGTCTTCTCTTACGTTTACAGGAACCCAAATAGATTTTCTCTTGAGCTGTAATGATCTTAAAATGGCCAGAAGAAAGACATCATTAACACGTAGATTTTCTTTTTCTGCCAGCGCATGATCAATTTCAAAGCGATAAAAGCTTCTCCTATCTGAACTATTTTTTACAGGAGCTGGCCAGACACTTGAATTTAAAAAGTACTTATATGGTGTGTTTCTTTTAGCAGGTAAAGCTTTCAATTTTAAGGCTTTATTTGAACTCTCCTTTCCGAGACACTTTTTAAGCCATAGAAGCATAGAGACCAAATCTCCCAAATAATGCGACATCTTCAAGGCAACTTCATACTCAGAAAGCATGAGCAGTTCCACATGTTTCATTGAAACGAGCCTTTTTTCGCTAAACTGATTAAAACTTAAATCATTGAAGATTTTTACGGGATATTTTGCTGTTTTTGGAAAAACTTGTTGAGCTTTCTTAGCTCCCTCGACTAATTCTTTTAAATTAAGCTTAAATGGAGTTTTTATACTGACCACACAGTCAAGCGTTCGACAACTTCCTGCATGCCCTAAAAAGATTAGTTCATCGACAGCATTATTCTTCATAGATATGACGTGTAAAAAGCGGTCCTTTTTGAATAAACTTTCTCAATTGCAGCCATCCCAGCTGAGGATGCATATGATGAGCACGATGCATCGATAAGCCCATGGTTGCCCAATACATAAAGTGACCGTAGTAATCGTGTGACCTAATTCTCTGATCTCCAACATGATGTCCTTCATGCGTTTTTACTGCAAAAGGATACCATAATATAAACGAATTTATAATCTGTGCGGGCAATAGACCAAGAAGAATTCTCTCTACGCCAACATTGTAAGCAATAATTCCAAAATATATTATAAAAAAAGTGTAACTAAACAACCACTCCCACAGAACTTGTTTTTTAAGCAAACCATTTTTTTTAAGCCAAACAACCCAGTGGTGTGGCATGGCCAATGCTTTCGCTGGAAACTGCCATATACTGTCCATCTTAAGTAACATATCGGGATCTTTATCCCCTTCGTTGGTAAAAGCATGATGATAACGATGAGTGATCCTAAACTGAACATTTGGGACGGCGAGAGGTATAAAAGAGAGTCTTCCCCACCAGATGTTTCCCATTTTAGTATTTGCTACACAGCTGTGTGAGGCTTCATGTCCCATAACCCCACATAAAAACAATATATATACTCTTAACGAAATATCGACAATCCATCCAAGGCCCTGCGGCTGCCAAAAGTACTGCAAAGTTGATAAGCTTATCAACATAACAATAATGACTCTATTAACCTTAATGTTCCAGTTTCTCTCAGCCTTTTTAGTATTTTTACTGATCTTTGTGCCACTCATGAGTTAATCCTCACTTTGATAGTTTAAAGCCAGCTCATATCTTAAGGGCAATTGAGAAGATTAGCGAAGTTAGTGAAAAAATTATATACTAAAGTATGAGGAATAAAGTGATTTTTCAGGTTTATCTTAAGTTCACTTATCGGTAGATTTTTTTTCCGATTAAAAACATTTTATGATGATCATAGCTTAGAATTTCAATTACTTAAGTATAAAAGAATATCTTTCCATTTTTCTAAATTACTAAAAATCATCTCACATTTTTTCTTAAGATTTCGATATGGGGGTAATCATGACTTTTGGGCCAGATCCAAAACAATAACAAAAGGAATATTTTGAAGTACCTCTTGATTGTCTGCCTACTTCTAGCGACTAGCTCTGCCTCTGCAAACAACTCCTGTATTAAGCCATTTCTCAATTTCTCCCCAAAAGTTAAATATACCCATGAAGAACTTGAGCTTCAAATTGGAAAGCAATTGTCTGAAATTGAAAAGGCAATGAACTCCGTTCAAAAGACTAACGATATAAAACTACAAGCTAAATTAGTAGAACAGTATTATCACTTAATCATGAATAAACTTGATTTAAGACTTAGACAATTTAAAAGTGCGATGGCCGAATCCCCTACCCCGGTAGAACTTACAGCTGAAGCTCTGCAAGAAAAAATGCAGCAAATTCTTTATCAAGAAATAAAGCTAGTTGACTACTTGACCTCTCAAACACAAAGAATGTTACATGAAAAAGGAATAGCTTCTAAAATAATGGAAACATTTGACGAATCAGGTAACTCCTATCGCTACATAGAGATCATATCTGAAAAAGAGCAAAAGCTTTCACGAATTTCACAGAAAATCGACTTATTCAAGTCAAAAACTAATGTTGATATTCTCACAATTGATTACTATATAAATCTTGCGCGAGGTTCAGGAGGATTCTCTACCAAGACAAAAGATGGCCTCAATCAAATAGACATTGGTATTAGTGGCTTCAAAAACCTAGTTAAAGACGACCTGATCCTACTGGTTGCAAAACATGAGTTTAAGCATGCAGGATTTAGAAAAGCAAGAGCGCTAAATATTGACTCAGTTTTTCACGCAAGCTATTTTGCGAGAGGTGAAAAGGCACTATCAAAACACTTTCCACTTTATTCAAGATATATGAGTGCAGAAGAGCTTTACAATTATGTAAATAATCCTCTTTGGGGAGCAAAAAGGCTACAAAATCCACAAGCGTATGACCCTGAAGATATTTTCTATGACATAATGACAATAAACAGTTATATGCAGTCTACCGAGGCCATTGCAAGGCAAACCCATCAAGTTTCAAGCCGATTTAGTGGGTTACTCTGGTTTAAAAAAAATTATGGAGCTAAGTACAGCATCGATATTTATGATAAAAACTTAGTTCGAACGAGTGATCCCGAAAAAGCTTTCCATTTAGTTGTCCATGATCAGGAAAATTCGTATATCCTAGCTGATTTCATTACCGATAAGATGAGACCTGTCATCAAGAAGGTTTTAGAAAAAGAATTTGAGGTTATTCTAAAAGTTGGCCAAAAGAATGCGCACATAACCAGAGGAAATATAACACCACAAGTGCAGCAAGAATTACAAAAAGAATACCTGGAACTTCTTCAAAGAGAAGCAAAGGATGAATACATACAACTTTCAAAACACTTACGGAAAAAACAAACGGAACTAAAAAAAATCTCTAATGCTATCATTAAATTAAACAAAGAAGTTCTCTTGGAGCAGGAAAAGCTGATCAACGCTGTAAAAGCAAAACATATTATCGAAGGTGGGGATCTTAGTTTTCTCCAC
>JBFEUX010000414.1:0-1094 GCA_041547255.1 Bacteriovoracaceae bacterium
CAATCGTTAAACAGACGATCAAAGTTTGTTGTGACCAATCGAACCAAACCTGTTGGTGTCGTTGCTAAATCAATCATGATTTGGTGGGCAGTTAAATCCGGATTATCTATTTTCAGGGCTTCGGCAACTGCATTCTGAATATCACTACGATAGAATTCTCTTTCCAATAGTCCAAAAGATCTTGTATCGGTACTAAACTCATCCCACCATCACTGCTAGGTGAACTTTGAATTTTCTTCCAGATATTTTCTAGAAAGATTTGGCTTTTCTTACCAATCTTAAGTTTTTTATCTTCTGTAAGATGTTTTTCCGTATTATAAAAAATAAACAGTGAGCGCAAACTATCCACATCACTCAAAACTAAAACTTTAGGTAGACCATCCTTATCATTTTGCACTTGCAGTAAGCCTAAGTCCGATAATATGATAATCATTTCATCCATCTTGGATTCAAGAATTCCAAAGATATCACGGGAATATAGATCTAAGGTTTTTTTGTGTAGAGCAAGGCCTTCAGCGTGTTTTTCACCATGGCCTTTATAAACCAAAAAGAGCATTCCTAAAATCTTGATAATATCTGCTGTTTTAAAGAACTCATAGCCCGTGTGTTTACCACTCCCATAGTTTACTGAAGCAGAGTTAGACTCTAACTCCTTAACTCTGGCATTAGTCGAACGCAAACGATTGGCGAGCGTATTAATAATCGTTTTAAACCAGGGGTTAAGTCCTGCCATGGTTTTAGAAAAAGCAGTAAAAGAAATCTCAATGACATCAGTTGATACCATGGCCGCAGCGGAGCAAGATCGCTTCCCTCCTCCATCATCGTCAAAATAGGCCATTTCACCAATAACCTCTCCCGCGCGAAGAACAGCAATTTCAATAAACCCCTTACCTTTAGGTTTAAACAGCCTTAGTTGTCCGTTCTGAATAATATATAGAGAGCTGGCCTTTTCACCATCATTGAAAAGTATTTCTCCGGGCTTAAGCCTACGAAGCCCGGATTTGGCCGAAGCAGCTTTAGAGTTTTTTGCAGTTGCTGTGCTCAATCTTATCCTTTCCCTATTAAATTCTTTCGATAATTAAGCTAAGTGCTTC
>JBFEUX010000189.1:0-5816 GCA_041547255.1 Bacteriovoracaceae bacterium
CCTATTTTGACTAGAGCTGAATCATGCTCGTAAACATCCAGCTCAACCCAGAGGGTACTTAAATCAACCAGATTAAAGAAACTTTGACCTTCCTTAAAATACTTTCCTTTGATAGCATTCTTTTTTTCTACAATTCCCGTAACAGGTGAATAAATTATTATTTCTCTGGGGATCTTATTTTTCTTTGCCCATGACTCTAATTGAAAGCTTAGAATACCCCATTGCCTCATTCTCTGAATACTTTGTTCATACAGTTCTTTAAACTGTTTATTTTTCTTATTAGAAAAGTAATTTTTTCGGGCAATAAGATATTCATCTCCACTGCTTAAAAGCCTAGGACTATAGATTTTTACGACAGGGTCTCCTTTTTTAATTAAGAAACCTGCTGATTGCACAAATACCTTTTCGACTCTACCGGGGATCCTTGCTGGGATATTGGACTCTTTATCCTCTGCCTTTAAGACTGTTCCCAGTAGCCTTATTTTTTTTTGCATTTTCATCTTAGTGACAGAAAAGACATCTGCTTTAAAGTGTTTTAATTGTGACTTTCTAAGCTTTACTTTGGCGACTATTTCTTCATCCATTGTGCTGTCTGACATATCCATCTTTTGCCCATCGGTATCTTCATGACTATGGTCGACAACCACTTTCGTAAGCTGCATACCACAGATAGGACATTTTCCTTCCTTTTTTTCTTTGATTTGCGGATGCATTGGACAGGTATAGTACACTTCGACATCCTGTTTTTTCATCTGCATATGCTGTTTCTCACCTTTACTTTCCAGGCAGCCCACAACCAAAAAACTGCATATAATTACACTGATGATATATTTCATTTGGTTTTCTCCGCTTTTAAATGATCTCCCTTTAAAAAGAGGTAATTTAGTTTTTTATTTTTTACAGCTGCGATTAAGCTAATCTCTTTGAGTCGTTGCTCTTGATACTGAAATTCTGAACGCAATAGCTCCAAATAATCAGAGGCTCCTCTGGCATAGGATTTGGCCGTAATATCTCGAGAGCTTTTGGCAAATTTTAGTGTTTGTGTTTGCAGGATAGAAAGCTGATTACTATCATCCTTAATCTCATATTCTAATTTTTTTAGAAAATTGGGTTTAGTATTTAAATAATAGCGATATTTTCTTTCCGCCTCTAAACGCTTAAAGGCTGCTTCTTTTTTCGCCGCATATCGAACATCACTAGTAGGAATTGGAAAGCTAATGCTCGCTCCTACAAAATCGCCAATGCCATCAATATCGTTTCTTTGGGTATAAGTTACACCTAAAGTAATATCAGGCATGAAATTTCTATTTTGCGCCGACAGCTTTAATTCACTGGCCTTTAATTGGTGCTGTAAGGCTTGCTTTTTAAAATCAAATTTATCATTGGTCGTTGACCAGGTTTCAAGATGGGCCCAGGGCATTGATGTCAGATTAACATCAATCTTTTGTTCGCTATTAAAAAGAGTTGCTAATTGATATTGTAGCGCTTGCCTGGCAAATTTATTTTTATCAATTTGTGCTACAAGTGCACTTTTTCTTATCTGGATATCTAAGACAGCTTGTTGAGGAACTTTTCCCGTAACATAAAGTCTTTTCGATACTTTCAAATTCGTTTCAATCCAACTAAGATTTTCACTTAAAATGTCTTCTTCTTTAATTAGTCTCTCTTTCTCAATCGCAAAATTCCAAAGCATCTTAACAAATTCTCGTTTTAACTGCTTGCTTTCGGCCAAGGAGGACTTTGAGCCTTCTTCTATGGACTCTCTCAACTTACCGTATTTGCCTGATAAATTTAATTTTTGCGATAATCCAAATTGGATACCCGTCATCATTGATTCATTCTGTGACAGTGAATCTTTTGGAAAATTCATGGCCATAACCGATAGCTTTGGGTCTCCCCAACTTCCGGAGAGCCTTGCCTTTTCAAATTGCGCATTAACGCGATCTAACTGAGATTTTAAAAGTTGATGCTCATCTATTCTTTTTACAAGTTCATCAAAGCTTTGCGCCCATGCATAAGAAATTAAAAATATATTTATAAACAAAAATGTACAATACTTCATAACATTACCTTACCAAAGGTTTAATAACTAAAATTTAATGTAATGAGTATTATCTAAATCAAGAACTGATCTTTTAGAATATAAAGATTTATTTGTACCTTATAATTAAGATATTGCTTATCAGGAATTCTGGGAAGCTGTTTATAGCTTATTTGATTCACAGGAACTTTATGTAGCACAGGAACTTCCTGTAAAAACATATCCTTCGCTACCACGACTTTTATTTCATTAAAAAGAAAGTCATTTACTGCCATTTCATGGAAACAAATTCCATCAACTTCCCCCATGCAGCTGGGAGTTTTTTTCTTCTCTTTTTTCTGTGATTTATGGCAGCAGTCATGATCACTAGACTCTACTTTTTTCACATCTTTAAATGAGCACGCTAAATCACAATTTAAGGCCATGACCTTAGTGCTAACAAAACTCAATGTGAATAAGAGAAACAAAATGATTTTCATCCTTAATATTGTAGCATAATTTGACTATGCATAACAAAAACAATGCATATAAGGATATATTTCTTAAGAAAACTTAAGCGATATTTAAATTTCAGTATTATAGGAAATATTAATTAGATTCTATTTGCGCTAAATCCACGTAAGAGCTGTAAATTTTAAGTTCACCAGAGCGAATAAAGTTATTGGCCAACCAGAATTCTTTATACTTTTTTTGCAAAAGATAATCTATACGATCACCCCTAGTTATCAGAAAAAATTGATGATCACTCAAGCGTTTTGAAAGCACATCCAAGATAGTACAAAGATCATCCAATTCACTAAAGTCATAAATAAAGTAAATCTGTGCCATCGGAAGTTTAAAGTCATCATCTAAGACATTTTTTAATTTGATCTCACAATTATTCATTTCCAATGATGCAAAGACACGATTGGCCTCTCGTTCTCTTTGTTTTAAAATTTCATAACCAAGAAAGCTAGCTTTTGGGAATATAGAATTCATTACTAAACCAACACGGCCATATCCCGCACCAATATCAATTATTTCTTTTATATTGAACTGCTTAAGATAAAGAAGTGCTTCGTAAATATCATTATAAGGTGTTTGTAGCGCTTGAGGATG
The DNA here is from genome assembly GCA_041547255.1 of Bacteriovoracaceae bacterium. Taxonomy (GTDB): domain Bacteria; phylum Bdellovibrionota; class Bacteriovoracia; order Bacteriovoracales; family Bacteriovoracaceae. The sequence continues at coordinate 3,140 of JBFEUX010000189.1, forward strand.
TAAGCCAATCCAAGTTTGTGTGCCTTCATAATGTTGCTTCTTATTGCTGTCATCATTACTTTTATAATACGCACGATATTTTTGTAATAGCTTGACTTCTATTTTGGGAATTCTAAAACCAAAGAGCTTGTCCACTCTTTTAGCATGAACCTGGGGATGTAAATCGATCTTACGCTTATAGGTATTTTCGTCTTTCGCCCTTTCAGTTAAGGACTTAAATGAAATTTTCTCCATTAAGTTAATCCAAGCATATCTCTTGCTTGTGCATCATCTATAGAGAGTACAAATTTAATCTCTTCAATTAAAGATTCTAGTGATTTTTCGAATATCTTTTTTATTTGTGGATGTAATTCCTCATCTTCTTTCAACTGGGAAAGATATAAGGCCATCTCACCGACATCCGTAATGCGAAGATTTTCTTTATAAAAAGTTATCTTGTCTTTTATACTAGCAAAGTCTTTAAAGGGCCTTTTGGTTTTAAAGATATCGATGGCCCCACGAATGGTGCTTTCATCAGATACGATCCGGTATTTACTCTGATTATTCTTCGAAAAATAATTAGTTACTTTTGAGTTAGGGAATTTAACCACTAAGAGTTCATCTTGTGAATCCCCCAAAGTGGTTAACTCTTTGATTTGACCAATTCCCAAATCAACTGATATTAAATATTTTTCCAGTAATTCTTCACCATTCATAAACCATCCTTAGCCATGTATTGATTAATATCTGTTGTTGTATTCAGTACGTGGAGCGCGTTCTTTAGCGAGATTAACTTTTAAAGTTCTTCCCATAAAGTCCGATCCATTTAATTTCTCCATAGCTGAATTAGCATCTGCAGCAGTGGCCATTTCAACAAAGCCAAAGCCTTTCGCACGACCAGAATATTGATCCATAATAAGATTTACCGTATCGACACTTCCAATACTGGTAAAAAGTTGTTCTAAGTCTTTTTTCTCAACATCATATGATAAGTTTCCGACGTAAAGTTTCTTGTTCATAATTTTCTCCATTAAATATCTGAGCCCTTTTTTAGCAAAGGAATCATTCGCTCTGAAAATCTCAGAGTCTATAGTCTTAATAATCTTTCTTTTTAAATTAAAATTCGATGCACTAACAGACGAATCTTGTCTTCAAATAGGACTTCTATCTTGTTACCAAAGCTTGATTGAATATAACCCATGCCAAAGCTTTTATGAGTAATATAATCACCTACATAAAAACTGGATGCACTTTGATAAGGTTTGGTTTCCCCCTTCCTTATATTCATCAAATCAGACCATTTTAACTTCTTAGTAAATTTCCGCGACATAACACACCTCCATAATTGGTGAGTAAAACAAATAAAACTTAGAATAAAAATGATATAGGACAGAACATTTGATGAAATGAGCTATAAAAACTAAGCTATTAACACTGTATCGCGTGATAGCACATAATACAAGGCTTATATTGCGTATTAGCCATATTATAGAGACTTAAGGCATTTGCTATGTTTTATAAAATAACCTAGATAAAGGCGGGACACTTTCAATAACCCACATACTCCCACCAATCACTGAGTCTTTTCCAATAATAGTATCGCCACCCAAGATAGTGGCATTAGCATAGATAACGCAATCGTCTTCAATGGTAGGATGTCTTTTGGTATTGGCCAATTCTTTGCGTACACTTTTGGCCCCTAAGGTCACACCTTGATAAATCTTAACCCTCTTGCCAATGATAGTACTTTCTCCAATAACAACACCAGTTCCGTGATCAATAAAAAACGGACTTTGAATACTAGCGCCTGGATGGATATCAATTCCCGTTTTTCGGTGAGCGTACTCAGCGATAATACGAGGAAAGAGCGGAAGTTTACATCCGTAAAAAAAGTGGGCCAACCGGTAAATACAGATGGCGTAAAATCCTGGATAGCAAATGACTACTTCATCAATACTTTTTGCAGCAGGATCACCGGATAAAATAAACTCTGCATCCTTATTCATTTTCATTTCTAATTCAGGTAAGGCAGCAAAGAATTCCTTAATTATAGCTTCATTGCGGCAACTGGCGTGCAACTCATTCTTAAGACAATCGACAATGATATTTAACAATTTTTCTAAATGATCAAAACTTTTATTAAGTTCATTGGCGTCGGCCACCACCTTATTGCACAACGCGGGAAATAAAACCTTAATCACAGTATCCGCAAAGTCTTCCATGGTGTCGCGACAAAGGTTGATATTTTTACCCTTGTACTTGCTTAAAAATAAATGTTCTAAATACTTTTGATCAATGCTCATATAGCATTTATTATTAACATAATTTAGACTTTTACAAGTGGATTAAATATGAAGATAGCTAAAAATCAAATCGGACTCATCGGACAAACTCCTATTTTAAAAGTGAAGTCACTCTCAAAACTTACTGGTTGTGACATTTATTTGAAATGTGAATGTTTTAATCCAGGAGGTACCATTAAGGATCGCGCGGCTAAAACCATGGTAGAAAAAGCAATGGCCCGAGGTGAATTAAAAGCAGGCATGACAATTGTGGAAGGGACTGCTGGTAATACCGGTATTGGACTCGCAGTTGTCGCTAAAAGCCTGGGACTAAAAATGCTGGCCGTAATGCCTGAAGGACAAGCACAAGAAAAAGAGCGTATGCTAGGTTTATTTGGTGCAGAGTTAAAACTGAC
>JBFEUX010000272.1:0-3530 GCA_041547255.1 Bacteriovoracaceae bacterium
AAGTTTTTGCTTGCAGCTGGTCTTATTTACTATTTAGTAAATACGGGTAAGCTTGATTTTAGACTGTTGGGGAAATTACTAGATAATCCTCTCACCATCTTTATCGCAGTTGCCATTTTGCAAGGTGATAACTTTTTAGTTGCTGCTAGACTCCGTATTTTACTACATCAGAAAGCAAAAAATGTTCTTTCGCTTATCCATGTCTTTTTGGCCAACTGGATTGGTCTCTTTTTTAATTCTGTTTTACCGGGAAGTGTGACAGGAGATGTGGTAAAGATTTTTTATATCCAGGACTTAGATGAGAACTTAAATAAAAAATATCTATTGATCTCTGTTCTCATCGATAGAGTCGTAGGACTTATTGGTTTAATAATTGTTGGAGGACTCGTTAGTATTTTTAATTATCAAAGCCTTACAAGTCTCTCTGCCGATGTTACAAATCTAATTAATTTAAATATATTATTGGTTTTGGGCGTTTTCGCCTTACTTAGCTTTTTATTTTTCTTTCCTTCTTTACCATTAAGAATTTCAAAAATGTTAAAGTTCAATAGTATACTAATGAAGATTCTTAATAAGTGTGATGAGATTTGGATGGATCTTTGCTTATTCCGCAAGAAAATTTTAGTCTTAATTGGCATAAGTATGATCATCCAAGGATTAGCAGTATTTGCCTTTTGGTATTTAGTTCACCCTTTCGCAACTGGCGCCAGCTTTGAGCTTTCAACTGCTTTTTCAGTCATGCCTATCGGCTTTATTAGTATTGCCGTACCGATTGCCCCTGCCGGCTTAGGTGTTGGCCATCTTGTTTTTCAAAATCTATTGGGATTCTTTGGTATCACGAACGGAGCCTCTTTATTCAACCTATACTTTTTCGTGGTGGTTGCTTCAAATCTTACCGGGGTTCTTCCCTATGTATTGTACTCTGGGAAATCCAAGCATAAAGTTCATTTAAACGATATTTCTAATATTGAAAACGAAATGCATATAAATTCTTAAATTCGACTAATTTGAAATTAGAAAGAAAAGATCTTAGAGAGTTCGACATGCCCATATTGAATAGACCTTGTCTTTAATCTTTCCAGATTTAAGAGAAAGGCTTCTTCTTCATGGCCATTATTTAGTTTTCTTATTTTCTTTGTTTCTTTTTTAAGAGTAGATAGAATCTCTCTTGGTAAAATACAAATTCCATTTAATAGGTAATACTCATCTTGATACTTAACAGATCTCCCCACAAAAAGATCATCTTCTACAAGTGGAAGCATTCCATTCTTAGGGGAAAGCACAAACTTCGTTCCATGCAAGACATCTTTAATAATGATTTGTTTTCTAAAATTAATTTTTGAAAAATGAAACAAAGAGTAATTTACATCTTTTAATGCTTCTACCAATTCAGAATCAAAGCCTGCAGCGACAGCACTATCTAGAATACTTGTTCCGTCAGTTTTTTTGTAATTTAAAATGTACCAATCATTAAAACAATTCATACGAGACTCATACTCATCAGTCTCTTCGTCAATTTTCCCTGTTTGTTTTATATAAGACTCTTTCGCATTTTTTAAAACTTCGTAATGCTCATCTTTGGTAAAATGTTGGAGAACTTTTTCTGCTTGTTCTTGAACAATATTCATTAATCCTCCACCTTTAACACTGCTAAAAACGCTTCTTGAGGAATCTCAACATTCCCTACCATTTTCATTCGTTTTTTTCCGGCCTTTTGTTTTTCTAACAGCTTTCTTTTACGAGAGACATCTCCTCCATAACATTTAGCAAGAACGTTCTTTCTTAAAGCTTTTACCGTTTCTCTGGCCAATATTTTATTTCCAATGGCCGCTTGGATAGCAATATCAAACTGCTGACGATCAATAATTTTTCTCAGTTTAGCAGCTAACTCTTTTCCTTTTTGATACGATGTAGAATCATGACAGATAATAGAAAGAGCATCAACTGGCTCTCCATTCAGTAATATATCCAACTTCACTAATTTAGAAACCATATAGTCTTTAAATTCATAATCCATTGAAGCGTAGCCCTTGGTGATTGATTTTAACTGATCATAAAAATCAAAAACCATTTCACTTAAAGGTAGATAGTACACAACCTGAACTCGATCACTGGTAATATAGTTTATATTTTGTTGAATTCCACGACGTTTTTCACATAAAGTAATAATAGGCCCCACGTATTCATTAGGCACATGAATACTAATTTCAACCATTGGTTCTGCAATACTTTCAATCAGGCCCATGTCTGGAAGTTCAGATGGATTATCCACCATCATTTCCTCACCTTTTTTAGTTACAACTTTGTAACTCACACTTGGTGCTGTTGAGATCAAATTTAAATTAAACTCTCGCTCCAGCCTTTCCTGAATGATACTCATATGCAGTAATCCGAGAAAGCCACAACGATAACCCAACCCCAACGCTGTCGATGATTCGGCATCATAAGTAAAAGATGAATCATTAAGAGCTAATTTCTCCAAAGCTTCCTTCAATTCCTCATAGTCCTCAGAAACCACAGGAAAGATCCCACAAAAAACCATTGGCTTGATTTCTTCATAACCAGCCAAGGATGGAGTGTCTTTATATTTATCATGAACAATGGTATCACCAATCTTCACATCTCGAATCGTTTTGATACCACAGATAATAATCCCTACTTCACCAGCTCCTAGCTGATTTACTTCGGTATAAAATGGCTCGTGTACGGCAAGCTTAATAATTTCATAAGAACGATCTGAGTGTTTAAAATAAATTTTATCTTTAACTTTAAGTGTTCCTTCAAAAACTCTTACCAGAACAACGACCCCACGGTAAGGATCAAACCAGGAATCAAAAATTAAGGCTTGTAACTTTTCATCTGGATTTCCCAGTGGTGCGGGGAAAACTTCAATAATTTTTTCCAGTAGATCTGATACCCCTAACCCTGATTTAGCAGATACCAAGGGTGCATCCTGAGCTTCAATTCCGACAATCTCTTCAATTTCATCTTTGACTTTATCCACATCGGCGTGAGGAAGATCAATCTTATTAAGAACGGGCATGATTTCTAAGTCATTTTCCATGGCCATATAAACATTGGCCAAAGTCTGAGCTTCAACGCCCTGGGAAGCATCAACTACCAACAAAGCACCTTCACAGGAAGCCAGCGATCTGGAAACTTCATAAGTAAAATCTACGTGACCTGGAGTATCAATCAAGTTTAAATAGTAGGTATTTCCGTCTTTAGCTTGGTACTTTAGTCGTACCGTTTGCGCCTTAATAGTAATACCACGCTCTTTCTCGAGATCCATATTATCTAATAAGCGATCAGACATTTCTCTGTCGGTTACAGAGTTTGTCTCTTGAATCAATCTATCTGCAAGTGTGGACTTACCATGATCAATATGAGCAATAATTGAAAAGTTACGTATGTATTTAGTTTCCATAGAGCAGCATAAAATACACAACTTTACCTAAAAGTACCAGGTAAAAGTGCCAGGCACCTTTTGGTAGAGGTGTACGTCATTTTAGTAACGCGCTCCTCTACCA
>JBFEUX010000013.1:0-25034 GCA_041547255.1 Bacteriovoracaceae bacterium
CATAACTTAGATAGTTTCGGTGTTGATAATGAAGCAACTTCACCAGGTCATGATGGAACACGTGGTGGAAGAAATTCTCCTACATCTTTTAATGCGGCCCTTAATTTCAAGCAATTCTGGGATGGGAGAGCAAAAGATCTAGCTGAGCAAGCTGGTGGCCCAATCCTTAACCCAATTGAGCATGGGGTAAAATCTAAGAAAGAGGCCATTTCCAAAATTAATAATAAAGAATATATGGGTATGTTTAAAAAAGCGTTCCCTAAAGCTAAAAAGCCAATGACTTATAAGAATTTAACAAAAGCTATTGCTGCTTTTGAAAAGACCTTAATGACTCCAAGTCCTTTTGATAAGTACTTGGCGGGAGATATTAATGCTTTATCTACAGCTGAAAGAAAAGGTCTTGAAAAATTTATAAGTGTTGGATGTGTACAATGTCACTCTGGTCAGGGACTTGGTGGATCAAGCTTCCAAAGACTTGGTGTTATTAAGAAGTACAAAACTAAAGATACTGGTCGTCACGAAGTTACTAAGAAAAGAAGAGACAAGTTTAAGTTCAAAGTACCTCTACTAAGAAACATCGCTAAAACTCACCCGTATTTCCACGATGGTTCCATCAAAACTTTGGATGAAGCTATTGAAATTATGGCCGAGTATCAGCTTGGAAAAAAACTTGCTAAGGAAGATGTTAAAGATATTAAAACCTTTCTAGGAAGTTTGACCGGTGAATTGCAATAGGTAATTTACTTTTGTGAGCACCCGAAATAAAACGCGAGTAATGATATTTAATGGCGGTGGTTTTAAAACCGCCATGTTTCTGGGGATGCTTGCAGCGGCGGAAGAAAACGATCTGAAGCCAGATTATATAATAGCAACTTGCGGCGGTGGTCTTGCCGCCGCAATTTCTCACTGTATTGATGATCCCAAACAACGTTTAGAAATACTTCTTTCCCAAGAATCTTATCAGTATATGAAGTCGGTGAGGTTGAGCCATCATTCAAATCTCTTACGTGCCCTTAAATTAGTTTGGGATATGTATGTTAAGCATAAGAGCCTAAAGATTATTCCAAATATTTTTGATCATTTTTTAATGTATATACCAGATAGCTTTGAAGTTGATGCCGTAAATAAAGGTTTTACACCCGGGCAGTATAAGACACTGATTGTGGCCTCAAAAATTCTTTACTCCAAAGAAGAGGTGGGAAAGATTAGAAAAAATAAACAAAAATTATTTCAAGAAGTAGTCTTTACTGATGAGGAGACTGCTAAGCAGCTACAAGCTTTGCATTCACCCATTGCGGATTTTAATGGCTCTACTGTTGCTAACGAGATCTTGCCTATCACAGGAGCTAAACTAACGGATGCCGCGAGAGCTTCGGTCGCCGATCCTTTTTACATTAAACCCTCAGAAATTAATGGAGAGTTGTATGTAACGGGGGCCATTGATCTTTATCCAGTAGAACTTGCTAAGGCCCTGGGAGATGAGCTTATGCTCTTATATCCGGGACAATTTAGCTTTATCGAAGAAGGCTTGGTGTATGCAACCTATAATTATTCGCAAAATGAAAGACATCACCAGGTTTTCACACAAAATTATGACTACCTGTTAGATTATAGCCAGATTGCCGAGGAGCTGGTTTTTACCCCAAAGCTAGACTTAAAAGGACTGAAGGTGATTTCTCGTGTTCCGCAAAGCTATGAGCTATTTAAAGAGTTAGTACAAAAGCAATATGAGTATGGTTTCTCGCGTATGCTGGAGGCCATTCAGCATCCTAATTCCAAAGATCATATTCGTAATGATTTTTATGTTAATAAATAGCATATTTTCTATCTAATAGCCTGTAATTACACAGAAATATTCTTGTAAAAATTATTCAATCCATTGATCCGCACCAAAAACTAGGGTTACCATTAAGCTGTATTTAATTCTGGTAATAGCTAATTAAGGAGTAAAATGAAGATACTAGTCACAGCTGTTTTGATACTCTCATCTATCTATTCATATGCCTATTCATATGCTTCAGATTTCACCTTAGAACAATTAAGCGAAAAATATAAAGTAACAAGCCAAGATCCAAGGATTGAATTAGGGCCAGGTATCTCTGTTCATGATGAAGTGAGTATTAATCCAGATGGAACAATAATACTAATTCAGAATATTGTGCAAACAGCAGAGGGCCAAGCACCTTATATCTTAGAAAGTGTTTCTTGCGCAGGAAAAGCAACTTTAGAAGCAGGACTGCTAACCTCTAATGTTACTTGTCAGAACGGTTCAGACTTTAGCCAGGTGATAGATTTAAATAATATAAAAGGTGACTTTGCTGATGGGAAATTTTCAGCACCAGTGCATAGCTCTTTATATAATCTGACCGCGCAAATGGATTTTGAAAAAATTAAAAGTTAATCGTATTTGTATGTATATTTTTACGGATTCCACATCATATCTTTGGCGTTGAAAATCGCTTCTTCCTTGAACTCACCATTCACTTTTAATTTGATATGAATTTGAGGTTTATCATGGTCGTATTTTAAATCAATATAAATAAAGGAAACTTCTTGTCCCTTTTCATGAATGGCCATGACGGGAGAAATAGTTTCTACGCCATTGGCCTCAATATCAAAGCCAATGTCTTGACCTACTGGATGAGAATGAAAAATCTCAAAACGTTTATAAGTGGTATCAATGGTTTTGCTGATCACTACATCTCCACGCTTTTGGATGTCGGTGATGACTCGCGGACGTCTGCCATCTTTTATGTTGATGAGTTTGGCTGGAGCTTCACCTTGTTCAAGCAGAGGAAACTGTCTTTCAAAAAAACGATGGTATTTCTCAGTAGGAAGGTCAAAGTCTTTGGCCCAAGTTTTAAAGTTTTCCCATAGCCTAAAAGAAGTCAGTTCTTCTTCATGTAATTTGGGAAAATCCAGCAGCGATTCGGGCAGCTCTTGTTTTTGTAAGTATTCAAAAATTTGCATGCGCATTTCTGAGACGAGATAGAAGTCTTCTGCTGTTCGTAGAGATTCTTGCCCGCGGTCTTCAATTAAAAATAATCCCGTTTTAAATTTATAAAGCGAAGGATAGCTTCCTTTTTCTGCAATCAAATTAGTATCTTTAAAATGATCGTAAGTTTCTTGTGGAGTGAAAAGACGGCCATCACTTAAAAATTTACGATAATCTTCGAATGCTTCTTTGACGTCTTCATAACCTGGCTTTTCATCCATACGCATGGCATTTCCTTCGGGGCCAACATCTATTCCCATAAAGGGATGATGTAGCCAGGGGCGATTGTGCACATAAGCTGCGTATTTAACCACAAGGGTAGGATCTTTTTTGAGTGGGTTGGTGTCTTCCGTAAAGCCACCCATATTAACGTGACAACCACCTTCGGTACCCGCTTGCACTCCGTACCACCAGTTTCTATAGGCGACAACGCCAGCGCGTTCAGCCGCGATAAAAAGAGGTTTGGCCATCTCAAAGGTTTTATCTACCAGTACAGGTGGTGTTTTGAGTTCAATACTACCTGGATCCATGGTGACGTAAAATTGAGTTTCACCTTGATCATCAGTGACCTCATATTGCATATGTTCCCAAATATCTTTGGACTCAAAATATTTTCCTCCTAGTTCAGCGGCCAATTCTCTGGCGAGGTCTAACATTTTTTCTCGCTTGAGTGGAGTATCAGAGGTTGAAGTAAAACCAGGTTCGGTCCACCATTCTGGAATGGTAAATGTTTGTTCAAATCCAAAAGTGAGGGTCTTACGAAGATTATTTTCCATGATGATCCTTTTTTGAAAATTATAACATTTCTCGTAATTTTGCGTTGATTTAATCCATAGTTCAAAAAATCTTGTTTTGTTGCACAGCATTCCATACAGTTTTAATCAGAAATAGCAGGTTAATGTGCTGGACAATCAATTGGCATTTAAGGGAAAATGTTTCTATAGGGGCAAGATTTTTTAATGCAGGATGTCTATTAAAGAGATTGCTCATAATTAGTGACACACACACTGCTGAGGGATAAAACTCGTATGAAATTATTACGTCTACACTTACAAGGATTTAAGTCTTTTAAGGACCGCACTACTATTAATTTTGATGACGGTATTACCGGGATTGTCGGACCTAATGGTTGTGGGAAATCGAATATCGTTGATGCACTTTTCTGGGTTATGGGAGAGCAATCAGCTAAGCACCTTCGTGGTAATAAAATGAAGGATCTTATTTTTGCTGGTTCTTCAAAATATACACCAGGTGGTTTTGCAGAAGTTACTTTGGTTCTTGAAAATGATACGGGAAAACATATTCATATTGGAAGTCAGGTTACTAAACCAGCTGAAATTGCCCTGACCAGAAAATTATATCGTAACGGTGAAACAGAATACCGAATTAATAATGTGCCAGCCCGTTTAAAAGATATCCAAGAAGTTTTTATGGATACCGGAGCTGGGGCCAAGTCTTACTCAATTATTGCCCAAGGTGAAATCAACCGTCTCGTTCAGGCCAAACCAGTTGAGCGTAGAACGATGATTGAAGAAGTTGCAGGTATCACTAAGTTTAAAATGAGAAAGCGTGAATCAGAAAAGAAGATTGATCAAACTCAATCAAATCTGAACCGTCTTTCTGATCTCCAAGCAGAGATTTATAAAAACCTGAAGTCTCTTGAAAAGCAGGCTGAGAAAGCTGAAAAAGCGAGACGACTTAAAGATCGTATTAAGCACCACGAATTAATTGTTAAGTCTCACAAGGAGTTTGATTATTTAAGCGATTTTGTAAACGCCAAAGATTTCCTTGAAAAAAATAAAATTATTATTGAAGAAGGATCACTTAAAAAGGATCAGCTTGAGCTAGCTCTAGAAGAAGAGCGTATTAAAAAGACTGATCTTATGGATAAGATCGATGAGTACCAAGCAGAGTTCAATGAGTTGAGTCGGGAGCTAGCTGCAAGTGAAGAGCGCTTTAAGCATTTAAAGAAGTCACTTACGGATAAAGAAGCTCATATTGAAAGAAGCACTAAGGAAAATGAAGAATTAGATGCAGATATTGAAACCCGAACTCAAAAGTCAGAAGAGTTAAAAGAGAAATTAAGAGATCTAGAAGCTCAAAACTTTGAGGAAATGGATTTCTCTGATCTAGAAGAGAAAGTTGAATCTTATCGTGAAACATTAAGCGAAAAAGAAGTTTTGCAAGTTGAGCTAGCGGAAGCTTTAGACGGGACCAAACTTGAATTTAATGATGTCGATCAAACTATTTTTAGAAATAACTCTAAGTTGGAAGAGTATTCTAAGAACTTAGAAGATATTTTTGCAGAAATCGAAGAAATAGAAAAAAATACTGCTGATTTCTCTGATGAACTTGTTAAGCAGAGAGAAGACACGCAAATGGCCAAAGAAGCTCTTGCTGAGTTGGAAGAGAAGTTTGAAACAGTTAAGAACGAATATGATGAAAAGAAGACTCTTTTAAAAGAGAAAGATTTTGAGCAAAGAGGTCTTTCTAAGGAAGTTATTCAGTTAGAGTCTAAAGTTCACTCGCTTAAAGAAATTAATAAAAGTGGCGAAGGTGTTCGTGAAGGTGCTTTGAAATTTATTGAGGAAACTGGCACGACTTCTTTTGAACTACTTGGAAATATCATTGAGTGTGAAGGGCAATATGCGAAAGCCTTGGAAGTTCTTTTTGAATCTTCTTTTGATGCCCTTATTGGCAAAGACGCAGATATCAATGCTCTGGCCGAGTGGAATAAAAATAATTTAAATACCAGCTTTGATTTTATCAGTGTTGGAAACTCTGAGAGCGTTTTTGGAGAAGATACTGTTGAAAGACTTAAGGTAAAGGGGTGTGACGAAGTTACTCCTATTGAAAATATCCTTAACATTAACAATGATGAATACAAAACAGTACTTAAAGAATTCTTTAATGGATTCTATGTCGTTAATAATTTAACTGCAGAACTAGCATTGAAAATTTCTAGTAGCATGAAGTTTAAAGGTCTTGTTTCCCTTGATGGGAATGTTTACCTGGTGCAAAGCTCAAATGGTGTTAAGTTATCTGCAAGATCTGCTGATGAAAGCACCATGGGGGTTGTTCAAAGAAACAACCTTATTAATGAACTATCAGTTGAATTGGCCGAAAAACAAGAGTTACTAAAAAATCTTGATGAAGATGTTGAAGCATTAACTGCTCGTGTAGATGTACTAACGAATGAATTGGATACAGTTTCTAAAGAATTAAATGAAACTAATACTAAATTCGTATCTTTAAAGTCATCGCTAGAGTCAAAAGAGGCATCCTTTGGAACAACTTCATCGCGTCTAGATATTCTTAACAAACGTAAAAATGAAATATCTGCTGCCAAGTTAGAGTTATTAGAGAGCGAAGAAGAAACGCTAAATAAGAAAGAAACATTAGAAGAGAAAATGAATAGCCTAACAGAGCAGCTAGGCGAAAACAAAGATGAACTAGAAGAAGTTAAGTCTATGTTTGAGAATTCTCGTGGAGAGTTATTAGAACTACAAGCAAATGCTAAGACTTATCATACTCAAGTGGAAAGTTTACAAGCTCAAATTCATGATGTTGATGAGCAGGTGCTTAAGTATAAAGACAAACTAGAGCAAAACAATGTTCGTCTGGATGAATTAGAAGCTGAGATTGAAACAGCTGGTAATGAAATCAATGCCCTTGAAGAGTCAAATGCAGATCAAGCAGAAGTATTGGCCGAGAAAGAGTCTCATTTGAATATCATTAAAGATGAATTAACTTCACTACTAGCAGGAATGCAGGGTAGAGAGAATGAAGTTAAAGAGATTACAGCTAAACTTAATAAGATTGAAAAATCTAATGTTGAGTTAAACTTAAAAGTAGAGCAGATCATTGTTGATGAAGAAATTCTAGTAAAAGATGTATTTGAAAGATACCAAGTGGATTTAAGAGATGTATTAAAGCAACACTTAGCTTTAACCACTGATCAATTGGAAGAATTGGTAGATTTAAGTGGCATGTATCAAATGGAAGCTGAAGAAGGTATTCGCATTATTGAAAGCCATGAATACAAATTTGATAAAAAGTTTCCTGCTGTTCTTCGTGAATCAAAAGAGAAGTTTAAAAGATATCGTTCAGAACTTAATCGTCTTGGTGAAATTAACTGGCAAGCGATTGAAGATTATGATCGTCAAAAATTACGTCATGACTTCTTGCGTGCTCAGGAGCAAGAGCTTAAAAAATCTCTTGAGGATCTTGAACTGGCCATTCATCATATTGATGAAAAATCTAAAATCAGATTTAAAGAAGCCTATGATGAAGTTAATGTGCGCTTTGAAAAAGTATTTCCAATTATCTTTGGTGGGGGGGAAGCAAGACTTGAAATTGTAGGGGACATTGATTCTCCAGAATGTGGAATCGATATTATCGCTAAGCCACCAGGAAAGAAGATGCAATCAATCAACTTAATGAGTGGTGGGGAAAAAGCGATGACAGCAGTCTCCCTTATCTTCTCAATCTTTTTAGTCAAGCCAAGTCCATTCTGTTTACTTGATGAGGTTGATGCTCCTCTTGATGATGCCAATGTTGGGCGTTTTAATGAGCTTCTACGTGAGATGAGTGAGGAGAGTCAGTTTATCCTGATTACTCACAATAAGAAGACTATGGAACTCAATGATACCTTGTATGGGGTTACCATGCAGGAGCCTGGTGTTTCCAAAGCAGTTTCGGTACAATTACAGTAATGATAATTCGAGTTGTTTTGACCATTCTTCTTAGTTTAACTCTACTAGAGGCTGCACTGGCAGGTTTTTTACCACGAGCTTTTGAAGCAGACTTTGTGCAGGAAAAGCGTAGTAAATTAAGTAAGCAAAAGGTGAAAACTAATCTTGCGATAAAGTATGAGTATCCCAGTAATTTCTATTTAAAAGAACAAGAAGAGAATACTCTTTATATTTGCAATGCAGAGAAAGTGTGGGTTTATAACCCTCCTTTTATGGAAGGGGAAAAAGGTTTTCTTCGTACAGGTGCATCTAATAAATACTGCTTTTCTAAGATTTTTGATTCACTTAAAAAAGGTTTAACAGATAATCCTCTTTATAAAGTAAAAAAGTTAAAGGGAAATGCTTATAGCATTCATTTTGAAGCCAAGGCCAAAAAGCAATTAGGCTTGGATAAAATGCAAATCAGCTTTAGAGGCAAAGAAAGCCTATTCAAAAATGTGAAGCAGATGAAGCTCTTTTATACTGGTGAGAAATACCCTTTATTATTAACGCCTAAAAACTTAAAAGTGATGAATAAGTTTCCCAAAAAGACTTTTAAGTTCAATGTTCCTAAAAATACCGAAATTCAAAAAATGAAATAGAAATAGGTACGCGACACCCTATCCCGATCTTAGGTGGTTACACCTTCTGGAGTAGCTTTCTTTGTGACTTTTAATTGGAATTAAGAAAATTAAAATCTATTTATATTAAGATTATTCGCACTTCCTTTAAAAATATCACCGAGTATATCGTTATACCCGGTGATTAAATTATCTAACTGATTAAAATTGGGATAAGGTGTCGCGTACCTTATTTAATAAATCCTGGATCACTTGCATTTAAGCTAGAGTCGTAGATAACTCCAAATTTATTTACATCTGTGACAACTGTCGTGTAACTCCCAGCAGAGGCATTTCGTAGTTGAAAGCTTACGCTACCTGTCGAATCAGTAAGGGCCGTTCCACTTCCTACAAAACTTCCATTGCGATAAAGATCAATAGATACCGCGGCAGATGCTTCTGCTAGGTCATCAGTATTACTCACGCTAATATCGATGAGTAGGTTTTTATTACCGCTTTTTCCACCACTAGTTCTATATGCAATCTCAGAAACAAACATTGTAGGTTGAGCAGGAGGTTGTACTGATGACTTGCTAAAGCTTGTGCTCGCTTCACCACTTATTTGACGTATGCTATCATCGGCAATAATTTTTAGCTCATAATTTCCATCCACCAGTTGAGTGATATCTAAGCTGGCCGCATAGTTACCAGCAGTTGCTGTTTCAATAAATGTTATATTTAGAGCAGTTGCATTAAGTAAGCTGCTAAAGTCAGCAAAGCTTAACCCTGAGATAGGATTATTGAATTCATCTTTAACTATGGCCGTGATCTGCGCTACAGTTTCACCAAGAGCGGTATTATATTCTTTTTTATCTGTAGATAGAGTGACTTTGACTGCCGGTCCTGCTGGAGCAAGTGGATCAATATTTTCAACATTAACAATTGGCTCAGCAAAGCTATCTTTATCCCCGGTAAAACCATTGTTTGAACTTTGGGCATCCGCTAGTGCAATAAGACCTTCTTTAATCGCAATGGTATCATTTAATGAGTTTGCTCTTCCATATTTTGCGATATAAAGGGCCACACTGCCTGCGATATGGGGGGAGGCCATAGAGGTTCCAGAAAGAGTCGCAGTTCCTCCACCTTTGTAAGTCGAAAAAATATCTACTCCTGGAGCAGCAATATCAACATCTTCACCATAGTTTGAAAAATATGCGAGAGAATCATCTGGATCGCCATAAGAAGTTTTTGGCCCTAAGCCTCCTGGCTGGCCATCAGTATCTCCGATCGCTGAAACAGTGATAACTTCATCATAAGAAGCAGGTGTATAATTAGCTGCATCGGCACCATCATTTCCTGCGGCTACGACTAAGACAACACCGGCATTTACGACTGCACAAACAGCAGTATGTTCAGGATCATTATTTGAAAGTCCACAGTTTCCATCGTCACTACCTCGTCCACCAAGACTCATATTGGCCACTTCTATTTCATCAGCGTGTGCTGCTACATAGTCAAGGCCAGCAATAATGTCGGAAGTCCAGCCGGATCCTCTATTGTCTAGTACTCTGACTGCCCATAATCTTGCACCAGGGGCAACACCAACAGTACCTGCTCCATTATCTAGTCCAGCGATGGTCCCTGCAACGTGAGTCCCATGTCCGTTACCATCATCAGCTGATTTCCCTTTGGCAAAATTTACACTGGCATAAACGTTTAGGTTGGGGTGATCAAGATCGATCCCCGAATCAATAACAGCAACATCAATATCTACATTTCCACCATCATTATTAATTGCGGCAGTTGCATTTCTTTCCGCGCCAATTCTCTTAACACCTAAGGGAGTCGAAACAATTTTCTTAGGTGTATCTTTAACAATGTATTTGATTCGTTTGTCTGCTTTCATATGAGAAACAGCTTGCTCTGGTAAAGAAATGGCAAAACCATTGATGGCCTTTTTATAAATATGTCCTCTAGGGACTCCATATTTTTTGGAGACCTCATTGGCCATCTTTAAGGAGTTAACTCCTGGGTTAAGGACAACGATTCTCTTGGATGACTCTTTGATTGTTGTGTTTTTTGCTAGCGCGAGTTCCGTACTACTAAGAAAAATCCCCAAGTACGAAACTAAAAATAACTTTAGTAAATTCCCCATAATCTCTCTCCTGATTAAAATAAAGGTATATAAATAGCAGCAAAAATTACGCCATTTGGGGGATGCAATTACAAAAGCTTGAAGAAGAAAAAGTGATAGATGTTTTGTCATTGTCCAAAAATATGACATATGACATAAAAAGAAGGCCTAGTTTCCTAGGCCCAAGATGTGTCGTTAGAAGTGTAATAAAGGTGGGAAAAAAGATGTGCTAGCATCCTTGCAAGACGTGTCCCTTCCATAGCTTATAGTAAAATAATTTTGTTTTAAAAATGTGGGCCAATTCCTTGGCCCAGAGCTAATTCCTTTATTTGCGCTTTAGGCGATACAAAGTTCCTGGTTTGAGGAGAGAGTGGGAACTTCGACGGTTAAAGTAACGTCCATATCGCGCATTTCGTGTTCTTCAATATTACAGTTGAGAAACGCACCAATTGTTTTAGAAGTTTCCCAACTGTTATTGATATACGTACAAGAAAGAAAATTGCAGTTAAGGGAATTCGTAATGCAAAAGTTGCAATTTTCAATCTTGCACGCAATCAAATTGCAATCCTTAAACTTAGTGAAGCTGAAGGTGCAATTTTTAAACTTGCAATCAATAAATTTTGTTTTCACAAACTCAACACCTTGAAAATCAATGTCTTCAAAACAGACGTTTTCAAATACTACTTCCTCAAATCTCGCCCCTGTTACAAAGTCATTTTCCTTTTTCATATCGACAAAGTGAAAATCCTGAACATTAACATAAGTACCTGTAATTCTTGGTATAATGTCTAGTATTTGTGTTGTTTCCATCGCTTCCCCCGATGTGTTGTTTGCTGAGACCAGTATCTCATGCTTGACGACTTGCGTCAAGAAATAAAATTGCATAAAGAAATTTATTTGCAATCCGATAAGGATATTGAGCGGTTGCAATGCAAGTTATTGCGATCCATAATTGCTAAGTAGCTGGAAAGTGAAAAAGCATAGGAGGATTTTATGGTAAGTTTTAATCAAGAACAGACAGGAATGTTTTTAGGTGTAGTAAGAAAGTACATGCAATTGCGTGGTGGATTGTCGCAAAAAGACTTGGCGGAAGCTATAAATATTGGAATTTCCACGAT
This sequence comes from Bacteriovoracaceae bacterium, assembly GCA_041547255.1. Lineage (GTDB taxonomy): Bacteria > Bdellovibrionota > Bacteriovoracia > Bacteriovoracales > Bacteriovoracaceae. The sequence continues at coordinate 11,541 of JBFEUX010000013.1, forward strand.
GAGTCGCTTTTTGAATCAAAAGACCAAAGATATAGATGCGCAGATGATTGCATCTATTGTTGCATATCTTAATATTCCCCTGCATGAGATCATTGAATTTATCGCAGAAGATTCTACCCAGACATTTAAAAAGCTCGTGAGCTTTTATAAAGATAGCAATAAAGCCGATGAGGGAAGTGATGGTGAGGTTGAGGAAGAATTGGCCAGTTTTGAAGAAGGCCTTGATGATAAATCTACTCGCACTAAAACATCTGCCACGATTAAAGGGGTGAAAGTACCCTTTGGTGAAAGAGTTGAAGAGAGAAGAGATCAATCAGATGTTAACCTTTCTATTAGAGACAAGTTAAATCGTTTGAGTCCCAGACAAAAAGGTTTCCTAACAGACTTTTTGGATTTGGATGTAGAGGGAAGAGATTTAATTGTAGATATTGGGAATCAGCTGTTCAGATATTTTAAACAAAGCCAGGCTGAATTTTAAGGATTGAATGTTAAGAGTTTTATTGTTGTTTCTATTGAGTGTGAATGCATATGCAACACCACAAAAGGTGGAGTTGTGGTTTCTTAGTATAGATAAAACTTCATGGTTAGATAGTATTATTAAGAAGCCTTATGTCTATTACTCCTATGTTGCCGGTAAAAGCTTGCAATGCCAGCAGATGGGAGAGTACTGCTTTGATCCTCAAGTTGGCTTGTATAAAAGAGGCCAAGAGGGAGAGGTTCAGCAAGAAATTGATATGGCCGAGATCGAAAACAATACTAAATATGACTTTATGGAGACACCTAAAGGTATTGATAGAGATCTAGTGGCCTGTGAAAAGGGTGGCGACTTTTTTTCGAACATATTTTGCGGAAAGAAAAATGCAAAACAAGAGAAATCAAAAATTAACTTGCAAGTTTGGGTGGATACCAGCTCAACTATGCGCCAAGTTGATTACAAGGGATTTGGAGATACCTGTGAACGTGAAATCTTTCTTTCTAATCTGGCCCAGACGTGTCCTTTAAATCAGAAAATGAAAGTCTATTTTTTTGATGAATTTCGTAAAGAGGCTGGGAATTTTCAGCCGGTTTGTGTTGCTGATGGCCTGAATAATATGAAAAGAATTATTTCTGATATCAAAGCTTCCAAGGTTAAAAACCTCATCATTATAACAGACATTTTCGAAGCCGAATCATCCTTTATAAATGCCATAAAGATGACTGGGGTTGCCAAAATAAAAGGCTTGGAAAAGCCCCTGTATGCCAAAGATATTCAAAAAGAATTACGTAGAGTAAGAAAGCTTTGTTTATGATTTTTTCACAGTGATTTTTTGCTCTGATCTTGTTATATTTCCCAAATGTTTAATAGCTTAATTAATTGGTCCCAAGAGAATTACTCTCATCTTCCCTGGCGCAGGCAACGAAACCTTTATTATACTTTGGTTTCGGAAATAATGTTGCAACAGACAACTGTGGGGACTGTGGTCAACCACTTTGAGCGTTTTGTAGAGAAGTACCCAGATATTGAGACACTTGCCAGTATTGATGAAGAACAAATGCTAATGGACTGGAAAGGTTTAGGTTATTATCGTCGGGCCCGCAATCTTTTGAATGCGGCCAAGGAAATTCAAGCAAACCACCAAGGAAAAATTCCTCTTTGCTATAATACTTTGTTGCAGATTAAGGGAATTGGTGAATATACAGCAAATGCTCTTTTATCGATAGGTAATGACAATCCAGCTTTACCGATTGATGCCAACCTGGAAAGAGTGCTGGCACGCTTTTATGGTATCAAAATAGAAAAAGGTCCTAAGTTAAATAAGGAAATTCAGCGTTTGTTTAAAACGGGAAAAATTTGTGAACAAATACACTCTTTAAGTCCAAGATTGTTTAATGAGTCGTTAATGGATTTGGGACGTAGTATTTGTAAGGCCAATAAAGCTGCGTGTGAAATTTGCCCCTTAAAAAAAGACTGTGTGGCAAGAAAACAGGGAAAACCGTTAGAATACCCTGTTCAAAATAAGCAAAAAACTACGAATCAATTTTATGAACTACATCTCTTAAGAGTCATTGTACAAAAAGAAGATAATATCCTTGTTTATAAGAAAAGTGAGAGTGAATGGCTTACAGGACAGTATGAGTTGCCAACTTTCAATTTGTATTGTGAAGATACCGATTTGAGACAGTATCCGGTAGTTGATTTTGATACAAGCCTATTCTTACTACCTTCGATTAAGACTTCTATTACTAAATACAAAATAACGAATTATCTGTTGCATGCTAATAATAACGATCTTGCAGGGCTTTTATCTAAAGGTTTTGTATGGAAAAAATTAGCGGACCTAAACTTATCTACTGCCTCAAGTAAGGCATTAGAATATTTTAATTAAATTGTCTGTGATGAAATGTAGAATTGGGTAAAGATGCTGTAACTCATTAACAGAACTAGCATAGAGTTGAAAAAAATCGAAGAAATTGTCTTTAAAAATCAGCGAGAAGGACCCTAGTCGAATACTATTAATAAAGCTGAAACGAAATAGTCCAAAAGCAATACGTTTGCCACTAAATAGTGGATATTTGAATTTATGTTCCCCAAGCATATGTGAGAACATAAGAGTTCCAATCATAATAAATGCAAAACTGAGAAGTTTGTTATGTTGAAAAAAGATTAAGGTGAACTTAGCAAGAGCGTCCGGATTACGTGTAAGCTTAAATGTAAAGTTTGAGATAAGCGGTGTTTTTTCAAAAAAAGAGGCAAAGAATAAATTTTGAGTTCCTTTTTTGAGTGTGCTTTCAATGTCCTTTGGAGAATCGATATCAACAATAGAGAAAAGATTAACAATCAGGTTTTTTGTTTTCTCTTCGTTAGAAATGACTTTTTTTAAGCTGTACTGCTTATTGTCTTTGCTATGTTTTGGAAGTCCTTTGAGTTCTCGCGCAATGAGAGCACTTTCGTCTATGGAATTGATGACCTTTTCACTTGCGTAAAGAGTATCAGAGTAAATAGCTATAGATGTAAATAATATCAATAATTTTAGCATATCTACTTATCGAAAATTACTGACAAAAAGCAAGCAAAGATACTTCTAGGGGAATAGTTTTCCGTTTGGCATTCAGCTTTTATACCTCAGTTAAAAAATAACGATAAGTTATTAAATTTATAGGAGAGTAATGAAGAAGAAATTTGATCTTTTGTATTATTTTTTAATACTTCCTTTTGCATCATTGGGCAATTTAATGGTGGCTAGTGCTTCGTTACTTTTTTTTATACTAACTTTTGTCTATGTTGTTGGCTTTGAAGTTTTGATTGATCAAGACATATTTCAAGCAAAGATTGATGATATCCAAAATGTAACAACATGGCGTCCTCGTGATAATACTAAAATTTATGACCGAAAGGGCAAGCTTCTAAGTGAGCAGTTTAATGAGTATCATATCTATCTTCCCTATAAAGAAATTCCACAGAAAATGATTGATGCAGTTCTTGCGATTGAGGATAGAAAGTTTTTTAAGCATCCTGGAATTGATGTTTATGGTATTATGCGGGCAGCACTTTCTTATTTCACCCCTAAAAATAGTGGCTTTCATCAAGGAGCCTCTACTATTACACAACAGGTAGTCAAAAATCTACTGCTAACAAAAGACAAGACTATCACACGCAAAGTAAGAGAGATCGTACTTTCTCTTTATTTGGAATCTGTAATAGATAAAGAAAAGATATTAGAAATATATTGTAATAGTATGTTTCTGGGTAATGGAGCTTATGGAGTCGCTGCTGCAGCAAAAAGAATATTTGGGAAAGAACTCAAGGAGCTTGACTGGCATGAAACAGCCTTAATCGCAGGACTTTTTCAGGCTCCCGGAAAGTACAATCCATTTAAATATCCACTTGCTGCAAAAAAAAGACAGTTACGGGTTTTAAAGGCTTTGGGCAAAAATGGGAATCTAATAGAAAAGAAAGTTAACACATATAAAGATGAACAACTTGTTTATAAAAAATATAAATCAAACTATGGAAAGCATGCTCCTTATTTCGTTGATTATGCAATTGAACAAGCAAATGCCATTCTCTCAGAAGAAAAGATTGATATAAAAGATTCTGGTCTCAATATTTATACGTCATTGGATTTAGGTTTACAGCAGATGGCAGAAAAGTCATTTGAAGATCGTAAGGATATTTTTAGCTTTATGTCGAAAAATATTTATCGTAGTAAGGCCCAAAAAGATGAGAGTGGCCATGACGTAGAAGGTGCGCTATTGGCGGTGGAACGTAAAACTGGAAAGATAGTGGCGTTGGTTGGAGGTCGTGATTACCAAGTCTCTCAATTTAATCGAGCCATACATGCTAAAAGAGCCCCGGGTTCTTTGTTTAAAACGCTAACTTTTACTGAAGCTCTTAGACAGGGAGTTCCCTGGAATAAACGTTTTTATGTTTCCCCTGTCACGGTAGGGAACTACAGACCCCATACTGAATCTGCAAAACTCTTTACAGAGACAACACTACTTCATTCTTTTTATAAGAGTATTAATTCTACTGCTGTTTCTCTGGGAGTTGATTTAGGTGTTGCGAATGTGATTAAGCTGGCAAAGAAGTTAGGTGTTGAGACTCCACTTAAGGAAGAGGCATCAACTTTATTGGGGGGCTCTGAAGTAAGCATGCTTGACTTGGCACGGGTTTATTCGGTCTTTAATAATAAAGGTAATCTCGTTTCACCTCAGGCGATTGAAAGAATTACCACTAGAGATGGTAAGGTTTTATACCAGGCTCCAGCAGTAAAAAAGATAAATGTTTTGGATGAAAATATCGCTGCTCTTATGAATGAAGGCTTAAAAACAGTAGTTAAAAATGGAACGGGATATAGAGCTCGTTATTTAGCAAATAAGGTCGCAGCTAAGACAGGGACATCTAATCAGTCTAAAGATAATTGGTTTTGTGGCTATACGGATGATTTAGTTATTGTTGTTTGGCTGGGTAGTGACCAACAAAATAGCTTTAAGGGAAGAGTGAGTGCATCAAATACAGCAGTGCCTCTCTGGTCTCAGTTTGCACAAAAGGCGATTCGTTATTATGGTAGTCGTAATCTTTCCCGTTCAGCTCGGCTAGAATCGGCCATGGTTCATCCGCGTTTTGGCCATCTAGACAAGTTTGGCGTACGAATGCATTTTTTACCAGGAACTAAACCAGTTGAAACTAAATCTGATTTAAAGCTTATAGACCAGGGAGAAAGCTTAAGGGTAGGTATGAATGAGCTTTAAGCCTAACTATATATTATTAGTTCTACTTCTAACAGCGCTAGGAGCATGTTCATCTCCTAGAGTAAAGAAACCTGTAAAAAAAATAGTAGAACTTCCTGCTCATGAAAAACAAAAGCAATGTAAGGCTCAAATAAAGTATTTCAAACTACTCACTAAATTGGCGACTGAACATCTGAATAATAAATATTTTAATAAGGCAACTGCTGATGAACTCTGTTCTGATCACTATACACAGACTATGCATAAAATGCATTTACATCAGAAAAAAATCGGTATTATTATAAATAATTCTCCTGTCGATGCAGAAAAAAATAAATATATTTTGAATGGCTTACTTAAAGCAATTAAAGAGCCACGTTTGAAAAAACTATTTATTGTAAAAAAGGTGGAGCTTAAAAATGATTCAGTGAACACAGCATTGGCGCAACTCGTGCTTGATCATAAGGTTGGCTTGCTAATGAGTTGGGGGGATAAAAGACTGGTAACAAGATTACAAAAGTGGCAAAAAGGCTTAAAAATTCCCGCTCTTTTCATTGATAGTGCAGTGAAACGTTCAAAATCTACTTTTAGAATTTTTCCTAATCGTAGAAATTACAGTGGTAAGCTAGTTTCCACTTTGCGTGACAAGCAAATAAGAAGAATTGCTTTCTTAACACCAAAACATGCCAAAAATTCACTCTTATTAAAAATGATTAAACAGCAGTTGAAGCAAGAGGAAATAGAAATTGTTCATGAAGTTGAATATGACTCTGGGGATTATGGAACGATGAACTTGGCTTGCCAGAAAATTTTCAATATTGATAGGCAAAAGCGTAAAGAAGAATATATGGCCATCCTTAAAGAGGAGAGAGAAAAGGCTGAAAATGAAGGCTTGCCTCTTAATTGGAAGTCGGTGTTTCTTCCAGCGCAAGTGGACTATGACGCGATCTTCATTCCAGACAATTTTAAGATAGTTCATCACTACATCAAGCTGTTTGAATTTTATAAAGCCCCTAAGATCACTCTTATTGGAAATCATGAATGGCGTTCAACTGATTTGCTAAAAAATAATAAAGCATTTCTAGAAGGCTCCTTCTTTGTTGACTTTATTGGTAAGCCGGCAGATCTTCCTCTTTTAAGTAAAAATACTAAAAATGAGTTAGAAATTGATGAGAATCTAGGTGCTAACTTAGATTATCAATTAATGGGGTATTATACTAGTTTGTTGGGGATTAAGGCGATTATGAACGCTGGCAAAGATAGAAGCAAGATTGTTCGTTACTTAAACTCAGCAATAATCCATGACAAATTTTTCAAACATAAACCTGCGTTTGTTAGAAATGAACTCAATTGGCCAAGTTTTTCCTTTGATATTGATGAAGCTGGTATCAATCTAGGGCAAAAATAAAGGTCTAGGCTTCAACTTAATTTGATCTCAATCATATTACTTTTTAACATAAGCAATTATAATTATGTTGAGGTGAGAGGAGAATATTTATGAATTACAATACAATCCGTGATGTATGTTCAATTGTCAGAGTCTTGGTAGGTTCTGCTTTGATTGGCTATGCCATTTATAGTACTAACTTCTGGTTTTTGTTGGGTATCATTCCACTAATTGCGGGTCTTACAAAGTTTTGCCCTCTTTGTATTATCAGTGGTAAATGTGATCTACCTTCTAGATAAAAACTTACCGTTACGGCCCCTGAGCTAATTTCTTAATTTGTTATCTGACAATCTAGTTGAACCGATCCACCGAAGTGATCATCCATCCGGCCATCATTAAATCTAGTAAGATTGTTTTTATAAATGTTTCCATTTGAAATATTTTTATAGCTTTCAGTATGCTGTGGATATTATGCAAATAAAGTCTGAAAACATTATATAAAAAAAAACCGAGAAAGAAGTAAGCCGGATTTTGTCTAAGGGTCATCATTCGTCTAGGCCCAAGGTTACCCTGGGGCTCAAGCGCTCTACCCGCCAGCTCACACGAGCAATGCTAAAACGCTGGCCTATTTGAGCTTGCACCACATAGAGTTTACCTGATTTCACTACGGCCGAACCGTACATTCTTTCTGTTGCACTTGTCCTCGCCTCACGGCGGACGGGCGTTACCCGCTATGTTGCTCTGCGGTGTCCGGACTTTCCTCCCGAACCAAATCCTAAGACTTGGCCCCAGCGATGATCAGTCTTTCTCGGTATAGACTTTATAGAGGAAGTCTTTACAAATGACAAGATGCAATGTTTTAAAAAAGATGTAAAAATTGTATAACCGAGCCTTATTTTGGAGGCTAATTAAATGATCTTTATCATTCTCTTAATTTTACCATTAAATGCTCATGCGATTTTTCAAAAAGTTTATAAGGGTTATCAGTCATCTGATCGTCTACAGGCCATTTTAGTAGAAGAAAAGATTTATGAAGCTGATTATAAATTGGGAAGTGAAAAATATAATTGGTCATTAAATGCAGGATATCAAAATAAGAACTCATTTCTTCAATCTTTATTTTCATTTCAATCTCAAAAAAGTTTGACTCAGACAACGAATGTAGGATTGGAGAAGTCTAGTTATAAATTTGGAACATTTTCGCTAAATCATCAAGTTACGCAATATGATCTTTCTGAGTGGTCTGGTGGCTCTTTGAGTACATATAATACAGATGAGGTGTATGAGTATCGTAATAGCTTGAACTATACTTATGAAATTTTAAATCGCAGTAATGAAGTTGATTGGGATTTAGTTCAGGCTCAATATGTGACGGACAAGGTTTCTCATAGTTTAAAGCTACAAGCTGACTTCTTGGACTTTTTCCAAGCTTATAGCCAGGCCAAACTTAATATTATTTTGGATGGACTCTATAAAGAATTTGAGAAGCGGGCACAGAGAAGAGTAAATCAAGTTGCCAGAAGAGTTCGCGATGGTCTTAGTCGAAAACTAGAGTTAGATCAGGCGAGAATATCTTTATTAAATCAACAAGAGACAATTTTAACCAACAAAAATGATCTTCGACAAAAAGTAGCACTGATTGAAGAAATTATTGGGATTAAAATCCCTGAATCGGAGTATCAAAAGTTAGTTTGGACCTATAAAAAGAAAGATAAATTTCCTTCTGTGCTACGACCAAGAAAGTTTCCAGAGCTGAAGAGATTGGAAGCTTTGAATAAAATAACCGATCTTAATCTAGTTAAGGTGGATGAACAGATTAATTCATCTTTAAGTTTAAATCTCTCATATACAATTAATGCTTTTAATTCTTCACGTGATGAGGCTCTTACAGATGCGATGGGAGCCGGCAATAGAGATGAAAAGGTTGTTGCCTTAAATTATACTCTACCTCTTGGTTTTGACAAAACAAGATCGCTAAAAGAGAAGTTACTGTTTCAACGAAATAAAAATGAATTAGAAAAAAAGAATTTGAAGGGCGATTTAGAAGTAAATTCAAACATACTTTTAGAGAATTTAAATCGTCTTGATAAGGCCATTAGTTTGAATGGTAAAAAGATTAAGGCTGCTAATCACTCAATTAAAGAACATCAAAAATTATACCTGCGAGGGCAAGTCTCCTTTGAAGAACTGTTACGAGCAGAAGAAACTTATATTAATGCACGTATTTCTAGAGTGAACTTACTCTCATTGTATGACCTTTCATTAGCGCAATTAGCCTTCATTGGAGGGAATATTAAAAAATACTTAGATAACTATACGGATTAAAATGAAGCGGATTTTAGACTATTTTGTTGATCATCCTGTTGTTGTGAATTTACTGACAGTTCTCATTATTGTTATGGGAACTCTTTCTATTTTCTCACTTAACAAAGAAACTTTTCCCAATATAGACTTCAATTATATTACCATTCGGACTGTATATCAGGGAGCCGCCGCCGAGGATGTCGAAAAACTTATCTCTATTGAAATTGAACGAGAATTAAAAGAAGTTGAGGGGATCGACGAGATGAATACCATGAGTGCAGAAGGCACTTCTATTGTATCGCTTAAAATAGATCCAGATTATGATATAGACGATGTCCTGGTTGAAGTTCGAAATGCGATTAGTGATCTGGGACAAAATGTACCTGATGAAGTTGAAACTCCTATTGTTACTAAAGCAACTAACAAGCAACGGGCTTTGGTAACTTTTGCTATTTATGGAAAAACCGAAGAAGAGCTGAGAAGGGATGCTAAGTATGTGCGAGATGAACTTGAGCGCTACGGGCCTATTTCAGATGTCACTTTACAAGGGTACCGTGACGAAGTTTTTGATATACAAGTTAAAGCCGATAAACTGAAGCAATACGATCTAACTTTAATGCAGATTCTGAATGCGATTAAAGACCGACAAGTAAATATCACCGGCGGTAATGTTAAATTAGCAAAAAGAGAAAAGCTGATTAGGACTTTAAAGGAAAATGAAACAGTTGAAAGTCTGGAAGATATTGTGGTGCTCTCAAATGATATCGGTAACGCCATAAAAGTTAAAGATGTGGCCACTGTCACAAAGACATTAAAAGATAAAGCACGGGAAGACAGAGGGAATGGTAAGTTAGCGATTTTCTTGGCCCTGAATATAAAAAGTTCTGCTGATGTGATTCGTTCTTCTAATTGGATTAAAGATAAAGTTCACGAGCTTTCTGAAAAGAGGGGATACAAATATATTAAATTTATGGACCTTTCTTTTTATGTGAAGCGAAGATTAGGGGTTCTTTCAGAGAACGGTGTGACAGGAATTCTGCTTGTGCTTGCTTGTCTCGTTTTATTCATGAATTTCAGGGTTTCTGTTATTACTTCCTTGGGGGCTCCTTTTGCCTTTTTAGTTGCTTTTGCGCTTATGGATAGCATGGGAATTACTATTAATTTAGTCTCCATGTTTGGTCTTATCTTAGTGCTGGGAATGCTGGTGGATGACTCCATTATTGTGGCCGAACAATACTATCAATATCTAGAACAAGGTATGCACCCTAAAGAAGCTGCTAAGAAAGCAGCTCTGGATACAGTCGCACCAGTGACTTCAACAGTTATAACTACCATGGTTGCATTTGGGTCGCTCTTTTTCATGGAAGGGATCATGGGGAAATTCATGTGGTCTGTACCTGCGGTGGTTATTCTTTGTTTAGCAGCTAGTTGGTTAGAATGTTTTATCATTTTACCAGGTCATCTTTCTGACTTCGCGGCTAAAGTGAAAAATATGGAAAAAACTAGATGGTACAAACCAATACAGGACTTTTATAAAAAATCCTTAGAGTTTGCTCTCCATCATGGATTGATCACTATTTCTATTTTTACCTTGCTCTTTGTTATTTCTGTGGTGACTGCCTTTAAGATGCGTTTTGAACTTTTTCCCGCTGACGATGTAACCTATGCCTACTTAAATCTTAAAGGCCCGGTTGGAACTCCCTTTGAAGTGACTAATAAAAAGCTAATGGAAATCGAAAAGATTGTTGAAACAGAAATTCACAAAGATGAAATCGTTGGTTATCGAACTATTTCTGGCTATCAATGGTCTAAAGGGGGAAATCCAAGAGTCGGCACACATTATGGTTCAATCTTTATCGAACTAACAATGCAAGATTTTAGAGAACGTAAGATTGATGAGATTCTTAATGCCGTATCAGAAAAAACAAAAGAAATCGCAGGGGATTTTGTTTTCAGCTTGGAACCTATAAAAAATGGACCACCATCCGGTAAGCCACTGAACATAGAGATCTCCGCAGATTCACTGAAGGATTTACAAGATGCCTCTTTAAAAATTAAAACTAAGTTAGATTCTATGGAAGAGTTAGTGAGCTCTGAAATTGATTATGAAGTTGGAAAACGCCAAATTATTGTTGATATAGATGAAGCTGAGGCGAGAAGATTAGGGGTGACTAATGCTCAAATAGGTATGGAAATTCGAGCTGCTTTTGAAGGCTTAGTGGCCACGACTATAAAAAAATCGGACGAAGATGTAGATGTGTTAGTGCGTTTAGATGAAAAAATGCGTTCCTCTGAAGATACTTTAAAAGAAATAAAGATACGCAATGAAATGGGGCGATCAATACCGCTTGCTAATATGGCAAAGTTTATAGAGCAAGATGGAGCCTTTATTATTAGGAGATATGAGCGAAGAAGAACTTTTGCTATCGCTGGTGAAGTGGACCGAACAAAATCCACCTCTCGCGATATTAATAGAAAAATAAAGCCCTTTCTAGATAAGCTGGTTAAGAACTACGAGGGAATGACATATCAATTAACAGGTGAAAATAAGGACACAGCTGAATCTATAGCGAGTTTTAAGAAGGCCCTTATTGCCTCTGTCTTTATCATTTTTATATTACTAGTGGTTCAGTTTTCTTCTATGGCCCAACCGGTTATTATTATGACTGCAATCCCCTTTGCCTTAATCGGGGTTGTTGTTGCTTTTCTTGTCTTTGGTCTACCGATAGGGTTTATGGCCTTGATGGGGATTTTAGGACTTGTTGGTGTCGTGATTAATGATTCTATCGTTCTGGTTACTTTTATAAATAGATATTTAAAAGAATATGGCTTTACCTTAGAGTCTTTAGTTAAGGCTTCTGTTAGTCGTTTTAGACCCGTTATTTTAACGACCTTTACCACTGTTGCTGGTTTGTTACCTGTTGCTCATGCGCCGGGAGGAGATCCATTTTTAAAGCCAATGGCCACCAGTTTTGCTTATGGTTTAGTTTTTAGTACGACGATTACTCTTATCTTTGTTCCAACTTGTTATATGCTTTATATGAGAGTTTTAGAACGGATGAATAAAAAACCTCATTTAGATTTTGTAGCAGAACAATAATGTTAATTACATATATTTAGTGGATTGTGGGATAAGAATACGACCACAGCCAGGGCAAGTATGAAAATTTAATTTGTTCTCTACACTATTGATCAATGCTATAGGGATAAGGTATCCGCAACTAAGACAAGAATTTTGTGCTGAGATTTCCACCAGTGGTCCATGAGTGAAATTTTTTGCCAATAGCTCTTCTAGCTTACTTATTACTTTTTCCGGAAGCTGTTCTTTGAGAAGATCTATTCTTGCTCTATTATTTTTGATGGCCTGATAGGTATCGGCGTTTTCCTGGTTGATATCATCTTCAATTTCGGCAATCGTGTCTAGTGTTCCAGCTAAAAAACTATCAGTATCAAGGATATCCTGTTCAAGTCCTTCAATAAGCTCTATAAGTTCAAGACCTTGCTCCTCTAATTGGTTTAGCTCTATTTGTGAGCTTTCGATCTGCTGTTCCAGTGCGGATACTTCTTCTTGCGTAAAGACATTATTGGTATTTGCTTTGTCGGATTCTAGCTTTTTACTCAATAGCTCTATACGGCTTTCTATTTGTTGTAGTTCATGCTTGCTCTCTTGTAGTTTTTCCTGAGCCTCTTGTTTTAATGCCTCTCTTTGTGCTCTTTGGTCCTCAATTTTAGCAATTCGAGTGAGTTCTTTGGCGACTAGTTTTTCCGCATCAGCTGTTTTTACAGTTAAACTATTAATTTCTTTTAATATCCGAAAGCTTTCTTTATTCAACTTGTAGCCTTTTATAAAATGGGGTAAAAACCAGATATGCTTAAGCAAACATATACTGAGATATTAGATAAAATCAAGTCTTATCGATTTGTAATCGTAGATAAGAAAGTTTGTGAGCTTTATCCTGAAATTTTATCAGGATTACAGCAAGAAACGACATACCTTGTCGATAGACCAGAAATGGCAAAAAATATCTCTGAATATGAAAAAATAGTAAATAACTTTCTTGAAATGGGTATCACTCGCAATGATAGCATTTTGGCCATTGGTGGTGGTGCGACAAGTGATCTTGCTGGTTTTGTTGCGGCAACGATCCTGCGTGGAGTTGCCTGGGATGTCATACCTACCACATTGCTAGCAATGATTGATGCCAGTATTGGTGGCAAGGTCGGAATCAATTCTAAATTTGGAAAAAATCTAATGGGTGCCTTTCATGCACCGACAAATATCTATCTATGCCAGGACTTTCTTAAAACATTGCCGCAGCAAGAACTGGAGTCGGGTAAAGGGGAATTGTTAAAATATACATTTTTAAATAAGGCAATCTTTGAACAGGTTTGTAAGGAAGGTTTAAGCTCTGATGTGATTTTTAATTGTGCTAAGTATAAACAACAGATTGTGGACAATGATTTTAAAGAAAGTGGAAAACGTAAGACTTTAAATCTTGGCCATACTTTTGGACATGCATTGGAAAAAAACTTGGATATACCCCACGGAATTGCGGTTTACCATGGTTTGAAAATGGTTATTGAAATTTACC
>JBFEUX010000063.1:0-13199 GCA_041547255.1 Bacteriovoracaceae bacterium
CTTCTTTAGTGCTACTGATGTCTTTATTTAAAATATTAAATGGATTTTCGTTACTCATAAGTATTACCCCTTTGCCTGGTACTTTTCTTTGGTCATGGTTTTGATTTTGACCGCATGTATTTTATCTTTAAGAGACTCTTTTAAAATATCCATCACCATTTGGTGTTGGTCTAATAGCATTTTTCCTTTGAACTCATCACTGACCACCAAGATCTCCAGGTGATCTAGTGTTCCCGTCATATCTCCAACTTGAACCATGGAGTCGGGCAATTTATTTTCAATAAGTGTTTTAACTTCAGTTAATGGATTGTTCATTTAAACCTCAATTGGGAACTTCAATTATGAAGCTTGTTATAAGAGTAAGGATTCGAGTCGTCAATACAGTGAATCCCAGTGGTTTATGGAATTTACGTATGGATTCATTACCTTTTTGTAGTTTTGAGCCAGTGTAAAAGATCATTCCGTAGAGAAGCACCGTGCCAACTGCTAATGATACATGGATGTTAAGTAGAATTGGGTTGGTCATGGCCTTGCTAGCTGTAGCAATGGCACCTCGATTGAGCTCAATTTGCGCAACAAGTAAGAGGTCCCAGATAATAACAGTTTTCATGGTCTTAATATGTTTGTATCTGTTTTTGCGTTGGGTAAAGCCGTAAATCATCAAGGCCACGATGATTACAGACTGAGTTTGGAAGATGTATGATGACATTCTATAATCCTTTACTTAAATTGTATGGGGTTGATTTTTTCAGAATCTGCTTAGTTTGTAAATGAGTCCTCAAATCAAAACAGCTTGTTAAGGCTTTGTACATGAATGAGACAATGGAGTATGAATGGAAAGTCTTGGAAAATGGGCGGTAATTGACATTGAAACCACTGGGATAGATCCCACTTACGATGAAATTATCGATTTGGGGTATTTACAGTTTGAGGGCACAAAATTAGTACAAGAGTACTCCTCACTGGTACGCACAGGTGTAAAGCTCTCACAGTTTATTCAAAAACTTACTGGAATATCTCAGTCGCAAGTTAACAAGGCCCCAACCTGGGATAAAGTTGAACAAGACCTACTACAGCTCGAAGGCCATCAACTGCTTGCTCATAATGCTGCTTTTGAAGAAACTTTCTTGGCAAAATATTTTGAAGACCTTGGTGCAGAGAGAGAACAAGAATACTTTCAAGATTCGATTTTTCTTTTTGCTCTGCTTTTTCCTGAGCGTAGTTCTCTTAATTTAGAAAGTATTTTAATTGACCTAGGGATAGCAGAAAAAGAAGAACACCGTGGTTTATCTGATGCCCGAGATCTTTTAAAGGTAATGCTACTGGCAACTCTTTTATTAAAAAAAGATCAGGAGTTTGAAGCTTTTATTCATCATACTGTAGCAAACTTCACACAAGAAGAGTTCTGGTTTAAAAAGTTTTTGCGTTTGGATGTTGAAGATCTTTTTGATATTGCTGAGCAGATTGAATTTAATTTAGAAGGTACTTTATTGGCCTATCAGGATAAGTATCATTCGGATCCCATGCAAGCCGGTTCTTATTCCCCAAAAACTCTCGAGTTTAGCGGTGATAATATCAAATCCATTTTGCAAGATGAAGAGGGATTAAAAACAGAATTACCTTCTTATAAATACCGTCCTTCTCAGGAAAAACTTTCTTTACGTATTGGGCAGTCTTTTCTTAATGGTGTACATGCTTTAGTGCAAGCGCCTACGGGAACCGGAAAAACTCTTGGTTATCTAATCCCTTCAGTGCTCTTGGCCAAATCTAAACGCGAGCAAGTGATGATTTCTACCGGAACAAAAGCTTTGCAAAATCAGGCCATGCAAAAAGATATTCCTCTTGTGTTTAAAGTCCTGGGCTTAGCTAAGCATGATTTACATGTGGTGAGACTGGTGGGATCTGGTAATCATTATTGTGAATTACTTTTTAGAAATGAAAATAAAGAGGTAGAAAGCATGTTGGATATTCGTTCTTTTGAAGAGCGTTTTACCCAAGCCTATTTTGAAACATTGTTTTTTTATAATGAACGAGTACAGGATTATAATAAGATTATCACGCGTGATACAGTTCCTTACGTTCTTAAGCGAAAGTTTGCCGGTTTTTCTGAATTTGATAAAGAGATTCAAGTTGATTATAGATCATGTACCAGTCATAAATGTCCTTATAAAACTCAGTGTACTTATATGAAAGGTTTGCGCTACGCTAAGGAAGCTGACGTAATTGTAGGAAACCACTCATTGTTACTTTCCTGGCCACGGGGAATAGAAAAACCTAAGTATATTGTTATCGATGAGGCCCATAAGCTGGAGGGTGAATCAACTCAGGCTTTTACCATGGAAATAAGTCAAAAAGAATTTGAGGCTTTTGGTAAAAATCTACCTTCAATGATCGCACCTGTTTACTATTTGCTGGGAGATGACGAGAAAGGAAGTCAGCTTACTCAAAAGCTAAAAAAAGAAATGAACTCCAATGCGAAAATCATTGCAGAGAATATTACTGAGTTGGCGGGCTTAGTGGAGCGCTATGCTAAGAAGCTTCCTCGCTATACTGATATTTATTGGAATGAATTTCCGATGATTACCTCAAATAAAATGAATAGTAATCTGGAAGTGAGTAT
This sequence comes from Bacteriovoracaceae bacterium, assembly GCA_041547255.1. Taxonomy (GTDB): domain Bacteria; phylum Bdellovibrionota; class Bacteriovoracia; order Bacteriovoracales; family Bacteriovoracaceae. Next base: position 2,621 of record JBFEUX010000063.1, read on the forward strand.
TTTTAATCATATTGATTCGCTTCGTTTTATTTTTAAAGGTATTTACGATTTGATTTATCCTTTGCTGGGAAGGTGGAATATCAACTCCATGGAAGATGAAAATCAGATTACAGCCTTTAGTTTATTCGAGTCCTTTGCCGCACATATTGAGGATACTTTAACTTGCCTTAATTATTTATTAGATGAGCAGGTAGATCGAGCTGGAGCGATTAAGTATCATGAAGAGCATGGTTATCTGCTTACTACCGCACCGATAAACGTTGGAGAGCTTTTCTATCAAAATGTAATGGACGAGAGTGAGTCTGTTGTGTTTACTTCTGCGACCTTGGCAAATCATGATGGCTCCAAAGGAATGGCCCAGGTTGAGTGGATGACAGGTTATAACTTATTGCCCGCAGAGAAACGTTTTAAATCTGGCTTGTTTTTAGAAAATAATTATGATTATGAACACAATGCAAAGGTTTACCTTTGTACCGATACACCTTCACTTTATGATAGAAGCTTTGTTGATTCAACCATGGAACGAATCATTCCTTTGATTAGAGATCTCGGAGGTCGCTCGCTCTTGTTGTTTTCTGCCCGCGTACGCTTTGATAAAGCATGTGAGCTTTTGCTAAAAGCTTTTGAAGGGGAGATACCTCTCTTTATCCAAGGTCTTGGACATAATGTCGTGGAAGAGTTTAAAAAATCCCAAAATGGAATTTTAGTTGGAATGGAGTCCTTTGGAGAAGGAATTGATATTCCTGGTGAGAACCTGGAGTTTATATTCGTGGATAAGGTTCCTGATTTAAGACAAGATTTTGTGATTCAGAAACGTAGAGATTTTTATGATGCCAATTTTGGCAATGAGTTCAATGATTATTTCCTTGCTCATAGAACTCGCTCTCTTCATCAAAAACTTGGACGTCTTATGCGAAGAGAAACAGATAAAGGTTGTATTATTATCGTCGACTCACGTCTTGCTAAGTGGAAGTCTAAAACTGTTGAGACTTTCAAAGATATGATGAAGCCCTATGTAATTCAGTTAGCGCCATTACAAGATGCTTGTGACAAAGTAAGGGATTTTTTACTCTGAAAAGTTTTTTTGCATATGATCTTCATAAGCTTTCAAATATTCAATTTGAATAGCGAGGTCGTTATCAAACTCAGATTTGTAAGGAAGATAATAGTGTTTACTTAGATAGATACTATGGCCTTGGGAAGCGATTGTACCATTTTCATTTACTGTTAGTAGCTTACAGTGGTTTGCTTTGAGCTCTTTTTGGTTAATTTCGATTTTTACAGCTTCAATTTCCTGTAGTTGTAAATAGAGCTCGTTTTCAAAGGGATCACCGTTATATGTCCAAATATTGTTGGTTGTAAGTAAGTTGTAGTGCGTTAAGTGCACTGGGTCTAACTTCTTTTGATTAACCATTAACATAGAAGTTGAGAATGCAGGTGTTGCGATATGGGGTTTTGCTGTATAAATTTTTTCAAAAGACTTATTTATATCTCCACACTTAAAAGTATAAACATAATTTTTTGTTTTAAGATTAATATCAAAATTTTCTATGCTTTCTTTCGGGCCTAGAGTTCGTCTGATATTGACTTTTACAGGATCAAAGCTAGGAGTGACTTCATATGTTATATAGAGTTTTAAAAACTCCCCAGTTTTCACCCTGCTTAAAACTTCTGCTTTGAAAATGAGATGACTCTGTAGGTCAAGCTCTCTTTCTATCGTAAAGTTCTCCTCAGTATAGCTTTGTCCATTGTTTGTGTAGATGTACTTTCCATCAAACAGTTTTTCTAAATAACTCATTATTTTAATTATTACTGCACTAAGGAATTTAAGCAAATTTTTTTAATCAATTAACTGACTTTGATTGTCATTATAATTAAGGTTATGATACTTTTTGCTTATCCAAAAATTTTTATACTTTGCAAAGGATTTTCTAGCGATGATTAAACTAAAGAAGGGCCTTAAATTACCTATTGAGGGTGAACCTCAACAGAAAATTGAAACTGGTCCCACTGTATCACATGTAGCTTTAATTGGTGATGATGTGATTGGTATGAAACCAAGTATGATGGTTAAGGTAGGAGATAAAGTAAAAGCTGGGCAATTGCTTTATACTGATAAAAAAACGCCTGGTGTAAACTATACTGCTCCTGCCAGTGGGGAAGTAACTGAAATTAATCGTGGAGCGAAAAGAGCTTTTCAATCACTGGTTATAAGAGTTGAAGGTGATGACCACGTTGATTTTGAATCATACAAAGGAAGTGATTTAACTTCTTATGATAGTAAAAGTGTTAAAACGTTACTGATTGAGTCAGGTTTGTGGCCCTCTCTTAGAAGAAGACCTTTTTCTAAAGTGGCCCATCCTGAAGAAACGCCTAGTTCTATTTTTGTAACAGCAGCAGACACCCACCCTTTAGCGGCAGATCCAAGTTTAGTAATCAACGAAAATGAAGCTGCTTTTAAATTAGGTCTACAGGTTATGCACAAACTTTGTTCTAAAGTCTTTTTGTGTACTGGCGCTGGAGCGCAAATTCCAACAGTGGATACGGTTACGAAAAAAGAGTTTAATGGTCCACACCCTGCTGGTTTGGTCGGAACTCATATTCACTTTTTAGATCCAGTTGGAGAGAAAAAGTTTGTTTGGCATATCGATTATCAAAACCTGATCGCCATCGGTAAACTTGTTGAAACTGGCAAATTATACACTGAAAGAGTTGTCTCTGTTGCAGGGCCTCAAGCTAAAAACCCTCGTTTAATAAAAACCAGATGGGGAGCTTCTTTAACTGAGTTAACTAAGGATGAAAAAAAATCAGATAATGTGAGAATTATTTCAGGTTCAGTGTTTGGTGGAAGAACAGCTGCAGGTCCATTTGCATACTTAGGAAGATTTCATCATCAAGTATCTGTCTTAAATGAAGGTGGAAATAGAGAGTTTTTTGGATGGCATAGTCCCGGCTTTGATAAATTTTCCCTAAAACCTATTTATATTTCTAAATTACTGTCCAAGAAATTTAATTTTGATACCGATACTAATGGCTCCCTAAGATCGATCGTTCCGATTGGCTCTTATGAGAAGGTGATGCCGTTAGATATTTATCCTACATTTCTTTTACGTTCAATTATGAGTGGAAATACAGATATGTGTGTAAAGTTGGGAGCATTAGAGTTAGATGAAGAAGATCTTTCATTATGTACCTTTGTTGACCCATGTAAGAATGATTTTGGTCCGCATCTGCGCGCCAACCTAACCACAATTGAGAAGGAAGGGTAATGAAGTTTTTAAGAGATACATTAGATAGATTAGAACCGAGTTTTCATAAAGGTGGAAAATTAGAAACTTTCTATCCCCTTTATGAAATGATTGACACTTTTATTTATACACCAGGACAAACCGCTACAGGAAATACCCATGTAAGAGATGGAATTGATCTTAAGCGTACCATGATTACAGTTGCCATGGGGTTAGCGCCAATTGTCCTTTTTACTATGTACAACACTGGTATGCAAGCCAATATGGCCCTTTCCAGTTCAGGTATAGATGCTATCGGTTGGAGAGCAAGCCTTATTACAAGTTTAGGCTTGGGCTTTGATCCTACTAATCTTTTAGATAATTTCGTGCATGGCTTTTTATGGTTCTTTCCTGTTTTTTTGGTGACTCAAATTGCAGGGGGGATGTGTGAAGTACTTTTTGCAACAGTAAGAAAGCATGAAATTAATGAAGGATTTTTGGTAACCGGTTTACTTTATCCTTTAATTTTACCTCCAACGATTCCTCTGTGGCAGGTTGCTGTAGGGATTATTTTTGGAGTAGTTATTGGAAAAGAAATATTTGGAGGAACAGGAAAGAATATTTTTAATCCAGCCTTAACCGCGAGAGCTTTCTTATTCTTTGCTTATCCTGCACAAATATCAGGTGATGCTGTCTGGACTGCCGTTGATGGATTTTCTGGGGCCACGCCATTAGCACAAGCGGCAGCGGGTGGTGTAAACGCCATTTCGGTGGCTTGGAATGACGCTTTTATCGGATTCATTCCAGGATCTATGGGAGAGACTTCAACATTACTTTGTTTAGTGGGAGCAGCTTGGCTTATTATGACAGGGATTGGTTCTTGGCGCATTATGCTTTCTATGACCATTGGAATGCTGGCCATGAGTCTTCTTTTAAATACTATCGGAAGTAATACAAACCCTATGTTTAGTTTGACCCCACAGTGGCACTTCGTGTTGGGAGGATTTGCCTTCGCTTGTGTATTTATGGCAACTGATCCGGTAAGTGCGGCCATGACTGATACTGGAAGATGGATTTATGGATTTTTAATTGGTGTCTTAGGGGTACTTATTAGAGTTGTAAACCCAGCTTACCCTGAGGGCTGGATGCTCGCGATTCTTTTTATGAATGCGGTAGGCCCTTTGATCGATTATTTCGTTGTTAATAAAAATATTCAAAGAAGGATGGCAAGAAATGTCTAAGCAAAATGAAACCGTTAAAACGTTAACTGTTGCTGGTCTTTTATGTTTCGTTTGTTCTATTGCTGTATCAGTTGTTGTTGTGCAATTAAGACCACAACAATACAAGAATGCGGAATTGGACATGAAGAAAAACATTCTCATGAGTGCTGGTTTAATTAAACAAGGTGACGATGTCGAAGCTGCCTTTAAGGAAATTGAGACGATTGTCGTTGATATGCAGACTGGAAAGAAAGTTGAAACCGATGTGGATGCTTATGACCAAGTTGCTGCAGCTAAAGACCCTGCTGAAAATGTAAAAATCCCGGCCAGTGAAGATGTTGGAAAGATAAATACTCGTTCTAAGTGGGCCAAAGTTTATTTGAAACGAGATGCGGCAGGGGCCATTCAAACCATTATTCTAAATGTATGGGGCAAGGGACTATGGTCAACTATGTACGGCTTTATCGCCCTTTCGGCAGATACACGCACCATTAAGGGGTTTGCCTACTATTCGCAAGGTGAGACTCCGGGGCTGGGTGGAGAAGTTGATAATCCAAACTGGAAAAAACAGTGGGTTGGTAAAAAACTTTATGATGACAATTATAACGTTGAATTTAAACTAGCGAAGGGAACAATTGATCACACCCATGGCTTGGCCCAGTACAGAGTCGATGGCCTATCCGGGGCAACGATTACCAGTAATGGGGTTTCTAGTTCTATGAAGTATTGGTTTGGGAATCATGGTTACGCTAAATTCCTAGAAAATGTTAGAGCGGGGGAGATTTAAGATGAGTGTAAAAAAGTTAATTATAGAGCCAATTTTTAAACACAATCCAATTGCGTTGCAAATCCTAGGGATATGTTCTGCATTAGCGGTAACGGTTCAACTAAAAAATGTTTTTGTTATGTGTGCGGCAGTAACTCTCGTTGTTGCTTTCGCCAATATGGGGGTTTCCCTAATTAGAAATCATGTGCCAAGCTCTGTTCGTATCATTGTGCAAATGACCATCATTGCTTCGCTGGTTATTATCGCAGAACAATTTTTAAAAGCATATGTGTACGATCAGTGGAAAACCATGGCGGTATATGTTGGTTTGATCATCACTAACTGTATTGTTATGGGACGAACGGAAGCTTTTGGTATGAAAAATGGACCAATCGAATCATTCTTTGATGGGATCGGAAATGGCTTAGGTTATTCATTTATCTTAATTACCGTTGGTATCTTTAGAGAACTTTTTGGTTCAGGTAAAATTTTGGGATTCACTATTTTTGAATTAACTAAAGATGGTGGTTGGTATCTACCAAACGGTTTGATGTTACTTCCACCAAGTGCATTCTTTTTGATTGGTGCTATTATTTGGGCCTTAAGAACAGCTGACCCAAGTCAGATAGAGGAATAAGGGGAGAGAGATGTTAGAGCATTATGTAAGTTTAATCGTTAAGGCAATTTTTATTGAAAACTTGGCCCTTTCTTTCTTTTTGGGGATGTGTACCTTCTTGGCCGTTTCCAAAAAAGTTTCGACGGCCCTTGGTTTAGGTGTTGCGGTAATCGTTGTACAAACCATTACTATTCCAGCAAACAATTTACTTTATACTTATTTTCTTAAGCAGGGGGCACTTGCTTGGGCGGGATATCCAGATATTGATTTATCTTTCTTAGGTTTAATTTCCTATATCGGAGTTATCGCAGCGATGGTTCAGATTTTAGAAATGGCCTTAGATAAATTCTTTCCAGCTCTTTATAATACGTTGGGGATTTTCTTGCCATTAATCACAGTAAACTGTGCCATCCTGGGTGGTTCTTTGTTTATGGTGGAAAGAGATTATAATTTTGGAGAGTCAGTTGCCTATGGACTGGGATCTTCAGTTGGTTGGGCCTTGGCCATTGCTATCTTGGCCGGTATTACAGAAAAAATGGATTACTCGGATCCTCCAAAGGGTTTAAGAGGTCTGGGTATGACATTTATGACTAGTGGTCTTCTTGCGATTGTCTTCATGGCCTTCGCTGGGATTTCACTTTAGAAAGAACGTATACTTATAAAGGAATATAGAGATGGATGTAGTTATTTTAGGTGTAGCAATGTTTACGGGAGTCATACTTTTGCTCGTCGTATTGATCCTCATTGCTCGTTCAAAACTGGTTCCGCAAGGTGATATCACCATTACTGTGAACGGAGAGAAGGAACTTCACGTTGCTCCGGGACAGAAACTATTGGGTGCTCTTGCGAACGAAAAATTATTTTTATCTTCTGCCTGTGGTGGAGGGGGGACTTGTGGACAATGTGTGGCGCAAGTTACAGAAGGGGGAGGGGATATCCTTCCAACCGAACTTTCCCATATCACCAAAAGAGAAGCAAAAGAAGGTTGGCGTTTAGCATGTCAGGTTACATGTAAACAAGACATGAAAGTTCACGTGCACGATGAAGTGTTTGGGGTACGTAAGTGGAAATGTAAAGTTCGCTCTAACCATAATGTGGCCACCTTTATTAAAGAGCTTGTTTTAGAATTACCAGTAGGTGAGTCGGTTCCTTTTAGAGCGGGTGGTTTTATTCAAATTGAAAGACCTCCAGGGCTAACCATCAACTATAAAGATTTTGATGTTGAAGAAGAATATAAAGGGGACTGGGATAAGTTTAATATGTGGCAATTTGTTTCAACTGAACCAGAAGAAACGATTCGTGCTTACTCCATGGCCAATTATCCTGAAGAGAAAGGGATTATAATGCTTAATGTGCGTATTGCATCGCCACCGCCAAGGATGCCAAATGTTCCCCCTGGAAAAATGTCTTCGTATATCTTTAATTTAAAGCCAGGCGATGAATGTACTATTTCTGGCCCATTTGGAGAGTTCTTCGCCAGAGAGACTGATAAAGAGATGGTGTTTGTTGGTGGTGGGGCAGGTATGGCGCCAATGCGTTCACATATCTTTGATCAACTTAGAAGAATTAAAACTAAGCGTAAGATGACTTTCTGGTACGGGGCCAGATCAAAAAGAGAAATGTTTTACGTGGAAGACTTTGATGAGCTACAAGCAGAAAATGATAATTTTAAATGGTATGTAGCACTTTCCGACGTGCTACCGGAAGATAACTGGACCGGATATACTGGCTTTATTCACAATGTGCTTTATGAGCAGTACCTAAAAGATCATCCAGCACCAGAAGATTGTGAGTACTACCTGTGTGGCCCACCAATTATGAATGAATGTGTCATCAACACATTATTAGACCTTGGGGTTGAGCGTGAAGATATTATGCTCGACGACTTCGGGGGTTAACGAGAACAAGTCGACATTGATAAATATGAAAAGGGCGTCTTAGAGATGCCCTTTTTTTATGCTGTGGTTTGTTATTCAATTGTTTGCACCGAACTTAATTTACATAGAAATTGGTTTCGAAATCGTGAATTTTACACTATATTGCCCCTATGAAAAAACTTATTTTAGTTCTGAGTTTTGCCATTCTTACTGCCTGCTCTGGAGATATAAAAGAGATTAATATTGAAGGGCAAACCATGGGGACTTATTATCGCATTAAGACCTATGGGACTGAGGATCCAGCGGAGCTTAAGGCCAAAGTAGATAAATTCTTAAAGCTCTTTAACAATATTTTTTCTACTTATATAAAAGACTCAGAGATATCCAAAATTAATCATTCTAAATTTGAGCACAATAAGGTTTCCGAACCATTTAAGAAGTTATTAGAAATCTCTTTGGATGTATCTAAAAAATCCTATGGTTATTTTGATATTACCGTTGCTCCTCTAGTGAATGCATGGGGCTTTGGCCCTGACGGCCAACTGAAAAAGCCTAGCCAAGAGGAAATCACTAAACTGCGTATGAATGTGGGGTATGATAAGCTAAAAATTGTGGATGATCGTCTTCATATGCCGGTGGCAATGTCTCTAGATATGTCAGCGGTGGCCAAAGGCCATGGGGTGGATGAGCTGGTAAAGTTTTTAGAATACGATGGTTATAAGCACTTATTGGTTGAAATTGGTGGAGAGGTTCGAGCTCGTGGAAGCAAGCTTGATGGAAGTTATTGGAGAGTAGGAATCGAGGGACCTGGAAAGGCCCTGGGATCAAAAATTAGCAAAGTCATTTCTCTCAAAAATATGGCCATGGCCACCAGTGGGAGTTATCGTAATTTTGTAAAATATGGTGATGAAGTGTTCAATCATACAATTGACCCTTTATCCGGGATGCCAGTTAGACATAAGACCATCTCAGTAAGTGTGGTACATGAGTTCTGTACTGATGCTGATGCTTGGGCCACGGCCTTTATGAGTATGGGAGTTATTAAAGGCCTAGATTTGGCCAACAAATATAATTTGATGGCGTACTTTCAGGTGAAAGAGGATGACAAGATAAAGATTTATACTTCAACTGCCTTTGATAAATATATCAAAAGGTTTAAAAAATAGGATTTGTTATGCAGATCATTTTTATTACAACAGCTGTTTTTCTGATCGCGTTCACCGGTATGGCCATTGGTGCAATTATTGCTAATAAACATATCAAAGGATCTTGTGGCGGGATTGGGGCCATCATGGGAAAATCGGCTTGTGATGTATGTTCTATGAAAAAGCAATGTGAATCCAGCGGTCGCGAAATTTGTGAAGAAGGTACCGAAGACTGCTCTGTGAGTTGTTAGGCACGTTTCTTATTTTCCTGCTGGTATTCGTATAAGAGGTATTTTGTTGCTTTTAATAAATGCTCAAACTCAGTAGGCTTGGATAGAAAAGTATCAATATTCAAATCTAGCTGTTCAATATCTTCTAATACTCCCGAATACAGAATCGTTTTTGTCTTAGGATACTTTGTTTTGAGAAGGCTTATAAAATCTTGTCCATTGATATGAGGCATATAGTAATCACAAATAACCAGAGGATACTCTCGACCAGCATGACAAAATGAAACCGGGCCATCAAAGGTATCTATCTCTAATCCAACAGCTTTAAAGGCCATTTTCATAAGAGCTAAGCATTCACAATTATCATCCACATAAGCAATATTTGACATTCATATTTCCTTTGACAGTTATTTTATCTGGAATATTGATCGGGATATAATATTTGGAATTTAGTTCAAATGGAATTAAAGTTAAATCTTAAGTAAATCTTAATAAAGTAATGGTTAACGTATTGATTTTACGTATCTTAGTTAAATGGAAATAAACATCTTAAGCAGTAATGCAGATTTTTTGTTCTGAGGATCGTCTAATGCTTTTGCACACGAGCAGCAAAGGATAGGTTACGTCCAACATAGTAATTGGGCCCAATCTCAATAATATCATCCATATTCTTATTAAACTTACGCACACTATGGACTTGATCTCCGTCTTGATCCCAGTCGAATTCAATATCGGCATTCAGGCTTAGTTTGTCGGAATATTGATAGCTGATCCAACCTCCAACTGAAACGCGCATGGTCTGGTAGCTTTGATGACAGATAGCAGTCCCACACAGATAATCATATTCATTCTCTTTGTAGATATCTCTTTCGATAAGCGCCTTAAGACCGTGATAAAGTTTCATATTATTCGAGTAGATACCTAGTCTAGGGTGCATCCCAAAACCATATTGCATATCTTTTGCTTCGGAGAGTTTTGTGGAGGGCAATTCATAATAAAAATTTGAAGATAGCCAAAAATTGTTGTTATTCACAATATTAGAAACGAATACATTTATTCTTTGGTTATTATGTGAAATTCCTGGTTTGCGAGTGTTGACGGCATAGACAGAGCCATCTTTATTATAGACATTATAGCGAATATTTTTATTAAAATCATCCTGGTATGTGGAGGTATAGTTAATATTAATATGTGATTTGTATTGATATCCGAAAGAGAAAGAGTGAAAAACTTGCTCAGAGCCAGTTGCATCTAGATCGTCACCTTTATAATCTTGTCCCGACTTAAAGCGGTTATAAGTTGCACCTGTTTGATAGTTATTAGATAGACTGCGGCTTAAGTAAGTCGTTGCGTAGTTAAAACGAATCTTACTTCCAATCTCTTTGAGTTTATTATTCTGTAAATTACGCTCAAATTCTTGCCTAAGTGACTGGTCTTCTGCGGCAGGAGCAGTCAAAGTCACTGCTAAGATAAATAAAGTTAAGATAATGTATGGTGC
>JBFEUX010000141.1:0-7649 GCA_041547255.1 Bacteriovoracaceae bacterium
GGTTATCACAACGGATGGTAAATTAAATTAAGCCTCTTCTTCAGCTTCTATATTGTGATAAACGGCCACGACATCTTCATCATCTTCTAAACTACTAATTAATTTTTCCAATTGGCCCATCGTTTCTTCACTGTCTATCTTTTTAAAAGTGGTAGGAATACGCTGCAAGTTTGCTTCCTCTGGATTTAAATTCATTTCTTGTAGCTTTTTCTGAATATCACCAAAAGCTTCCATCGGACCGATTACTTCTAGCATGCCTTCTTCTCCTGGCTCAATCTCTTCTGCACCAGCATCAATCATTTCCAAGGTGAATTCATCTTCATCCAATCCTTCCTTAGGAACAATGAAAACGGCCTTACGCTCAAAAATAAATTGTAGACAGCCATTTTGTCCTAGAGATCCACCATTTTTATTAAAGTAATTTCTGACGTTGGCCACAGTTCTAGTAACATTATCTGTAGAAGCCTCTACAAAAACTCCAACACCGTCTGGCCCATAGCCTTCGTAAGTAATGTCTTCATAGCCAGAGTTATCGCCTCCCATTCCTTTACTAATGGCGCGCTCTATATTGTCTTTGGGGACGTTAAATTTTCTACAACGATCGATGGCAATTTTTAATAGGAAATTTGTATCAGGACTTCCGCCACCACTTTTAACTGCGGTATAAACATCGTGAAGTGCTTTTGTATAAATTTGTGCTTTAGCTCGGTCAGCAGCACCTTTTTTATTGGCAATCTTGGCAGATTTTCTTCCCATAGTAATCCTCTTCAGTTGTATTGGTATTTGCAGATTCTACTCTAATATTTTTAGAATCTAAAGAGTAAATATCTGGTCCATTGCACTGCGAAGTGAAATTTTATTTAGGATCTGGGGTTTGCAAATGAATAAATAATTGGAATAAGCATTAGTGTGATTATCGTACCAAAAGCAAGTCCCCATCCCATGGTTAACATCATTTCGGCCAGCATTGAGTCATAGCCTAAAAAGCCGTAAGCGGTGGGCAGGACCCCGACAACAGTAGTTAAAGTTGTTAAGAGAACTGGACGTAGTCTAGTGGATGCTACTTGGGCGATGGATTCTAAATAGTGCTCATCAGTTTTGGCCTGCCTCGATTCAATTTTATCAATCATAACAATTGCGTCATTAATAACAACACCAATCATACCCAGGGCACCAATCACGGAAAAGAACCCATACACACTCATTCCGTGGATATTGAGAACATAAACAACTCCGGCAAGTCCGAAAGGAACGATAGAGAGAATAATAAAGGGGCGGGAGATAGAGTCAAACATCACAACTAAGATCATATAGATCATAATGATGACGAAGATGACTGAGTTTTTGAATTCTCCACGACTTTCTCGGGAGTCTTCAATTTCACCTCTGAATTTCAAAATTACCGTTGGGTATTGGTTATAAATTTCAGGGAATACTTTAGTTTCTAAGGTTTGTGCAATTTCTAGCGGAGTGGTCTTGGCATTCTGGGACAGATTCGCATACAGCATGGTGGTACGTTTATAATTTACACGAGAAATATTAATTGGTCTTTTTACCTCTTCGATATCCATAATGTTTTTAAGGTAAATCAATTGTCCTTGTTGATTTTCTACTCTTAAATCGAGTAATTCCTTGAGATCATTTTTGTATTCATCCGGAACGCTTAAGCGGACATCAATTTCTTCTTCTCCCTTATTAATTGAATAGAGGATAGAGCCTTCTACAAAAGTTCTTAGGGTTGTTGTGACAACGCTGGGAGAAACGTCGTAACGTATCAGTCGGTCCTGTTTAAGTTTAAAGAGATACTCTTTTTTTCTTAGAGGCTCATCCACTTCTACATCGATAAGGTCTTTCATTTGTTTCATTTTTTGTTCGAGAATAGCAACGATTTCATCTCGTTTTTGATCATCATTTTCCTGCACTTGTAACTCAATCGAACTACCAGAACTATGCCCCCAACGTCCCTTGATAATTTTGACTGACTCTAATCCTGGAACTAATTTAGCTTCTGCATTCCATTTTTTTATCAACTGCTTCAAAGGGGTTTTTCTGTCGTCTGCGGGGACTAATTCGGCCAGGATATTGGCTTCATTTTCTCGAACAGCTCCTCCGCGACGAGATAGGGCAACACTGGATCTGACCCCCACAATATTTTCGGTGTCTTTAACAAAAATTTCTTCCAAGGGAGCAATCAGCTTGGCGGTTTCTTCCCTTACAGTGCTTTTTGGTGCCTTTACTTTTATAAACACTTCTTGGCTTTCTTCTCGAGGAAACATCACGTATTTCATTTTCGTTTGAAAAAGATAAAACGCACCTAATAACATAATCATAAAAAGGGATAAGATCAGCGGGCGGTGTTTGAATAATTTTAATAAGGTTTCTTTGTAAAGCGCTTCGTACTTGTGAAACCAGCTCTTTTGGTTTTCGTTCTTTGAAAACTTATCTAGCAGTCTATTTTTGGCTGAAAGGTGAGAGGGAAGAATAAAGTGCGATTCTAATAAAGATGCAACTAGCATAAAGATAATAATGGCAGGGATATAGCCTACCAGTTTACCAAAAAATCCTTCAAAAAAGAAAAGTGGTATAAAAGCCACACAGGTGGTAATCACACTGGCAGTAATAGGCTTAAAGACTTCATAAGTTCCCGTGATAGCAGCTTGGGTTAAGGGCATTCCTTCTTCATGGTAACGAGAAATATTTTCAGCAATAATAATGGCATCATCAACTACAATTCCCAATACAATAATGATACCGGCCAAAGTCATATTATTAACGGTAAAGCCAATCAAATGGGACACTATTAAAGTAAAGGCCATTGAAAAGGGGATGCCCATGGCAACCCAAAAACCAGCTTTGGCGTTCAGGAAAAGAAAAAGAATAACTACGATAAGAAAAAAACCAACTAGTCCATTGGAGCTAACAATATTAAGTCGGTTGGTAACAGCATAGGATTCATCATCCATGAGAACGATGCCAACTGGAGCGTCTTTATTGCCCATCTTAAACTTTTCAATAAAATCCATGACTGCGTGCTGAGCAGTTAAGATATCAGTGGAGAGACTTTTTTTGATATTAAGAAAAACCCCCTCGTGCCCATTTATTTTAAGAATAGAGCTGGTTCTGGCAAAGCCATCTTGTACTTTGGCGAGCTCGCCTAACTTCACTCCATAGCCTTCATAGTTACCCTCAATGATAAGAGAGCTAAGTGAATTGACATCTTCTAGTTCGTTAAGTGCAGTAACTTTACTTTCACCTCTGTCTTGCATAGACCCAATGGGGACTCTGATATGATTTTGTTTGATTTGATCATGTATTTCGGAAAGGGACATCTCTAATCTTTGATTATCTTTAGGAGTCACTAAGATCTGTAGCTCTGGTTTTAGATAATGGGTACGGTCAATAGAGCTTATTTCCTTTAAGGCCAACAGTTGGTTTTCAAAACCCAAAACATATTGTTGTAATTCTGCTCGAGTCTTTGCATCTAAAAACTTTACCTTCTTGTGATAGAAACCAATATCAAGTATGGCCTTTTCTGAGCTTTTAAATTGGCGGATATTAGGAATATCTCTTACTTCTGCAGGAAGGCTGGTACGCAAGACAGCGTCTTTAATTTCTCTGGCCACTTCATCTTTATCTGGATAGTCGTCATCCACAATAACCCGAATACTACTGACTCCCACACTGGATGTTGAAATGACCTCTTCTATGCCAACGACCCCTTTTAGTTCATCTTCAATGGGTTTACTAACAAAGAGCTCAACATCTTCAGCAGGTGCTCCGGGATAAATAGTATTAATGCGAATCCAGTTACTGGCAAACTCTGGCATTTCTTCTTTACCAATTGTTTTCCAGATAAAAATGGCCAACAAAAGAACGCCAATAAAAATAGCATTGGCGAGGATATGACGATGACTAAAGTATTTAATTAATTCTCTCACATAAGAATACTAGCAAGAAATGGCCGAGATTTAAGTAAAATTTTTTACTTTAGGCTATATTTAATTGTTTAATTGAGAGTAGTAGGTGGCCAGATTAACGATATCCCGCTCAGTTAAACTTTGAGTCATCGCATTCATACTTCCGTTCGGATCCAGTCTTGTTTTGTTTTTAAATGCCATCATTTGATTAATAAGGTACTGAGCATTTTGTCCGCGTAAATTAGGAAACTGATTATTGCGAGCATAGCCGGCAGCTCCATGACAAGCAACACAAGTAGTAGAAAGATATCTTCCTGCCGCAAAATTACCCTTACCAGCCTTAATATCAGAAGTAGAACCTGCACCTTTGGCATAAATATACTCCAGTAGCTCGTCTACTTTACTACCTTTATATTTAGAAAATTTATGGTTAGGGTCTTCATCTGATACTAAGAGATGAACGACCTTTGCTTTTTCTGTACGACTTTCTAGGTCCGCAAGATCAGCTGCTTTCTTTACACCTTCTCCTATTGTATGACACTTAGAACACTTTTTCTTAAATGTTCTTCTTGGGTTAAAAGCAAAACTGCTCTCCACTAAACTTAAAAGGATTGTTGCTTTCATCAATAAAATAAATAATTTTTTCATAATTTAACCTATATCCAAATTCTACCTAAAATAAGAAATTTACTCATACCGGCCCGAGTACCTGTATCCTCTAGACCTTCTCTGCGGATTTCCGCATGTTCATAACGAAAATCAATATCAACATTTGAGCTATACCAGTGTCTCATTCCAAGACTATTTAATAAAAAGATATCCTTCATATGCTCTTGGTCTGGAGCAAAGGCATCTACCTTATAAAATAAGGTCCACTTTTGGGTAAAATTGATATCTATTCTACTCATAAGACCGACAGCATGTTTGTCCTGAACTTCAGCATAATAAGTAGGCGATTCTACGGCATTGATAAAATATCCTAAATTAGGATTGTACTCAGGACGATTGAAATTATGGGCATAACTAACTTCGGCGACGAAGGATCCTGGTACTAGTTTCTCAAGCGAAAAACCTCCATATACAGAAAGTGCCCAAGGATCATTTTCTCTAATTTGTCCTGTTGTTGGATTGATCTGCCCTTTGTTATAGAGACCACTAAGACCAAGCATCACTGGAGAGCTATTAAAGTTAGTCCTAATATTGGCGACCACTCCATAGTTATTACCCGCATCCGGAAGACCTCCCGCATTCTGATAGCCATTAACTACGGCCAAATCATAGTGGAGACCACCCACTGGAGTATCAGAATACATCATCCCCATTTCAAACATATTCAAATCAGTTTTGGTCATCTTACGTATATAAGTTCGGTGTTCATCGGTTACAAGGCCAAAGGGGATATTAAAACGCCCTACCGTGAGCACTCCTTCACTTGTGCCAGTAAAACGAGCATAGGTTTCTCGGGCCTTGGGGGCAAAACCACCAAAGTCATAAGTCGCAATGGCGTGAATATCGCTTCCATCGTCATTTTGAACCACAGGAACCGCACCTGACACCGTTGAAGTCATGATACCTTCACCGTTAGGATTTTCATTTTTGGCTTTGGCCGTATTTATACTGACAGCGCGGTAATCTACGGAGACAAGATCTTGCTTAGAAAAGACTCCTGGTTTATGGCTTCTAAAAGCAACGCTCTTTCCAAAAATATTTCGTGGGCCACCTCCAGCAGGATTAAAGTGGCAACTCATACAGTTCACCAACTTTCTTCTTACGGCATATTGTGGCCGGGCCCAAATTTCACTAGATAAGAAAAGAAGAAAAGCTAAACTTAAAATTTTCATTAATTACACTCAGACTTATTATTTAAATGAACACTAATATCAATCATTTGTTGACGAGTAAGTCCCATTACCATCCCACTCATGGTGGCAGAAGAACGAGCTCCAGACTTGAAGTCTTCTAATTGTTTTAAAAGGTATTGTGTATTTTGACCATATAGATTTGGATACTCTGTAGAACCGCCGGCTTGGTGACAGAAAACACATTGTGAATCAAATAGTTTCTGCCCGTTAATGGGATCTGGCTTGGCATCACCTTCTGCAAGTACTAAATCAACAATCTCATCTGGAATGGCACATGGATCTGCCGACTCTAAGTATTTTGAGACCGCTTTTATATCCTTCTCACCATTTAAAAAGCTTGTGGCATAAAGTTTCATAATTGGATCAACTCTTCTACCAGGTGAACCTTTCTTCACTCGGAAAGCCTTCAACTGGCTATAAAGATACTTACTTGGTTGTCCCGCGAGATTAGCATATATTGATTTTGTATCATGACAAGATGAACAGTTGTTTTTATAAATTTCTGCTCCATATGCAATCATTTGCTCATCGTTAGGCCCTTCTGTTGTGGGCGTTATCTCTTCTTCAGTTGGAACTTCCGGCGCTGGCCCTGTTTCTGGCGTAGACGGCACTTCTGGTGTCGGAGTTGGGGTGGCAACAACAGGTCTCACTTCCTTTAATCCACTATCGGCCCACTCTTGGATGGTCGCAATCAGCTCAGTATCCAATTTACCTTTACCTAGTGGCATTGGCATTCGCCCAGCTTCATGATTAATAGCACTTAAAATAAGGTCTATATTTTGGCTCACAACCTTATAATTGGACCAATCTTTTGGAGATCCAGGTGTATGACAAGTCATACAGTTATTTTTTAAAATAGGGTAAACATCTGTATCAAAATATACTCCTGACACAATATCCCCAGCTGAATTTCCAGAACGAATATCGCCCGTTTCTTCAGCATTGTTCATAACTGGATTAGATGTATATTCACAACCACTAATTAAGGATAGAAGAAGTACGCAAACTACTGCTTTCATAATTTAGACCGCCTATAATTTTGTTTTATCACCTTAAGTTACCTTAAGTTACCTTAAGATATGCTGCCTTGCAAAAGCTTTAAAGACGAATTGAAAAACTTACTAAGTAAATGAGCAAAATCCCCACAAAGATAGAGCAACTACTTGAAAAGTTTTTTATGACAGTACAGTAGGAGCTGCTAAAGCTCATTGATTCTTATCATTGAATTGATTGAGAGATTAGATCGTCTGCCCTCTAGCTATCTATTAGACTGGTTAGAGTTTAAGGAGGAAAAAATGGATAAAGTATTTGTTAGACACACTGTAGATGACTATGCCAAGTGGCTTAATGTATTTAATTCAGTTGAAGGTATGCGCAAAAATGCGGGAGAAAAAAGTTATTTCATCTATACCACTGATGATAACCCTAAGGATGTTATCGGCGAATTTGAATGGGATAACCTAAACAACGCTAAAAGTTTCTTTAACTCAGAAGATCTTAAGCAGAAAATGGCAGAAGCTGGGGTTAATATGCAACCCGAGATATTTTTCTGCCATCCTAAAACATCCGGGCATTAGTTTTAAAAAATTATTTTCTAAAGATATCTAAATGTAAAGGTCGCGGTTATCGTGACCTTTTTTTAAATGCCAAACACCGTGTAATCTTTATATCTATACATACAGTCAGTGCTTTTTATTCTATTAATTCTAAATCTCATAAAAAACATATGAATTCTTTAGAATAAGGAATTAATTTATGTCTAAAAAATTAGTGTTTTTACTCCTATCTGGATTCATACTCGCCGCTTGTGGCGGCCAAAGCGAGGAAATCAATTTACCATGGAAGGAGCCAACCCTAAGTAAGAATCCCA
>JBFEUX010000061.1:0-13255 GCA_041547255.1 Bacteriovoracaceae bacterium
TAATATTTCCTACTTGAGCATGAATATTCCCTTGGCCCACAGTGCGTCCAGATGTGGTAGGCCCAAAGGGTGCCAAAGAACAAGAACTAAGAATCATTGATAATAATAAGATTAAGTATTTCATTTTAAAATAAATTCTCCATATATGGGGTAGTGGTCACTCGCTAATTTAAAGTTTTGATATTCTGTTTTTGTAAAGTCGGGATGAATAATTTTACCTTGCTTTGCTTTTATATTTCTTGAAGTAAACATGTAATCTAGCATTAGACGAAGGGGTTGTGTTGTTGAGTTAAATGTTTCATTAGTAAAACTCATCTGTGATACGGGGATCCAGGTATTAGTTTTCTTAAAGATATTTTTTAAAACCTTGCTTCCAGCGCTGTCTGTGTCGTTGATATCAACATTAAAATCACCAGTTGCAATAAAATAACTTCCTTTGGGGAGAGGCTCTATTCCCTTGAGTTTTGTTGGGTAATCTGTTTTTCCTGTTGTATACCATTCCAGAAATCTTAGTTGTTCAGCATTTCTGAAGTCATTGATCGAATTCGGATTGCCAAAGCCAAAGGAAGGAACCGCATGTAAAAGAATGATGTGCACAGTTTTACCTTCATACTGAATTGTAAGATCAGTAAAATTCTTATCAAATAAGAGCATGTCTTCTGGGATAGTACTTCCATTTGCTGTTTTAAATTTTGAAAAGTCGGCACGGGGATTAAATTGTTTCCACTTTAAATCATTAATCACAAATTCATCTAATAGTTTGGGACGGATAATGGCCGCTGTGGAATATTGGCCTGGCATGGTACCAAAATTTAATTGGTCGGCATGTTCGCGAGCTTGCATCTCATCAGGTGTTGTATAATAGCTCCCGTCTGCTTTGCTTTTAGCATTTTTGCCTGTGTTGGCCGGATGAAAACTTAATTGCTGGTAACCTTTTAGCTCCCATTTTTGTATAAGTTTATTTAGATTATCTCCCCTTGTCTTGTATTGGGAGTTTGGAATGCCTGGAGTGTCGTATTGTATTTCATTTAATGAAAGGATATCGAAGTCGTATGCTTTAATTATATTCTTTACCAAAGAAATCTGTTGATTATCTTTATCTGCAATCTTAGTTGAATCAAGTTCTTTTATATTGTAGTGCAGTATTTTTAGTGGAAGGGCCATGCTGGTATTTAACCATAAAATAATTGTGATTCCCAAAGTTTGCTGAATTTTTGACATGAAATAGTGCCCTTTTTTGCTCAACAAAATCTTACGGCTTTGTCCTTCATTTATCAATGTAAAAACTAAGGGTTGACGTTTAAAATTGCGGCATTATCTTTAAGGTGTATAAACGATTTAAGGAGATTTTATGTTTAAACGATTTGGTCTATGGATGATCATGAACTTGGCGGTAATTGTCACTATTTCCCTTTTTATGAACATTTTGGGCGTAAGACCTTACCTTGATGCTTACGGATTAAATTATGAAGCATTATTAATATTCTGTGGTATTTGGGGCATGGCCGGTTCATTCATTTCTTTGGCCATGTCAAAATTCATGGTTAAAATGTCAATGGGCGTTAAAGTTGTAGATACTGATACTAGATTTTCCTCTTTGGTTAATAGAGTTCATCGGCTGGCCAAAGCGGCTGGCTTGCCAAAAATGCCAGAAGTTGGCGTTTATGATTCACCTGAAGTAAATGCTTTTGCCACCGGCCCTTCCAAGTCAAATTCTATCGTCGCTGTATCAACAGGACTTTTACAGAATATGAGTGAAGAAGAAATTGAAGGTGTCTTGGGCCATGAAGTAGCTCATATTGCCAACGGTGATATGGTGACCATGACCCTAATTCAAGGGGTGATCAATGCTTTTGTTATGTTCTTTGCTAGAATCGCTGCCTTTGCACTTCAGCAGGCCATGCGCTCAGATGATGATCGTTCTCCTATCGGTGGCATAGCTTATTGGGTGACCACTATGATATTTGAAGTGCTTTTTGGCTTTCTTGGTATGTTTGTTACTAGTTGGTTTTCAAGAATGAGAGAATATAGTGCAGACCTTGGTGGCGCACAATTGGCCGGACGTCAGAATATGATTGCGGCCCTTCAAAAATTACAAAGTGTTTATGAGCATGGAGCGTTTGATAAGACTTCACAGAATATGGCCGCCTTTAAAATTTCTTCAAAAGAAACAGGCTTTCGGGCAATGTTATCAACACACCCTAGCCTGGGCGAACGAATTAAAAGACTTCAAACTGGACAATAATACAAAGGCCCTTTCTTAGGGCCTTTTTTAGGGCCTTTTTTATATCTCGACAATATAAGGATCTTTTGGTTTGGATATAAGAAAGTAGTAAATAAAGCCAAATATAGATCCGCCTAAGTGGGCACCATGGCCAATTGGTAATCCACCGCCTGTACTTTGAGCGACAAGGCCCCAGATATCTAACCCTACAAACAGAAGTGCTCCTGTCAGCGCTGGCACGGGAATAATTCCTAGGATTAATATTTTTCTTTTAGGAAACATAAGTGCATATAACATGATAACCCCGGTAATGGCACCAGAAGCCCCTAGGGCCGGTAGTTCTGGATGGCCAATCAAAAATTTACACACAAGGGCGTGGCATACAGAGGCAAAAAGCCCTGCGGCCATATAAAATATTAGAAAGCGCCTCGCTCCTAAGATTCCTTCAAGGGTGACTCCAAAGCCATACAATACATACATATTTAGAAAAATATGAAAAAACATATTATGAGAAAAGAATGCTGTGAGTAGTGTCCAGTAGTGGCCATCTGCAAGGTGGTTCCAACTTATTAGAAAGTTTTCGGCCATAAAAATAAATGAGTCTCTATTGGATGAGGCGCTAGACCATAATACAAAGACTAATACATTAGTCCAGATAATGAATTTAATAATCGTGTTATGAGGACGAACTAATATATATTTTAACATAGGGCCTTTTTTGCTAATTGGTATTCATTTACTAAGCTTGTTACCAGTTCGGCAACAGTGGGAATATCTTCGATGGCGGAGCATATCTGGCCAGCTTCCAACTCTCCATTGTCGATATCACCATCCAACATACCTGCCTTGGCCCTACCTTTACCTAGATGTTCAATCAATGTTTCTTTGTCTGCACAATTATCTTCTAATTCTTTTATTTCGTCATAAAATTTATTTTTAACCAAACGTACAGGTACATGCTTTTTCATTGTGAGCATTGTATCGGTAGCAGTTGCTTCAATTAAACGCTTTTTATAATTTTCATGCGCACTACTTTCCTGTGTAAGCATAAAGCGGGTGCCCATCTGAATTGCCTGGGCCCCTAGTGCTAGTCCGGCCAAAATGGAGGCTCCTCCTGCAAAGCCACCAGCTGCAATTACGGGAATGTTTACAGCTTTTAACACCTGGGGAATAAGCACTATGCTGGTAAGCTCATCCCTGCCATTATGTCCTCCTGCTTCAAAGCCTTCCACGATGACGGCGTCAACGCCTGCATCCTCACACTTTTTTGCTAAGGCAGGGGTACTGGTTACGTGAATGACAATCGCCTTTTTTTCTTTTAAATATGTTGTAAATTTTTTAGGTGAGCCCGCACTCATAATAAAAATTTTTATTCCAAGTTTTAAGGCAAGATCAATTTGTTCTTGTGCCCCATGATACATGATAGGAATATTTACTGCCAAAGGGCCATTTGTTAATGCTTGGGCCTTGGTGATATGTTCTTCTAGTAATGCAGGCTTCATTGAGCCGGCACCGATCACACCTAGGCAACCTGCATTGGCACTGGCCGCAGCAAGTTTTGCACCGGATACCCAGACCATACCGGCTTGAATGATGGGATACTTTATATTGAGTAATTCGCAAATTGCTGTTCTCTTCATTTTACTATCCTAGTTTGTATTCATTGCGATTGCTATCAGTAAGTTCTTGCGCCGGGCTGCGTTTCAATTTGTCAGATATTGCAGCTTCAGTTTCACCAGTTAAACGTGCTCTTGTTGAGGTTCTTTTAGGGCCAAACTTATCACCGCTATAGAGTTTCCAGCCCGCACTGATCATGGATTTTCTAATAGAGGAGGAGGCAGAGTAGGTACTCATGATACAGTCTTGAGAAGATCTTTCTTTAAGAGCACTAAACCATTCTGTGGTCCATAAGTCTGCGTTACGCTTAGGGCTAAAAGCATCTTGGTAGATCGCGTGAAATTTTTCTTTAACTTGCTTAATCGTTTCTCTGGCATCACCCAGGTAAATTATTAAGTTTATGTGGTTTAATTTCAAAGTGTAGGTATTGCTATTTTCCAGAAATTCATATCCGTAATTTTTAGCAAAGATTTCAATTAATTCCTTATCAATTTCAAGGGAGATAAAATTAACGGCCTTTTGGTACTTACTAAGCACTTTGTAGGTTTCCAGAAATCCTATACCTGTGCCAAAGCCCACCTCTAATATATTCATCGCTGTTTGATTTTGTAGTTTATTTTCGACTTGGCATCCTTGGATATAATGCAACTGAGTTTCCTGGATGGCACCAGCAGTTGAGTGGCATGCTTCGTCATATAACTTAGAAAAAAGTGTTGTGCTGCCATCTTCTGTTATGATTTCACGATAATTTTTCATTTTACTAGTTTTTTTTTAGTTATCCGTTAAAATTGAATTATGTTAACTGCTAAAGAACTATACAATAACGCATATAAAAAGTTTACTCCTGAATTCATCCAGATCCGGAATTTAGCAAAAATAGAGCAATACTTCGCTGAGAATAGGGAGAGTTTGGTAGACTTTATCGATAAATACAGCTCACAGTTTCAGCTAGATTCAAAACTGCAGGATATGAGTTGTCTGGAGCTAGGTTGCGGGATGGGAAGCCTTTCTCACTACCTGGCACCTAAGTTTGCTTATTATATGGGGGTTGATTATTCAGATCTGGCCATCATGAATGCACGGGCCATCGCGGATCTAAAATCTATGCCACTTAACTTTAAAGTTCACGATGTGACCTCTACAGAAAACCTGTCCCTAAAGTTTGACTTAATCATTGATTCACATCTGTGGCATTGTTTAACCACTGCTGAACAGCGGAAAAAATACCTGCAGTTTATCAAAAATCATCTCAACCCTGGTGGGCAGTTTTTGTTGGAGACAATGGTTTTTCAAAAGAGTTTACAGGTTCCGGTTGGCTATTATTTTAATCAAGACTATGTGCTGGGAAAGCAGTTCGACGAAGAAGTATTGCCTATACGAAGTATTCGCAAAAGTATTGACATAGAAGCAGATATAACTCGCGCAGGTCTGAATATAAGTTATCTTTATTATCATAGCGAGTTAAGTTTTGATGTCTTTGACGAGTACTCCGACTATCCAGCCGACTCTCTACCAAAAACGTTAAGATTGAGTGCTACACTCTAGTAAAATTTTCTTATTTGCTTATACCTGAGCATTGATTATCATAATGAGGTACCGAATTTTTTATAAGGAGTTTAAGTGGAATATCCATGGTTTAAAAATTACCCGGAAGGGGTACCTCATGAAATTGATCCTACTGAGTATAACAGTATCTCTAATCTTATGGAGCAGTCTTATAAAAAGTTTCATAATAAGATTGCGTTTACCTGTATGGGGAAAGATTTCACTTATGCCGAACTTGATACTTTGACTAAAAAATTTGCTAGCTATTTGCAAAACGATTTAAAGCTGGAAAAAGGATCGAAAGTTGCTCTGATGATGCCTAATATATTACAGTATCCTATTGCACTTTTTGGATTGCTGAGGGCCGGCATGGTTGGTGTCAATGTCAATCCGCTTTATACTGAAAGAGAACTTGAGCACCAATTAAAAGACGCGGAAGTAGAGGCAATCGTTATTTTTACTAATTCAGCGCATATGTTGCAAAAAGTTTTACCTAAGACTCCTGTTAAACATGTCATAACGACTGGGATTGGGGACTTGTTGGGCTTTCCTAAGTCACTAATTGTTAATTTTGTTATTAAAAATGTTAAAAAAATGGTACCTGCTTGGGATATCCCTGGACATATTAATTTTACAACGGCCTTGAGTAAAGGTGATGAAAATAATTTTAAACCAGTCGAGCAGAGCTTAGATGATACTGCATTCTTGCAATACACGGGAGGTACAACTGGTGTTGCCAAAGGGGCCATCTTAACTCATAGAAATATTGTTTCGAATGTTTTACAAGCACGTGCCTGGATTAAAAATGCTATCGAAGAGGGCGAGGAGACTATTATTACACCACTTCCTCTTTATCATATATTTTCTTTGACTGCTAATTGCTTGATCTTTAGTTCAGTTGGAGCACGTAATGTTTTGATAACTAACCCAAGAGATATCAAAGGCTTTATTGCTGAACTAAGTAAATATAAATTTACCGCAATTACAGGAGTAAATACACTTTTCAATGCTCTCTTAAATAATGAAGACTTTAAAAAACTGGATTTTTCCAAGCTACATCTTACTCTTGGTGGTGGGATGGCCGTGCAAAAAGCAGTTGCTGAGAAGTGGCGAGAAGTAACCGGAGTACCTTTGATAGAAGCTTATGGTCTTACTGAGACTTCGCCCGCGGCATGTGTTAACCCATTAACTCTTCCTAGTTATAATGGCAAAATTGGAATGCCAATTCCATCGACAATAGTAAAAATACTCGATGATGATGAAAATGAACTACCTGCGGGGGAAGCAGGAGAGTTAGCGATAAAAGGCCCTCAGGTTATGCAGGGCTATTATAAAAAGCCGGAAGAGACAGCGAAGGTTATGACTAAAGATGGTTTTTTTAAGACTGGTGATATCGCCTGCATGGATGAAGATGGTTATTTTAAAATTGTTGACCGTAAAAAAGATATGATTCTCGTCTCTGGTTTTAATGTCTACCCTAACGAAGTAGAGGATGCCATTGTCACTCATCAAGATATTTTAGAGGTTGCGGCCGTTGGTGTTCCACATGAAAAATCTGGTGAAGTTGTGAAAATTTTTGTGGTGAGAAAAAACGACAGCCTCACAGATGTACAGGTTATTGATTATGCCAAATCAGTGCTCACAGGATATAAGGTGCCTAAAATGGTCGAGTTTAGAGCTGAGTTACCTAAGTCGAATGTTGGTAAGATTTTAAGGAAAGATCTACGAAACGAAGAGTTAAATAGGGATAAATAAAATTTATGTAAATTATTAATTATACCTTAACTTTTTCTTTAGTCTTTAAGTTCTTCGTCCGAACAGTGATGCATGGAAGATTTTGAAAAAGAACTCAAATTAGATTTTTTAGAAGAAGCAACTCAACTACTTGAAACTACTGAGCAAGCGTTCCTGCAGCTTGAAAACGATCTTCACAATAAAGAGCTTATCGACGAGATCTTTAGATTTGCCCATAACCTAAAAGGAACATCACGTGCTGTTGGCTTTGGCGTAGTGGCCGAGTTCACCCATGAAGTTGAAAATCTTATTTTAAAAATCAAACAAGATGAAGTTGAAATAAATGAAGTTGTTGTATCGGTTTTGTTAGAATGTAATGATCATATTAATCATATGATTACAAACTTGAAAGAAGACTTCGATCAAACTTTTGACGGCCAAGAACTAGTTCAAAAAATATCGAAAGCTGTCGCCGGAGAGTTCGCTGAACGAGAGTCTGCACAGGAAGATGTCACAGAATCCCATGGTGATTTCGAGGTTTCTGAGGATTTAATAAATAAAGATTTATTAGCAGAAATAGAGGCCATGCAAAATACATCTGGTGGGGATGATGGATTTGAGGATTTAGATCTATCCGCACTCAATGTGTTTGAAGGTAAAGAAAAACTTTCCCCTACTGAAAATAGCAATGTGATGCCTATATCTGAAGGAAAGTCACCAGCAAAGACAAATAAACCAAATTTAAAAGAAGATAAAAAAGTCGAAATTGATGAAACGATACGAGTAAGTCTATCGCGAGTTGAAACATTAAATAACTTCGTCGGAGAGTTAGTTATTTTACAATCAGTTCTGGAACAACAAAAATATCATACTATTACTGATGAACTGGCCATAAAGTCCATTGGCCAACTTAATAAACTATGTAATGAGATTCAAGATATCTCTATGAGCTTACGGATGGTTCCAGTTAAGTCTACATTGCAAAAAATGTCTAGAATTGTGCGTGATACTTCCAAAACATTAAACAAAACAGTCAATTTACACCTACAAGGTGAAGAAACCGAAATTGATAAAACGGTATTAGAGCTTTTGGCCGATCCACTTGTACATATTGTAAGAAACGCTGTTGATCATGGGCTAGAAGATACCGTAGATCGACTAAAAGTAGGTAAGGATGAAAAGGGAAATGTGACTATTAAGGCCTATCACGAAGGGAACAATCTGGTGATTGAAGTGCGTGATGATGGTAAAGGCATTAATCCTGAAATCATCAAGGCCAAGGCCATTGAAAAAGGTATTATTAGCTCTACTTCTGCGATTAGTGATGAAGAAGTGATACAACTCATCTTTCATCCAGGGTTTTCTACTAAAGAGGAAGTGTCTGAAGTTAGTGGCCGTGGCGTTGGAATGGATGTTGTAAAAACGAATATAGAAAAACTATCTGGTAGTATACGGGTAGACACAGAGCTTGGATCAGGCTCGGTATTTAGAATAGCACTACCACTTACTATGGCCATTATAGATGGCATGATTATTCAAGTCGGTGATGAGAAGTTTGTGATTCCGATCACACAAGTACAGGAATCGCTTAAGCCTCAGGTTGATGACCTTCATTTTGCTACAGGCCTTGGCCATTGTCTAAATCTTAGAGGTAATGTGCTTCCAGTAAAGAAGATTAGCGAGTTATTAAGGTTGAATGATCAAGGTAAAGAATTACATGAGCAAATTGTTATAATTACTAACTCCAAGCAAGGGCCTTTAGCGATTGCTGTGGATGATATTCTTAAGCAACAACAAGTTGTGATAAAAAAACTAGGTAATGAAATAAGAGATCAAAAAGGTTTTATGGGTAGTTCCATTTTAGGTGATGGCAAACCTGCTTTTATTATCGATGTAGAAGATTTGGTCAGTATAAAAAATAATAATTCTGCAGTTAGAAAAATGTCGGCTTAAACGAGAGGTTTATATGAATAATTTTAACAACGACAACAATAATAAATCAATCGATCTGGATCGCTTTATTGAATTCAGCCTGGGGGGAGAGGACTATGCTATTCCTTTGTTGATGGTAAGAGAAGTTATATCTATTCCAGAAACAACCCCTATTCCAAAAGCTCCCAAGCATTTTGTTGGTTTGATGAATTTACGTGGACAGGTTATTTCGATAGTTGATCTTAGAACAAAACTAAATATAAAGCCTGATGAAAAATCAGTAGACAACGCTGTCATTATTGTTGATTTTGACGGAATGAATATTGGAGTTGTCGTGGACTCTATAAATAGAGTACTTGTTTTCGGCAGCGATGAAATTCAAGAAATGCCCGAGTTAGAATCGCAAGTAAAATCAGATTATATTCTTGGTGTCTACAAGAAAGACCACGGTCTGACTGTGCTACTTGATGTGGCAAAGAGCCTTGACGTTAAAGATTTTAAATTTCTCAATTCAGTTAACCAAGCAGCCTAGTGGAGGGACTTAGTGCCAATAGCTCAGAAATACGATGGAAATCTTTCGGAAATAGTACAGTACGCCATAGAGGTAGTATCCAAAGAATCGGGTAATGTCTTTACACAACAACATCATTTTTTAATTGAGACAAAAATAAGAAAAAGAATGATGGATTTAGGGATTTTAGATAGTGCTGAGTATTTGCACTATTTAAAACAGCATGAAAATGTTGAAAATGAATTTTATATTTCTGAACTGACAACACATCACACCTTCTTTTTTCGAGAGTTTCGACACTTCGAATATCTACTTGCTAATCTCGCAAGCATTGTAAAAAACGTAAAAGATCGCGGGGAAAAAGATATTAATATTTTATGTCTTGCTTGTTCTCGTGGCCATGAACCATATTCATTGGCGATGTTTTTTGATTATCATCTCAAACAAATGGGTATAAACGATATTGGGTTTAAAATTTTAGGCACTGATATCGACAAAGAGTCCATTAAGAATGCTCAGAATGGAGTATATAAATATACGGATATCAAATCGATTCCCATGAAGTATCTGGGAAACCATTGGCAAAGAGGTAAGGGGCAAATTGCAAATTACGTCAAAGTAAAAGATGAGCTCAAGCGTCATTGTACTTTTCGCCAGGGTAATATTCAAAAATTAAACCAAGAACTTAATGACACATACGATATTATTTTCTGTCGAAACGTCTTTATCTATTTTAGTGATGAAGATATTAAATCGATCAGTAGCGAAATTCTAAACTATCTAAAGCCTACCGGAGTTTTCTTTACAGGAGTCTCAGAGTCTTTAACCTCAATGAAGCTTCCGATTGAGAGTAAAGGTCCATCAATCTACACGCATCCATATGTTGCTCAACCAGATACTGTGAAAGATGTTAAGGTTGTAGAGGAAATGCTTGCGGTACAGCATCAACCGAGCTTTGTGGAATTACCCAATCCACTTAAAGTACTATGTGTAGATGACTCGAAAATTATCTTGCAATTGCTGAAAAAAATCTTTGGTGCCACACCTGGTTTTGAAGTTGTCGGGACAGCGGAAAATGGGCAAGAAGCTGAGGAGTTTTTAAAGCATAATGAAGTAGATATTATGACGCTAGATATTCATATGCCAGTTATGGATGGTCTGACTTATCTAGAGAAAAATTATAATGACAACCACCCTCCGGTAGTTATTGTTTCTTCCGTTTCCAGAGAAGATGCATTTAAGGCGATGGAAGGATTAAGGTTAGGTGCCAGCGATTATATTGAAAAGCCAAGCTTGGAAGACTTTGTTGTTAAAGGCGATGAGATATCTACCAAGTTGCGAGTGGCCGCACTAGAGAAACTAGCTGGTCATACTACTGTAGGCTTTAACAATATTGACCGCGAGTTCCAAAATAAAGAACTGGTTGCGCCAGAAAAATATTTTTATAGTGTCTACGCTCATTATAATGACAAGAAAAAGATAAATCATGTATTAAAAGAAATAAATCGTGATAGTTCCTGGCCTGCAGTATATCTTATGCTCGAAGGGGCCTATAATATCTTAGATGCCATTATTGATGAATTTAAAAAAGAAAATCCGACGTTTAATATAGAAAAATTAGAAGTTGGACAATATAAGAACGATCCTAATACGGTGTACATTGGTGACTTTAAAGATAATTTTGAAAAACTTTATCATACTCATCAAGACAAAACGAGTTCTTTAATTGTGTTAGGACGCCACTCAGATGCTGCTGCCGACTTAGTTTTAAAAGTAAGTGCGAAAAACGTTCTTCTTGATGATATCAATTTTGTGCAAGGAGTGGATAAAAGTAGATTACAAGATCATGCTGTAGACAGTGGTCCTTTTACAAGTTTTGCTTATCAAGCAAAATATTTTGTTTTAAAGGATAACTAATGATTGTGAAGATCTATTCTGCTACCAATAGCGAACAATTTCAGCGTAGAATTAATAACGAGCTGTTTATTTGTGTGCAAAATGGTGATGAAGCTTGTGCCATTATCGAGCATGTAGATAATATCACCCCTCAAGTGTTAGAGGAAATGAAAGCAATTATTAATCCGGAAATTATAAAGGTTGTAGGTAAGGCTGATACTTATAAAATGATAAAGTCAGCTCTTGAGTTAATCTTTGACAATATAAAATTTGTTGAAAGAGAGTCTGAGTTCGACATTCTTTTCAATCCAAAACCGGCGCTGGTAAGAGTATCTAAAGTTGGTGCATTAGCATCGCTTGATAACAAAATAGCTTTTTCCAAAGAAAATCCCGTGAAGGTCTTGATCGTTGATGATGCAATAACCATTTGTAATTTTTTAAAAAAGATCATGGAGTCAAACCCGATGATTAAGGTGGTTGGTATTGTTAATGATCCACTGAAAGTTGAAGCTGCCATTGTGGAACTAAAGCCTGATGTGATTACGCTGGATATTCATATGCCACATAAAAATGGGGTAGAGTTATTAAAGTCAATCCAACCTAAATTCCATATTCCAACTATTATGATTAGTTCAATTTCTATGAAAGAGGGGCATTTGGTACTAGATGCTCTTGAAGCAGGAGCTGTGGATTATATTCAAAAACCTGATACATCCAATTTTTCAAAAGTGGTTGATACAATTAATAAAAAGATAATTTCTATTAGTATGGCAAAAAGACAAGTTCGCCAACAAAGTATAATTAAGATGGCCGATCCTCATGAGATTGATATCCACGATAGTCTTATTGTAATTGGTTCCTCGACAGGTGGAACCAGGGCCTTAAAAGAATTATTTTCGATGTTGCCTTCGCAGATACCTCCTATTTTAGTGGTACAACATATCCCTGCTGAGTTTTCACGCGCATTTGCGAAACGACTTAATGAGACCGTAGAATTCACTATTAAAGAGGCCAGTGATGGGGATCAGATTTTACCTAATCAAATTTTAATCGCACCTGGTGGAAAGCAGATGAAGTTTGTAAATCAAGCTTCTCGTATGTATGTTGAGATAACTGATGATGCGCCAGTTAATCGCTTTAAACCTTCCGTTGATTATTTATTTGAATCGCTGGCAAAATCTAATTGCGAGAAAAAGATTGTTGCGGCCATCTTTACCGGGATGGGAAATGACGGTGCTCAGGGAATGCTAAAATTAAAACAGATGAAACAGGCCGTTACTATCGTTCAAGACGAAGCAAGTTCAGTGGTATTTGGTATGCCCAAGGAGGCCATAAAATTAGGATGTGTCGATCATATAACCCCGCTTTGGGATGCAGCTGCTACGCTAATGGGTAACTGTACTTTTTCTAAGCATAAAAAAGCACAATAATCGGCCATGTTTTTCTGAAATAAGACAAATAAATTATTGAATATACGTAGTATGTTGTTCCAAAAACAAAGCAGAGGTACAATTTAAATATATGAAATTTTTGCTTTTATTTTCTCTATTATTTCCTGTGTCGGGCTTTTCTAAAGTAAGTAAAGAAGAGCTAGCTACTTATTTGGAAGCACATAAAGAAAAACAAGATGAACAATTACTCATTACCTCTCCACAATTTGAAAAATGTAAAAGTGATTTAGAAAAATTTCGTCAAGAAAGTGCTGGTAGCGATGGTGATGTAACCTACAAGGAGAAGCTTCAAAAATGTATTAAAGATAAAATCATGGGGGATGCTAATGATCCAGAAGCCAACAA
>JBFEUX010000400.1:0-1315 GCA_041547255.1 Bacteriovoracaceae bacterium
CAGAGGGACTCCCCCAAAAACCGGAGATACTGT
This sequence comes from Bacteriovoracaceae bacterium, assembly GCA_041547255.1. GTDB lineage: Bacteria > Bdellovibrionota > Bacteriovoracia > Bacteriovoracales > Bacteriovoracaceae. Next base: position 34 of record JBFEUX010000400.1, read on the forward strand.
ACTGTTATATAAGTGGGGATATGACTATCCACCTGGTTGGTTGGCCATAGTAGGACTTATATTAATCGTGGTAGGTTTTATGATTGCGCCATTTTCTTTGGCCCTACCAACTATGGCAAATCTGGGATCAACCATTGCTGGTGCTATTTTAAAGAATATTGGATTTTCCTTATTACTTGCCGGAGGCTCTGGCGGTGGGGCCGCAAATCTCAAACACGGAAATGTACTCTATAGTATGGATACCGCCTGGCGGTATATGGAAAGCGACAAGATAGATGCTAAACCTGAGATAAAAGATGCAAAAGTTGTAAGTAAAAAATGTATTAAACGAATTCTTGGTGTTTGTATCCTATATATGGATGGCTTTGACAGATACTTTATAGGGCCAAATTATGTTCATCCTGTTGAAAAAGCTGATTTTCCCACATGTAAAGTTCGGGGTAGAGCATCTGCTTGTTTTAAAAATGGATATAGAGTGGACTTTGGAGAAGAGATTAAATTTATCGTTGATCCAACGAGACCTCTTTTTGTACCAGAGCAAACTGTTGCCTTAGATAGAATGCATGGACATAATCTTCCCTTCAACATAATGGTTAATAATGCCAGAGATAAAGGGATTAAATATTTAAAGAGCAAAAAACCTGGGGGAAGTTTGCCAGGTGGCTTTGCAAATGGAGGTAAAAGCTTTCAGAAAAATGATCATATAGGAGAGGCCATAAGCAAAGGCTATTTTCTTCCCTTAATGGGAACTTTGGAAGATGTTTACTTTGAAGATGCAGAAGATGTGAATGGTAAAGAAATCATCATGAGTGCTGCTAAAAAATATGCTTTATGTAAAAATTTAACTCAATGTGGCGCAGAGGGATTAGAAGACGACTTGACTGGATTTGGTTATTTATTTGAGTCAACATCAGAAGCTGAAAAATTTTCTGAATATGCTTATGAAATCCATTACAAGTGGTCTCACATAACAAAAGAATATTTTATGGGATATCCTCTTGCAACGCTGGATCAATATTTCCAAATGGTGGCATTTAATATGAAGCTAGTTGGTTCGTATTCGAGTTCCAGAGCTATGAAATTCCATGAAGCGGCCAATCTATACCAACAGGATTTTAATAATCGATTAAGCGACTATAATAGCTTAGGAACGGCCACGATTGGGCTTAAAAGCCGTAATCTTACTTTATCCAAAGCCTTTTATAATCAATTCGCTAAGCTCAATTTGGATGGCGAAACTAATATTGAAAAATTTGATGCCAGTATGCTAACAGCACAGAAA
>JBFEUX010000303.1:0-2944 GCA_041547255.1 Bacteriovoracaceae bacterium
GATGCACCTGTTTACCCTGACAGTTTTTTTTCGAAGATATTTTTCTTAAATCTTTCTTATACATCGAACAATTTAATGCAAATGAATTGGATAGATAAAATAGAGCAACTAAAGAAATTAACAGTCGCATTATTTCTTGGACCCGGTATCATAACAAGTCCAAGCCAAACCATTACCTTCTTTATTTTGACAATAACAACTCATCTTCCCCTCAACTCTTAATCCTTTGGCATCTGCTGTTAAATGTGATTCTGAGTTACAAGGCCCCATGGTAAGATAGCCTTTTTCTGGAAGCGGTCTAGGAAACTCTTCATTGGTACATAGAATTGTCATCATAGGCTTATTGGCAGTTAATTCAACAATCTTACCGTTAAAACAATAAACATCTTCCCCTTCAGTACAATGATAGATAGTTCTTCCCTCAAACTCACAGGCATTGGTTAGGTACAAAAGTTTTTCTCTTTCATTACATTGGGGAAACCATTCTTGAGGTGCAAAGTTTATGGGATCATGCAAACATGCCAAAAAATTATGTATAGGTAAATCTGCGCTCTTAGCAATGGATTCACAGTTTACTCCTGGAGTTGGCCAAGCCTTATAAGCAAACAGAAATATAATGAACAAAATAATATTTTTCATAACAAGCTTATCGGTTGGAACTAAATTTTTTTTAAGAAACCACTCATAACCGACAATTTTACTTTGTTACATTAATATTTCTGACTAGATTATTTTACCAAAACTACCTGCGTACCCTTTTTCCTGTTTTTTGCTATACTTAGTTTCATGAAAGCAATTCTTTTTATCACATTATTATTATTTGGAACTGCACAAGCTGCAGAACTAACAATTGAACCGGTTTATGGATTTGAAAGATCCTATCAAAAAGACCCACCCCCTTCTCGTTATAAGACAGAAGTTTTTACGGGAATAAAAGGGAGTTATGGTACCGAGCGGATTGCTGGAGAACTAGAGCTTAATCAAGGTAACACGACCTACACGACCGATACCACAGATGTTAAGATAACCACCCAAAACGCACTCTTGGGTCTACGTCTAGTTCCGATTCTTGGAAAGTACTACAATATTAATATGCGACTTGGCGCCCGTGCTAAAAAAGTCTCCCGTGAACTAACCACCGCTGGGGTGACCACCACAGAAACAGATGACATACAATATGATCCTTACGCTGGTGCAGGATTGTCGATCAATATCGCCAATATATTCTCACTCAATACAGGTGTCACAATGATTTACAATAAGAATGCTGAGTCTGGTGAGCAATACGATACCCGCTACACATTAGGTTGGGCGATTAAATTTGGTAGCGCCAGGACCCGTTAATTAGCTGCTTGCAATTAGCATTCTCCACAATGACTCTCTGAGTTATGATCGATGCATTTGTCTTCAATTTAAATCGTTATATAATGGCAACAGTTATAAACTAAGCTGAAAATGGTATTTTCAAGGAGCTGAACATGACCAAAAAAGTCTGCATTATTGCAGGTAAAAGAATTCCCTTTATGCGCTCGAGTAGTAAATATATGAGTCTGAGTCTTCGAGATTTAATGAAACCGGCCATGGATGCGCTTATTAATGAGCTTAACTTGGCGGGAAAAGAAGTTGGTGAAGTTGCCTTGGGCGCTGTTAATAAGCACGCATATGATTTTGCTTTGGCCAGAGAGGTTGTGATGGACTCAAGCCTTTCTCCTCACACTCCGGCGACAGATATGCAAAAAGCCTGTGGAACTTCTCTTGAAAGTGTCATCTTTATTGCCAATAAAATTGCCCTTGGGCAAATTGATTGTGGTATTGCAGGGGGAGCTGATACCAACTCAGATGTTCCGATTGAATTCAAAAAAAGTTTTTCTGATAAATTACTAAAACTAGCTGCTGCAAAATCACTTCCCGATAAACTTAAAGCTGTTGTCGGTTTTAATCCGGCAGATTTATTGCCCAAGCTACCAGCGATAAAAGAAGGACGCACTGGCAAAAGTATGGGGGAAAGTTGTGAAGATATGGCAAAAACCTGGAAGATATCCCGTGAAGCCCAAGATCAGCTTGCTTTTGAATCACAAAATAAGGCAGCAACAGCTTACCAAGAAGGCTGGTATGACCAGCAAGTCGTAAAGTTTCATGGAGCTCAAAAAGATGGCATCTTGAGAAAAACAACTCTTGAAAAACTTGCCAGCTTAAAACCAGCATTTGACAAAACTTCAGGAGAAGGCACTCTTACGGCAGGAAACTCTACTGCTTTAACAGATGGTGCAAGCTGTGTTTTCTTATGTTCGGAAGAATATGCACAGGCCAATGGGCTAACTCCCCTGGCCTATTTTAAAACGGCCCAATCTGCGGCCGTAGATTACGTGCACAATGAAGGCTTATTAATGGCCCCTGCTTATGCTGTACCCAAACTATTAGCAAGAACTGGATATAAGCTGCAAGATTTCGATTTTTATGAAATTCATGAAGCTTTTGCTGCTCAAGTCCTATGCACCCTTGAAGCGTGGAGGTCTGAAACTTTCTGCAAAGAAAAATTAGGTTTAGATGCGGCTTTAGGTGAAATTGACCTAACAAAGTTAAATGTCAAAGGTGGTTCCTTAGCTCTTGGACATCCCTTTGCGGCCACAGGGGCTAGAATCGTAACAAGCCTGGCAACACTACTAAACGAGAAGGGTTCAGGAAAAGGATTAATTTCTATTTGTACAGCGGGAGGAATGGGCGTAACAGCAATCCTTGAAAAATAAATGAAAATAAAAATTCTTACTTTTAACATTCACAAGGGCTTTAATTGGAACAATACCAAAATAACCATAGAGCTTTTAAAAGAGAATCTGCTCAAGGAAAAACCTGATATTGTATTCTTGCAAGAAGTTAGCGGACAAAATATTAAACTCGCTAAAAAGTTTGATCATTATATCGATAATCAATTCGAATACCTCAC
>JBFEUX010000341.1:0-2324 GCA_041547255.1 Bacteriovoracaceae bacterium
TATATATGCATCCGTTTTAGAAACTTTATTCTCATAGTCTGCATCGCCGCATTTTTGTGCTATCTCTTTAAGGTGATCTGCAACCTCATACTTACAACTTGATTCCGCGACCACTGTAGCGAGTGCTTTTTTGCCGTATACTGCAATGGGAGCATATATCGCAATGAGAATTATCAATCCAAAAACTATAAAATAAGGATGATAAAAGGCAATTAAAATCAGTCCAAAGAAAGTCTGAAGCATCATTGCAAGACCATCAGTAACCAGAAAAGTAAGATTTTTTTGAAGTGCCACAGCATCAAAATATCGATTTTCTTTGTCAGCAATTAAATTACATTCCTTCTCTTCACTTATAAAATAGGCTCTTCCGATACTTGCTGTTACCTTGGCATATAGCATGCGCTCTAGATACTCCACCGTCAGGTATTGCAGCGATTTCACAACGCCAAAAATAATAAGAATACTAAGAAGAATTAAACTTAAAACCAATATAGGCTTTAAATAAGGGCCAAAAGAAAAAGTATTTACCAGAGATTGTACTGAAATTGGCGTGGCGAGTGTCAGAACACTTATACAAACTGAGTAAACAGCTATAATGGGATAATATTCTTTTAGCTGGCCCAAAAGCCGATGCAATGCACTCATAGAATCTGATTTCATCAAAACACTCCGCATTTTTTATCACTGGCCATGCGGAAGATATACTATACACATTATAATAAAACATCAATATATGACGTCAGTTAACGCAAATGGCAATACCAGTATTATTAAATAGGCCCTAAATCACTAGTTATGAGCTCTATAACTCAGTTGATCTGGAAAAAGCTTTTTTTGGGTTTTCTTTACCAACTCAACCTTTTCACTAGAGATGCAGCCACCAAACTGTTTATGATCCATTAATATTTCCAGTTGTGCTTTTGATTTAGCATAATTTTTATTTTCATAATGACACTTAGATACTTTGAGTAAGTCATCCACAAGTCCACTGTAATCCGGGCAGCGCCACTGCTCAGTTAATTGATAAACTTTTTCTCCCACAGAAATTAAATTCTGATCTTTATCATAGGGAACGAGCCCGTTGTGAACTTTATCATAACACCAAGCTGTTAACCTTCCATTTCCGTGTGCTTTACCTTCTAGGTATAACGGAACCATACACACCACCACAGGAGCAACAATTCCACCGGCAACGTAAAGAACAGTATCCCCAGCATAGGCCACCCCGGTAAGCAGATAACTACTGGTTCTAAGTGGTGTCCTCGTTAGCTGCGCACTCACTTTTTTCATTTTAAAACCAGGGATATTTTTTGCAGCTTCTTCACAGCGGTTATTTTTTATATCCGCATTAAAAGTTTGAATGGATCTGCGTGAAACGGAACAACTTACTAAAAATAAACATACTACTAGTAAAACATGCTTCATCATTCTTCCAATCCTCTAAGTTTTTGAAATATATAAAAAACTAATACAGCTTTCTGTACTTTCCTTTTCCAAAAATATGCTCTAATGCTAACCTTTGCTTTTCATGATGACTACCACCATAAAGAATCAATATTTTTTTGAATCTTTTAGATTTTTCTTTTAGTAACTTTACAATGTACTTGTCTCGATACATGGAAATATCGTGAGATATTTTTTGAGTGAAGTAAGAGTCCTTTTTGTCGTATGGAGCGACTAAGTTTATTGTAAATTCCTTAAGATCAAACCTCATTTTATTATGACTTTCAAACCAAGAAATAAACTTATTGTAATTTACATCTTCATTATGCTTCAGTCTTTTTTTTGCCCTTCGTAAAGAATCTTCTACATATTTTTTTTGATACTTAATTTTCCCTTGTCTTTTATCTTGAGGTATTTTTCGTAGGAAATAAAAATACAGCATATCTGTTTTTTTATAATTTAATCTCAGAAGCTCTTGCATTATATCTTTATCACTTGGTTCTCCGCCATAAAATACAGTTTTGTTATAACTGTCATTAAGCCATATAAGATAAGCCGCTTCACTACAACGGCTAAAACTATCTTGAGAGCACTTTGTCGAATGTTCTATATAGAATTTTGGTGATTTCCCATAATCATAAGCAAAGGGCTCTATGATAATAAGATCATATTTATTTTCCAGGTAAACTTTTTTGACCGTTTTAAAAGTTGCGCTTTCTATATCATTTGAATGGTCAGCTGCTATGAAAGTGAGCTTAGAATCATCTTTTTCGTAATTAACAACAAAAGGGTATCTATACTTTTCTTGGGCTTGAAGCTCTTTACTCCAAGGCCTGATCAGATCATCTATTTCTTTTGAATTAGCAGATGTACAAGAAACA
>JBFEUX010000411.1:0-1121 GCA_041547255.1 Bacteriovoracaceae bacterium
CTATAGTCACCAGGCTCCACATAAAAATGTTTATAGGAAGGATTGTTTAAGTTTGAACTCGTCCATTTTCCGTTGGCCTTGGTAATGAGTAGGTGAGTAGGGTCCGTGCTATCGTAAGCAGGAATATTTACCGGCTCAAGGTAAGGGTTATCGGTTGTTGGAGCTGGTAAAGGATTTTGAATTACCACAGGTTTTGCTTCGATTTTTAGATCGTCAAAAAATCCATACTTTGGATTAATCGTTCCATCAACATAAAGGGCAACTCTCATAACTCGAGACTGTGGGGTAAAAGTTAAGCTATTAAAGCCTACCATGCTACCAGTAGCATCAATGGAGTTAGACTTTACGAGAGAACTATTGGCATCAAAGTTTGATCCATCAAAAACTTCAATAAAGATAAAATCTCCTGTAGCTGTAGATGTGATACCTTTCGCTGTCAGTATGTACTCGGTACCACTTTCAACGTTAAAGTCCTTAAAGGCTACGGCTTGCTCGCTCGTTCCATTAACTCTCAAGTGCCCATAGCTTTGATCAATCGCCCCACTTTTAACTGTTCCTCCCAAGACATTCCATTCAAGAGAGTCTGCATCTGCTTCAAAAGTATATGCTGTGTTTGGAATATCCACAGGAGGGAGAATAGAGGGAGCAGGCTCAACCACTGCCACACAAAAATTGTTTTGAAGTTCATATCCATTAGCACAAGTAATGGCATAGCAGCTACCGCTGTCTACCCAGGCATTATTTTGGCAAAGTTGATCCTGTTTGGCAGCAGTGGCGTTTGTGAGGGTACAGCTAATACTCTGGGTGGCCCCTTCTTGGCAAAGAGGAGCTGGCGTTGGTTCCTCAGCTAAAACACCTGAAATATATTTGACAGTCAAACTTGATTTAAAACCATCATAATAATTTACAGCAAAGGTCTGTTCATTTAATGCTTGAACTTGAGTCGCAGGATTATAGCTAATAACAAAGGAGCAACTTTGCGAAGGTCTAAGTCGGCTGGAACAAGTATTGGCTTCAATTGAAAATGGCGCGGAAAGAGCACCGAGGTTTACACTTGTTGCTGTTGAGGTTCCTGTATTGGAAAGAGTAAAACTTTCTTTGATGATATCTTTTTGTAATGA
>JBFEUX010000240.1:0-4173 GCA_041547255.1 Bacteriovoracaceae bacterium
AAACTCGTCCCAGTACAAACTCGTCCCAGTACAAACTCGTCCCAGTACAAACTCGTCCCAGTACAAACTCGTCCCAGTACAAACTCGTCCCAGTGCTGACGCATTTAGTTCGTTATTTTAGCTACTTATAAAAATCTAGCTCATTTTATCCTTTGCATGTGGTTACACCAAGTTTTTCTCGGAAACAGGTGGTATTTACAATGTATATACACTATAATGTGAAGGTAAAATTCGAATGGGACGCTGAGAAGAATTTGAGTAATTTTTCAAAACATAATATTTGGTTTGAAGAGGCGCAAAGTATATGGGCAGATGAATTATCCCAAGAGTATTTTGATGAACATCATATTGAGAGTGAAGAGTGGTTTATTCGCGTAGGACATTCAATAAGACAAAGAGTTTTGTTAGTTATTTTTTGTGAGCGCAAACATGGGGAAGTCATCAGGATAATCTCGGCGCGAAAGGCAACAAAAAAGGAAAAACACAATTATGAAAAAGGAATATGATCTCAAAAAACTAAAAAAGCGCTCTAAGGTAAAAGTGGATAAAAGTGCTGGTAAGATACCAATTAATATTCGGATTGATGGGAGCATTTTGCTAGCGTTAAAAGATGAAGCCCAAAGATTAGGACTACCGTATCAGACATTAATTAGTAGTGTTCTTCATCAATACGTTAGTGGTGAGCTTATTGATAAAAAGACAGTTGAGTTATTGAAAGATATTAACGCCTCTTAAAGGCTATTTTACTTCGCAAGCTTATAGTTGATATCATATGCCGCAGAGTTGTCTAGATTATCTCTACGCTTATCATAGCGCTCAGTAGTGGTAATCTTGGAGTGACCCGCAAAAATCGCAACATCTCTAATCGGGGTTTTTTGCGTATCCAGCAGATGGGAGATGGCAGTTGCGCGGCAGCTATGGGGGCTAACTCTTTTGTTAATACCACAGAGTTTCGCGTATTTTTCAATGGTGCGATAGACAGTGGAGCCATCCATGGGTTTGTCGTTTTTACCCTTGCGTGCACTTTGCACCAGATAATCTTCCATCTCAAAAGAGATACCAAAGCTGGCCATGGCATCCATGTATTCTTTTAGGGTGTTTATAACATCTGTGGTGAGCGGCAGCACGCGTATCTTATCACCCTTACCGCGAATGGCGAGGATATAATGGCCACGTTCTTGTTTGATGTCTTTGATTTTAATATTTACCAATTCAGATCTTCTTAGTCCTAAAGAGAAAAGTAGATGCATGACGAGTTTATCTGTATAAGCTTTTTTAGTCGTTAATTGAGGAGCCGCTAACATCTGTACTACTTCCTGGTCATCAAAGGCTTGGGTGGGGGATTCTGTCTGTACCTTGGGAAGTTTTACAATATCTAGCGGGTTGTGTTCAATCAGTTTACTGGCCAGGGCCCATTTTATGAAAGAGCGAATGGCCACCAGTTTTCTATTAATGGTCGCGCTGGTGTATCCTTCTTTCAATAATTCATCTCGATAGATTTGAAAATGATGTCCTTCAATTTGTCGTGGGTGAGAGAGGATAACTCCACCACGACGAAGAAAGTTAAAGAAGGCAACAAGATCTCCCACATAGGCTTTTTTGGTTTGCGGGGAAATAAATTGTCCTAAAAAGTCTTGGATAAAATCATTGATATCAACTTTAGATTCTTGCGCCTTTTGAAACTTTTCAAAAAGCTCCTGGTCAATCTCATTGGGATTAATAAGTTGATCGTTCTTCTCAAGTATGACAAGTTTTTTATCCTTCATATACTTATTATAATGAATAAAAAATAATTTGCCAGCCTACTTTAGTTTTAATCCTGCTAGACCTGCAAAGGCGTTGTTTTTGATATCGCTACTGGCCGGCATAGAGCGTTTACCCTTTTTTCCTTTAGGAGCTGCCCCTGTGGATCGATTACTTGCACTGGCCCCTGCTGCGTGAGGTGAGTCGTCAGATTTACAACTAAGTCCAATACGCTTTCTTTCCCGGTCAATTTCAGTAACACGTACTTTAAGCTCTTGCCCGACTTTTAATTTATCCAGTGGATTTTCTACGAATTCATCTGATATTTGTGAAATATGTAATAATCCACTTTCTTTAATTCCTAAGTCAACAAAGGCGCCAAAATTGGTGATATTGCCCACTACTCCTGTGTACCATTGTCCCTCTTTGAGATCATCAATGGTGCGAATATCTTTTCTAAATTCAATGGACTTAAATTCGGAACGAGGGTCTTGCTTCGGGGCCTTTAAAGAACTTACAATATCTTTAAAAGTCATTTCGCCAATTTCTTTTTTTAGTTCACTATCTGTTTCTAAAAGACTGATGGTGTCTTTATCTTCAACCAGGTCTTTTAGCTTGTGATTTTTTGCCTTTGCCCAGTTTTCTAAAACAGAATATCGTTCCGGGTGAATAAATGTTCCATCCAGAGGATTATCCCCGTTATAGATTCTTAGAAAGCCGGCGGATTGCTCAAAAATCTTTTGCGAAAAACGCGGAACTTTTAAAAGTTCCTGGCGGTTTTTAAAACCTCCATTTTTCTCACGGTACTTAACGATATTATCGGCAACCGTTGGCCCTATGCCTGAGATATAGGACAGTAGTGGACTAGAAGCGGTGTTAAGATCAACTCCAACAAAGTTCACACATCCTTCTACCACACCGGTCAGGGATTTTTTTAGTTTAACTTGGTTGACGTCGTGTTGATATTGTCCGACACCAATTGATTTTGGATCAATTTTAACCAGTTCGGCCAGCGGATCTTGGAAACGTCTGGCGATACTAATGGCACCTCTTACGGTAACATCCTTATCAGGAAACTCTTTACGGGCAATATCACTGGCTGAATAGATAGAGGCCCCGGACTCACTAATAATGGTTGCTTTTACTTCGCCGTCTTGAACCTTTTTAATATGGTCTTCTACAAACTCTAAAGTTTCTCTACCATTAGTACCATTTCCAATAGCAATATATTCGATATTAAAAGCTTCAATTAATTTTTCCAGAACCAGTTTTGAGCCTGCCTCATCAAATTTAGGAGCGAAAGGATAGATAACGTGATCTCCTACGAACTTTCCTGTTTTATCAATGACAACAATTTTACAACCTGTACGTACCCCTGGGTCAATACCTAGGATTGCCTTGGAGCCCAGATAGGGTTGTAGTAAAAGATTTTTAAGATTAACTCCAAAAACGTCAATGGCCGCACCATCGGAGCTCTTTTTCAGTTCTGTTTTTAACTCTAAATCAAGACTGGTCGAGATATTAGAATCATATGCTTTTTTAGCTAATTTTTTTAAGAGATCATAATTACCTAAGATATCCCCTTGAGGAAACATATTGGCCTCAATAACTTCGACACCAAAATCACCTTCTAATATGATATCAATTTTAAGGACTTTTTGTGTCATCCCTCTACGCATGGCCATAAAACGGTGGGAGTTTTTAGGGTTTCTAATTTGATCAATTTTTTCTTCAAATTCAAAAAAATCTTTGAATTTAAGATAGTCTTTGATCTCTTCGGCACCTTTACGCATACTTGATTTAATTTTAGCGGATCTCCAAAATTCTTGTCTAAGGGTTTCTTTGGTTTCGGGATCATGGGTGAACTTTTCTAGGATAATATCACATGCTCCGTTAATCGCCTCTTCTAGGTTTTTCACTTGGCCATTACTTGCTTTAATATATTTTTCTTCAATTTCTTTTAGTTGTTTATCAAAAGATGTTTTGGAATTTAAAAGATCCAGAGCTAGTGGTTCTAAACCTTTTTCTTTGGCGATAGTCGCCTTGGTTTTCTTTTTTGATTTATAAGGAGCATAGATATCTTCTAGCTGGTTAAGCGTGGTGGCGGTCTTGATTTTCTTTTCTAGCTCAGGAGTCATTTGTTCCATCTTAGTGATGGCCTCTAGGATATAAGCACGACGTTTTTAAATTTCCAGGTACTCTTCATAGCCTTCTTGGATATGACGAATTTGTACTTCATCCAGATTGCCAGTGGCTTCTTTTCGATATCGCGAGATGAAAGGAATGGTACAATCTTCAAGAAAGAGTAGGTTACAAGTTGAAATAACTTGGTTGATTTTAATTTGTGTTTTTTGGGCCGCATACCCAACTGCATTATTATCCAGGGTCTTTGACATGGACTTTTTCTCCCTAATTTTATAAAAAATGAAC
>JBFEUX010000194.1:0-5688 GCA_041547255.1 Bacteriovoracaceae bacterium
ATGGTTAAATTAATCTCATCTTCAACTTTCATTGCATTAATATAGACGGGATATTCCGAAGCAAAAGAAGGATAAGTCATTAATTTTGTTTTAAGGTTTCCAAACTCAGGCAATTCATTAATCGGCTCTACATTTAAAACGACTTCAATAATATCTTTACCCAATTCAGCCTTAACAGTTTCATACGGAATTTCACTATAGCGAAAGGATTCCAATTGATATGATTTAATATCCGCAATCGTATCAGCATCACTCTTCGTTCCATCATATTTCAATTTAAAGGGTAAAAGGTTAACACAGTTTCCCACCATAGAATCCGAAATATTTTTATGGCCCGCCATAGGTATTCCTATCACAAACTCATCTCTGCCATAAACTTCTCTTAGTGTTTTCAATAAGGATAAAAGCAAAGTATTCATCAGTGAACTTTTATTGCGGTAGCCATAAAACTTTACTTTTTTAGATAAATCGAGGCTTAGATCTTCAGCTATTCTTCCCCCTACAAACTCATTGGTGGCAAAAAGTGGTGCTGGTATTTCATTATATTGTTGTTTCCAATATTTAATTTGTTCCGCCTGCTTTGCTGGACTAAGTTCAAGCTCTTTTAAGAAATCAATGAAGCTCACTTCTTTAATTTTTGCCTGTTTCTTCTTACCGGTAAGAGTGGAGTAAGTTTCCGCAACATCAAATGAAAGCATTGCTAAAGACAAACCATCTAACGCTATATGATGGCCAGAAAATGCAATCACACAATTACTTGCATTCAAAAGCAATAGATCTAGTTTTGCACACTCTTTACTAAGATCAAACTCTTGCTTCGCACTCTCCTCTAACCACTTTTCAACTGCAGTCTCCTTATTATCTAAAGAACTAAAATCAACCACACACACTTTAATACTGGGCAATGAGTTAAATTTAATTAGCGAATTCTTTAAATCATAGCTTGAGCGCAGAGATTCGTGTCGATTAAAGATGTCCTCCAGTGCCAGTTTCAGCTTATCCGTGTTATAGTCACCTTCTATTTTAATCGCAATAGTAATTTTTGATGCGAGTTTCCCTTCCGATGAATTCAAAGACATTTCTTGAAATCGTTTATGAGCGGGCGTCATTGGCATCGAGAGAACATTTTTTTCGTTTTTTACTGCTGTTTCTATGTTTTTTGTATTGGTTTGGGCAATATAACCAATTCCAATCAACTCTTTGATAATTTCTTTAACTGTCTTAATAAAATGATTTATGTCTTCATCACTATGAGCAGTAGATAAAAACATGTTTCGACCTTCCCAAACATAAAGTCCTCTTAGATTGAGATGATAAAAAAGAAGATCCATATTCCCTGTGAACTTAAATCTAAATAGTGATGAAAAATGTACTATTTCTAAAGCAATATTTTGTTCTTGAAAAAAATGATTTAACTCCGTTGCCATTTGGCCGGTTTTAGAATTTAGATTATGGTAAATTGCATCTCCATTTTTAGAAATTTCCTTCAGGGTTTCATAACTGGCCGCCATCGCCAATGAGTGCTTGCAAAAAGTCCCTGCAAAAAATGTCATTTCATTAAGAGGCATAGACTCATCACCAAAATGCCACTCACCTCCATCAATAAAATCTAAGTACTCATGCTTACCGGCAACCGCTCCAATCGGCATTCCTCCACCGAGGATTTTCCCATAAGCAGCAAGGTCCGCTTTGACCTCAAAGAAAGCTTGTGCCCCCTGAGCTCCTGCTCTTAAACCTGTAATGACTTCGTCAAATATAAAAGCTGTTCCGGATGTTTCTGTAATTTTTCTAATCTCTTGTAAAAACTCTTTAGGCTGATGTTCAGGATAACGACTTTGTACCGACTCAACTAAAACGGCTGCCAATTGATCTGCATTCTCCCTAATAAACTCTATCGATTCAGGTGCGCCATAATCCAGAACAACCAGGCCATCAATTAAGGTCTTTGGAACTCCCGCAGCAACAGGAACTGTTTCATGCTTTACATTTGAGCGTCCTAACACTCCATCAAAATGTCCGTGATAGGATCCTTCAAAGATCACAACTGTTTCTCTTTTAGTTTTTGCCCTGGCCAGGCGAATACAGGTCATAACTGCTTCTGTACCTGAGTTAAGAAATGCAAGACGTTCATTGCCCGTTATCTCACAAAACATTTTCGCAACCATTCCTGCCATATGTGACTGAGGACCTAGCGCCATTCCCTTATCCAATTGTTCAGTAATTGCAGACTGAATAAAATCAGGTGAATGACCAAATAAATTGACTCCAAAACCCATAGTGAAATCAAGGTATTTATTGCCATCCATATCCCAAAAATAAGCTCCTTTAGCTCTCTCCCATACAATAGGATAAACCATTTCCTTTAAATTTGGACGAAATCCCGCACTTACCCTATTATCGGCCAGAGGTTGCCGATACTTTTCACTCCACGCTTTAGAAGCTTTTGTTTTCTCAGAGAATTGTTCAATTAACTTTTTCAAATAATCAGCAGAAACCTGTGTCTGAAAGTTTTCTTTACTTGCTCCTGTTTTAAAATTACCTAAAACACCTTTGGCGTTAGTTTCATGCTCAGATTTATCCAGCATGGCCTTATTTAAATGTGGGTGATTTGAACTCACTGTACTTGAAATCGTCGCTCCAGGCTTAATATTATTTAAAACGTCTAATTGCTTTTTCATTATTGCGAGTTGAGAATTTACGATATCTTGAATATTTCCAGGAACTTGAATGCTTGGCATATCAAAATCAACATCAAATTCGTTATCTTGTGCAACGACTTCCACTTCTTGGCCTACAGTCTGAATTGAGTTATCTGCGACATGTTTTGCAATTAGCTCAATATTGCTTAAATCTTGAAAAACATCAGCAATAGCGATGGCAACTCCATATTTATCTTGAATGGTATCCAAAACATTTAATAAGACTAAAGAGTCTGCTCCAAAATTCATAATCGGCAGGGTTTCATCAATCTGATCTAGTGGTAGATCAAGCTGATCTCCAACAATTTTTTTAACTTCACTTAAAACAGTACTTTTATCCAGTTTTACCTGCTTCATTTTCATTACCTTTTTTAATGTATTAAAGCTAAATTCTTTTTGCTGAAATTCGGTTAAAGGAATATCTATCCAACGAAAGTGCTTCTTATAAAGGACATCAGATAGATTAAGTTTTTTTCCATCTTTAAAGTAATTCCCTATAAATTCAAAGAAAGCTGCCATTCCTGTTTGCTTTCTATTTTGAACATAATAGACAGCCTGCAGTCCTTTTAAGCTTGCCTTAATCATATGAACCAGTGTCGGATGTGGCCCAATTTCAATAACTTCTTGTATCTCAAATTCTTCTAATTTTTTTACAGCTTGATAAAAATTCGTTGTTTGTCTAATTTGCCTTACCCAATATTCAGCATTAACACTTTCCCCATCTAGTATCTTACCAGTCACCGAAGAGACAACAGGAATATCCGTATCATAAAACTTCAAATGAGAAATCTTATTTGCAAAAGCAGCAAGCACATCATCCATAAGATAAGAGTGAAATCCTTGTTTAACAGGTAAAACTTTATTACGCACATTCTTTTCTATTAATACTTTTTCACAACGTTCTATTTCTTCTTTTTTTCCTGAAAGTACGATCGAATCGACTTGATTGATGGCCGCAATCGATAAGTTTAACTTATGCTGCTTTATCAACTCTTCAATTTCAGTCTTAGTTAGAAAGACAGCAATCATCCCTCCCGCAGGAGACTCTTGCATAAACTTGCCGCGATAAAAAATTAAATCCACAGCATCTTCTAATTTCATTCCTCCGGCACAAGTATAGGCCACAATCTCACCTAAACTATGTCCCACAAAGTAATCTGCACTTGCTCCCGCTGACTGCAAAACTTTAAAGAGAGCATACTCTTGGGCAAACAAAGCTATTTGTGCATTATTGGTCTCATAAATATTTTCATTTACTGCTTGAAAGTCGACATGATGTTTTTTTTCAAAAAGATTTTTAACTTCATCATAATACTTAGAAAAAAGTGGTAAATGGTTATATAGGTCTTCTTCCATATTAGGACTTTGCGAACCTTGTCCCGTGAAAAGAAAGGCTTTGGACCTATCTACTATTTTTCGAACTTTTCCCTGAGCATAATTATAATTTCCTAATTTATTTAATGCATCTTGATAATCTTTAAAATAAATAACGTCGCGGATCTTGAGGATACTACTGCGTTTATTGTGAGCATAACAAAAATTTTCTAAATCTTGTGGTTGAATCTGCTTTAAGCGGTTTAATACTTTGGCCACATATTTATTTAACGTTTCTTCAGTACTTGCTGAAACCAGCAAGACATTATTCTCCAGTTCATTAGTGACATTAAATGCCCTTAACTCATTGCTTAAATCGGGGGAAGGACTTTCAAGGACAATATGTGCATTAGTACCACCGAAGCCAAACGAACTTACCCCTGCCCTCATAATTTTATTAAAAGGTATATTTTTCGTCACGACTTCAATATTGGCACCGGCTGGGTTAATTTTACTATTTAACTTTTTGAAGTGAAGATTTTTGTAAAGCATCCCCTTATGCATGGCCAAAAGAACTTTTATCGTTCCAGCAACTCCTGCTGCTGCTTCAAGATGACCAATATTACTTTTTACTGAGCCGACATAAAGTGCATTCTCTCTATCCTTGAACACAGACTTTATCGCATTATACTCAATAGGATCACCAAGTGGAGTTCCTGTTCCATGTAATTCAATATAGTCGATATCCTCTGGTTTAAGCCTAGCAAAATTTAGTGCTCTACGAATAACACCTTCTTGTGCTCGTCCATTAGGTGCCGTTAATCCATTACTACGTCCGTCTTGATTAAAAGCAAAACCACGGAATATCCCCCAAATCTTATCACCATCTTTTTTTGCATCTGATAAACGCTTTAAAAGTAGTAATCCTCCTCCCTCACCTCGTACATACCCATTAGCATCGTCAGAAAATGTTTTACATTTTCCGTCGGGAGACAACATACCCGCTTTTTGAAAAGACTGGGTTAAATGTGAGGTATAAAGAATATTTACACCTCCAGCTAGTGCCATATCACATTCACTGGCACGTAAATGTCCAATAGCTTGCGAGATAGAAATAAGAGAAGAAGAGCAAGCGGTATCAACGGCCCAACTTGGTCCATTAAAGTTAAAAAAATAAGATATCCGGTTAGCTGCTATACTATGGGCCCCACCAATACCATCATAAATTTCAACCTTGTTTCCCTCTTCTACTTTGGCCAGTGAATAATCATTTGAACTTATCCCGATATAAACACCAGTATTAGTTCCCATCACATCTGCAGGTGCATACCCAGCGTGCTCTACAGCATGCCATGCTAACTCTAAAATTTTTCTTTGCTGCGGATCAAGAAATTGGGATTCTTTTTCATAAACATCAAATATATCATTATCAAAGGCATTAGGGTTATCTATCAGCCCCGCCCATGCCTTTAAATTTTTTGGTTTATCTTTCCAACGACCGCGTGGGATTTTCTTAACAGCATCCATACCTTCAAAAAGTAATTTTTCATATGCGGAAATATCAGCTGCTCCAGGGAAATTACATGACATCCCAACAACCGCAATTGGTTCAGATGTATTTTTCTTTATCTCATCAGGTTCCTTAATTTCAAAATAACCTTGCTGGGCTTGTGGA
>JBFEUX010000286.1:0-3238 GCA_041547255.1 Bacteriovoracaceae bacterium
ATCTGAATAGCTATATTCTAAAGTCAGAGTTTGTCCAACCACGGCATTTCCTGTGATCACTACATTGGTAGCTACAGGTGGATCATTAGGAGCGACAATTACTGGAGCAGCTTCGATGGTAAGATAACCATTTGAGGCTTGCACTGTTGCACCGACATCTTTTCCATCAGAGGGATGAACCCAAGCACTGATGGTTTCACCAGCAAGCTCTGCTGGAATAGTATAGGTTTTACTGGTTCCTCTTTGTACTTCAATAGTTGGGGTGGACCAGGCAATGATCGATCCACTCTCAGCATCACCATCGGCATCTGAATAGCTATATTCCAAAGTCAGAGTTTGTCCCACAACGGCATTTCCTGTGATCACTACATTGGTAGCTACAGGTGGATTGTTGGGAGCGACAATAACTGGAGCCGCTTCGATGGTAAGATATCCATTAGAGGCTTGCACTGTTGCGCCAACATCTTTTCCATCAGAGGGATGAACCCAAGCGCTTATTGTTTCACCAGCAAGTTCTGCTGGAATAGTGTAGGTTTTACTAGTTCCTCTTTGGACTTCAAGCGTTGGGGTAGACCATGCAATAATAGTTCCACTCTCTGGATCACCATTGGGATCTGAATAGCTATATTCTAAAGTCAGAGTTTGTCCCACCACGGTATTTCCTGTGATCACTACATTGCTAGCTATCGGTGGATCATTGGGAGTTACAACTACAGGTTCAGTCGCTAGTACTCCTGAAAGATATTTGACAGTTGAACTTGTTGTAAAACCATCATAATAACTTATAGCAAAGGTTTGTTCGTTTAGCGCTTGCGCTTGAGTAGCAGGATTATAGCTAATAACAAAGGAGCAACTTTGCGAAGGTCTAATTCGATTTGAGCAAGAATTGCTTTCAATGGAAAATGGTGCGGAAAGAGCACCAAAGCTTACAGCTGTTGCTGATGAAACCCCTGTGTTGGAAAGAGTGAAGGTTTCTTTCATTATATCTTTTTGTAAGGAAGCCTTAAATTGGAAACTACTGGGACCAGATATGGATAAGATGGCCGGGTCTCGTAGTTTTTTAGCTAAGGCGTCTGAGCTGGTTTCAAAACTCTCAATATTCTGATTAGGTTCGGGTAGACAAGACATAAAAGTGAAGGCGACCAGGAGATAGCTGATAAAAGTGAAATTTTTCATTCTTCTTTCCCTCTATTTGTGTTTACTTAATTAGAATACAGTACTTTACTTGTCGGTTATTCCTTTTTAAATATGAAGCTTTTTTTTGTTAGTAATTACAGTTTGTTATGGCTTTGTTTGGAATATGTTTAAGAAAATAGCTGCCACAAATTATTGCTGGAAAAGCTATCTGCAGTTAAGGTATTCATTTTATAGAGCTTCCAGCCTTGTTGTAATGGGGAGAATTTGATGTGCTAATTACTCCTGTCAGTGTTTTACTTTTTGGCGAAGGAGTATACCTTCCATAGATGAAGGTGTAATTACCCATTTGGGGATTGGCACTGCTCATATCATGTTCATTAGTTCCTGCTAGTTTCGCACCCGAGTGATTATAATACCAATTATTGTCCCTATTGTTGTTAGTATAAGAACCCTGGATATTGATGGTATCAATTAAAAGATTATTATTAATATTCATGACATCATCATTACCTAAAAAGTAGAGTGCTCTACCTCCTTTTGTCGGATTTATACCGGTGTTGATGATAGAGTTGTTGCCTATCAGTAATCCGCTGGCAGAGTTTGTGGTAGAGTTTCTAGGAATAGTAAATACAAAGACATCTCGCCCCTCTGGGAACTTAGGGGTTGGAGGATTTATATGTCCTATATCGTAAATAATATTGTTGATTATTTTCGAGCCAGTGCCCGTTAAATTCATAAGATGCATGCCCCACTGGGAATCAAATACGATGTTTGAGTCGTAGATAATATTTGTGGAGTCTGCAAAAGAAATATTAACAGGTACTCCTGCAATAGAGTTTTGCCCTGTTGAAGGGTCGATTTCTCTGTATCCCCACACAATATTATTACTAATAATAACGGGTCTGTTTGGATCATCTGAGCCTGCTTTAACATCAATGGCATTTTCTGCAATAGCATAGCTACCATTGGGATTATAACCATTTGTGGCCCAGTCGCCATTAGTATAAATATCACCATCAATCCATATTCTATTGCTATCTACGATGGTATCGGGGTAGCTGATATGCCCGGAGCCTGAACTACTTTTGATAATTTGTACTCCATCACCGTAGTTCCTAATGTCATTATTAATTATCTTTGATCCTATCGTTAGCCCATTGGTAACACCTTCATGCTTTAATCCGACGCCAAGGGCATCATTTATTCTACCTGCATGGGTTGCTGTATCGAGATAAGAATTCTGGACTGTATTGAAATCTGCTCCCGGGTAAATATAAATACCCTTGTAAGCATTTCTGAAATGTAACCTATTTAGTATATTGTTATCAGAATCATAATATATAGTAACTGCGTAGGCAGTATTTGGATCCTCTAAGTTAGATAATCTATCTATTGTCCAGAAGCTTGCTTTATCGGTCATGCTAAATTTACAGTTGGCTTGCTGATTATCTGGCAATGAGGCGGGGTGTGTATCATCTGTTGGATTTGAAGGGTTGTACAGACTTAGTGTCCTTCTTTGCGTTTCTGTACCAGAAGATCTAAGCCATAAAATTGAACCTCTATAGTCCCCAGGTGTTATATAAAAATGCTTATAGCTCAAGTTGTTGAGTACAGATTCTTTCCAGTTTCCATTGCTCGGAGTAATAAGAACATGGGTAGAGTTATTGCTATCATAAGCAGGAATGTTAACTGGTTCAAGGTATGGGTTATTTGTTTGAATGGTAGAAGTTGTCCCTGATGAAGTCCCTGTTGTTGAATCTGGAATTGCTTCAATGGTAAGGTAGCCATTCGAAGCCTGAACGGTACTAGCTTCTACTTTTCCATCAGAAGCATGAACCCAAGCACTGATCTGTTGGCCTTCCATCCCGGCCGGAATGGTATAGGTTTTACTGGTTCCTCTTTGCACTTCAACTGTTGGTGTGGACCATGCAATGATCGATCCACTCTCAGCATCCCCATCGGGATCTGAATAGCTATATTCTAAAGTCAGAGTTTGTCCAACCACGGCATTTCCTGTGATCACTACATTGGTAGCTACAGGTGGATTGTTGGGTGCTACAATAACTGGAGCAGCTTCGATGGTAAGATAGCCATTAGAGGC
>JBFEUX010000387.1:0-1519 GCA_041547255.1 Bacteriovoracaceae bacterium
CAGTTACACAACTCCACACTCCAGCTACTTTCTGAGCCACTTCACCATCAGCACAAGCAAGTGCTGCAATAGCATCTAGATCGGCATCATGTGCTTGTACATCTGTTCCGATCGCTAGCCCTAAATTCGTTCTCGCCGTCGCTGCATCTGCTGCTCCGGTACCACCGTTAGCAACTGGTAGAGTGTTTGTCACTTGTGAGCCAAGATTTATACTTCCACCTATATTTGCAAGATTTAAAGCGGTCTCATCTACTGCCAGAGTGACATCATCTATATTATTGGTAACCGTGACTCCGGTACCTGCAGCAATCGTTTTAAATTCTAAATTTAGTGCATTTTTTTGTTTAAAGATTTGTCCGGTTCCCGCACCAACATTTGCACCGTCATTGGTCTCTCCCGGAGTAAGAGAGTTCAAACAAGTCGCTCCATTATTTGAACAAATATCCCCTGTGGCAGTGATCGTTCCAGTTGCTGTTACCCCTGGCTTCACATAACCATTATTATCAGCGTAGGCATCTACCTCGGCTTCAGTTAAAACAGTATCAGTAAAACTGGCCGCAACAAGCTTAGTACCATCCCAGCTCAATACATCACCAGTTAGAATGCCAGTCAAATCCACATCTGCAATATCGCCCACACTGGAAGCTGTCTTATTTACATTGGCCCAATCAAGAGAGTTGATTCCCGCTGGGATTTTTTCCCATAGTCCTGTTGCTCCATTAAAGATCGCCCAGTCTCCAACTGCCCAACTAGTTGTTCCATCCAGATTATGTGTTCCTGCCAAAGCTACGATAAAGTAGTTTCCATCTTGGGCAACAATACTGTTTTGTACATCGGGATCAATTCCAGCAGAAGCATCCCAAGTCCCAGAATAAGAAATCCCACTTAAATCGGATGGGGCCCAACCGCTTCCGGTGTATTGTAAAATTTGTCCAGGAGCTGCTCCCATGGAACCAAGATCCACGGTAATAGGAACTGCCACCTGCCCGTAGGCATTGGCAAAGATCATATTCATTGCCCCTTCCATTAAAAAGGCAAAGGAGCTTTTAGCTGTTAAAACTATTTGTGAACTTGTTTGTGATTCAATATTAAAGTCATGATACCCATTGGCATCACTGATCTGAACTGTTTTAATGTTTGCAAAACTAACACCTTTAATAATGATCTTATTATCCACGACATTAATAGAAGTCACATCGGCCTTAGGTGAAGTAAATTCAGAACCACTTAGTCCATCAAGGTTCACCAGATCCTTTGAGCATGAAAAAATCATGAAGAACAATAAATTTATCTATTTCATTTTAGTATTTGCTTTGGTGTTGTCTTTGGCCAACTGCGGTAAAAAGGAGGAAACCCAAATGACCGATACCCAAAAAACAACAGCAGTTCAAAAAGAAAAGGGGAAAAAAGTACCCCTGGCTATAAAGGATTACAAAAATATTGATACTGTTAAAGCACAAATGGCAAAGCTGGCCCCGGTGGAAATCACTTATGACGCATCCAACTTAACCGACAATGA
>JBFEUX010000345.1:0-2207 GCA_041547255.1 Bacteriovoracaceae bacterium
AAGTACTACTCTCGAGAATTTGTCTGGATAGATGAGGGAAAGAATTAGAGGACATAAAAACTGATACTTCTTCAGTTTTTTGTTCTATGAAATCATCAACTTTTAGTCTTAAACTTTTTAAACATTGCTTTCCCAGCTTTTGATAAGTTTCTCTAATGGCGTATTTGTTTATACATTTTTTTGAGTTTGAATTAATTGAGAATAAATTGAACAATAAACCATTGTTGTAATTGTTGCAGTAGCATTGATAAGCTTCTTGTGGAACGTTTGAAGTTTGATAAAACCTTTGAAGAGATTCTTCCCATCTGTTGCAATCAGACTCAATGGCACTTTCTACTTTGAAATTAATTAAAGCGTTGGAATAAGTTGAATCTGAATTACAGCCCCTGTTGGGTGAAGTAATACTTTTAGTTTCTTTAAAAACTAGATCAACTGCTTTGGTAATCCGTTTATAGTTATGTTCAGCTCTTGCTTGTCCAATCAACAATAATATAATTATCAATGCTCTCATCTCTCTCTCCCTGTGTAGCTTTATAGTATTTGGAAAGTGAAATTTGGCAGGATTTGAAGCTTTGAAATTGTAGAATTCAGCTTAATTACCGTTTTTGTTTTTGAATGATTTCAGTTGTTTAGACTGTTTGGTCACAGTAGAAGTGGCTGTGATACTTTAAAGAAAAAATGGTCGGGACGACTGCGCTACTTCAACAAATCGAAATTATTGGCAAAATCCTATGATGGAAGCCAGTATTTACCGATTTTGTTTGATGTTACTCTTAAGGTATACTTGATAGGTTTGTTCCACCAAGGTAATTCGTGTTCTTCGTTAAGGCGACAAGATTTGCGCTAAATGGTTGAGATTTGCATACTAGGGTTATTAAAATTCTACGCTCAGTTAAATAATTTTTAACATTTAGTACTTAAATAAGCGTGAGGAAAATTTATGTCTACTGAAAGCTCAAGTCTGGAAGAAAAAGAACTTCATATGAGGTTGTTTATGCAGTCAACTAACGATTGTATCTGGAACTGGAACATGCTCACCAATGAAGTCGAGCGTAGTATTGGATTTAAAAGGGCCTTTGCTTATGATCCCGATGATATTGAGCCAGGAATAGAGTGGTGGATCGAGCGTCTTCATCCAGATGATAAAGAAAGAGTTTTGGAATCTTTTGGGGAGGCCTGTTCCTCTGGTAAAAATGTTACGGAATACGAGTATCGGTTCAAAAGAAAGGATGGGAATTATTCTATTATATTCGATAAAGTCTGTATCATTCGTAACGATGATGGAGATGTTATTCGTTCTCTTGGAGCAATGACTGATATTACCGAGAAAGTAATGGCTCAAGCGGAAAAAATAAAACTTGTAAGTCAGATTAAATTTAGTGAGAAGCTTGCTTCCATAGGTAAGCTTACAGCCGGAGTCGGCCACGAGATTAATAACCCTTTGACTATAGCGATGGGAAATTTAAATTTGTTAACTAAGCTTCTTGAGTCTCATGATTCCTTGGAAAATCAAGATAAGTATTTGGAGAGGATAAGCATCTCTTTAGAGCGGATTAGAAGTATTGTTCAAAGTCTTCGAGCGTATGCTACAGAGAGTCGTGGTGACTTTGAAACTTTCGATTTTCATTCTGAGATAGAGAAAACAATGGATTTGGTAAGACCAATTTACGAGCATGAAGGTATCAAATTTTCTCTGGATTTGGACTCCAATGTAGCAAATATTAATGGAATGAGAGGTTCAGTTCAGCAAATACTTATCAACTTGATTTCAAATGCAAGAGATGCAATTGCAAATCCTGAATCTGGGGTAATAAAAATTGTTACAGAGGTAGAACAGGACTGGGGTCGCATTAAAGTATCAGACAATGGTAAGGGTATTCCAGATGAATTAAGGGAAAAAGTATTTGATCCTTTCTTTTCGACAAAAGAGATCGGAAAAGGGATGGGGATGGGCCTTGGTATCGTTGCTAATTTGATTCAGGAAATGAAAGGAAAATTTAGTCTTGATTCTGAACTTGAAGTTGGAACCACATTTACTATCGAATTTCCGATTTCTAATGAGAAACTATCAGCTCAAACTCAAGCTAAAGCTAAAGCTAAAAAAAGAGATCTTTCTGGAAAGGTTCTTGTCGTTGACGATGAAGATGGTATTAGAGAATTATTGGCTACTACATTAGTAGAACTTGGTTTTCAAGTTGTAGAAGCAA